>CAJTSU010000011.1:7863-42969 GCA_910579055.1 uncultured Mailhella sp. | reverse complement strand
GGCGTGAAACCTGCGCGCCAGAACATAGGATCCTGGCTGGAAGATACTTTCAATCACAAAATGATCTAAGGAAAGAGGCTCCTTGAGCTTCGGCCCGCGCTCGCGTATTCTTGGTTCTGCGTTCCCGCCTCTTCTTCAAACATTTCTTTATGGTTTGAAACCTGCCCCTTCAGGAGGACGTGGGGTTGACAAATCGGCACAGCCGATGGACTCTTTTCCGCTCTCTTCCCACCGCATGTGGAGTCAGCCGGCAGACAGGCCGACTGAGGATTGAAACAAACATCTTCAACCGTTGGATTTGCCATGCCCCTGCTGCGTTTTGCCTCCTGGAATGTCAACGGATTCAGAGCCCTGAGCCGGAAGCCCGAATGGGCGTGGTTTTCCACTACAAACGCCGACATTGTGGGCCTTCAGGAAACCAAGGCGGCTCCCGAACAAATCTCTGAGGCAAACCGCGCGCCTGAGGGCTGGCACGCATGGTGGTGTCCTTCCACCGTAAAAAAAGGATATTCCGGCGTGGCGGTATTCAGCCGTATTGAACCGCAGTATGCAGAACACGAACTGCCCGACCCTGACTACCAGGGGGAAGGCCGTATCCTTCACCTGGAATTTGAACAGTTTCATTATTTCAACGGCTATTTCCCCAACGGCGGAGAAGAGTTGGAAAAAGGCGTGTTCAAACGTGTGCCGTACAAGATGGGCTTTTTCCGCGCGTTTCTCGATTATGCGGAAGAATTGCGGCGCGACAAGCCCATTGTGGTGTGCGGCGATTTCAATATCGCCCACAAGCCCGTAGATTTGGCCCGCCCGAAGGAAAATGAATCCAATACGGGCTTTCTGCCTGTGGAACGGGACTGGATGGATGCCTTCACGGCAGCGGGGTATGTGGATACCTTTCGCCATGTACACGGCGGGGAAGCCGCTGCCTACAGCTGGTGGTCCTATCGCATGCGCGCGCGGGAAAAGAATATCGGATGGCGTATTGACTATTTCTTCGTCTCTGAAGAACTCAAATACAATATCCGCGACGCCTGGATCGAAAACGATGTGTACGGCTCGGATCACTGCCCGGTCGGGCTGGCCCTGGAGTTCTGATGCGTGGCGCGCCGTCTTTCCGGAAAAGGGCTGGAACGGGCAAAGGGCCGCAAAAAAAGCCCTGCGAACAGGGCTTATTTTTGAATGGGGCGAAAGAAGAGGCTTGAACTCTCGGCCCCCTGGGCCACAACCAGGTGCTCTGCCAACTGAGCTACTTCCGCCATGCGAGATGATCTATTACTCAATGCGTCCGACAAGGTCAAGCCTTTTTCGGGAGCCAATTCCGTTCAAACCAAAGCGCTTTAAAGCGAGGAAATGATGCAAAATCTGGTGATTGAAGGCGGGAGCCCCCTGCGGGGAGAAATCAGCGTCAGCGGATCGAAAAACGCGGCACTGCCCATTCTTATGGCTTCTATTCTGCTGAACGGTTCGACAACCTTCACCAATGTGCCCGACCTGCGGGATATTCACACCACGCTCAAGTTGCTGGAAATCCTGGGCTGCCCCTGTGCTTTCCATGACGGTAAGGTTGAAGTCTCCCACTGTACATTACAGAGCGAAGCGCCTTATGAACTGGTGAAAACCATGCGCGCCTCGGTGCTCTGCCTTGGCCCGCTGCTGGCTCGGCTCGGCGTTGCCCGCGTGGCCATGCCCGGCGGCTGCGCCATTGGGGCGCGCCCTGTGAATCTGCATCTTTCCGCGCTGGAAAAAATGGGCGCGGAATTTGAACTTGAGGAAGGCTACATCAATGGTAAATGCGACGGACTCAAGGGCGCACATATTCAGTTCGATTTCCCCACCGTGGGCGGAACGGAAAATTTGCTCATGGCCGCCTGTCTGGCCGATGGGGAAACTGTACTGGAAAACGTGGCCCGCGAGCCGGAAGTGGTGGATCTGGCCAGATTTCTTATTCGCTGCGGCGCAAGGATCGAAGGCCACGGCTCATCCGCCATCCGGGTGCAGGGCGTGCGCTCGCTTGCCGGCTGTGAATACGCCGTCATGCCGGATCGCATTGAGGCGGGCACCTTTCTTGCTGCGGCGGGCATCACGGGCGGCGAACTCCTGCTCAAGAATTGCCCGTATGACGACATGGATGCCGTACTGATAAAACTGCGCGAAGCGGGCATGGAAATATCTCTCCGGGAAGACGGCGTGCTCGCCCGCCGGGGGAGCGACGGCCTGCGCGGCGTGGATGTCAGCACCCGCCCGCATCCCGGTTTCCCCACGGACATGCAGGCCCAGATTATGGCCCTGCTCTGCCTTGCCGACGGTTCCAGCATGATCGACGAAACTATTTTTGAAAACCGTTTCATGCACGTTCAGGAACTGGTGCGCATGGGCGCGGACATCCGCCTGGCCGGTTCAGCCGCCATGGTGCGCGGCGTGGAGCGCATGACCGGCGCGCCGGTCATGGCTTCGGATCTTCGGGCCAGCGCCTCTCTGGTGCTGGCCGGTCTTGCCGCTCGAGGCAAAACCACCGTACAGCGCATCTACCACCTTGACCGCGGTTACGAGAGCATGGAAGTCAAACTGCAAGCCGTGGGCGCGCGCATCCGGCGCGTCTGCGCTGACGCATAAGCGCAAGGCTGCACACAACGTCAGCAGCCCCGAAAACTGCGAGCAGACCGCGGCCTTGCCGCGCCGTAGCGCAAGCGGTTTTCGTACATTTCCGTCAAGCCGCTTTGCGGCTTGGACGGCGCAAACTCCGCGAAGCACGGGTTTGTCATCAGTCTGTACAGAGCGTCTTGCGCTCTGCCGAAGGGTGTTTGCGGGGGGCGAGAAGCCCCTCAAACATTTTTTCAACCGCCTCCCGCCTTCTGCGTAAAGAGGGCCGCTTACATCTTGGCTTTATTCATGTTACGGCACAAAGAGCAAACCAATGGTTCTTCACAGGGAGCCGCGGCCTCCTTCCGACCGGGCGTGCCGCCGCTCTTTTTCTGGCAGATGTGCACTCTTGGCGTATTGATCGGGGTTATCTCCGCCCGGCACTGCCTCGCGGGTTGTGCCGCTGCCGCCATTCTGCTCTGGCTTTGTCCTGCCCCAGGCAAGGATTCTTTAAAACAGGCTTGCTCCCCCCCGGCCGCGAGACAATGTTACCTTGAACCTGCTTCAGCCCGCCGTTTTGTGCTGGTGTTGTGCATGATTGCGGGCTTTGTGCATATGCGCCATGCAGAACCGGAATACCCCGTGGACATTCCAGCCTGGTTCAAAAGCGGAGAACGCGTGGAAATCCGGGGGCAGGTCGCATCCGTGGCCGGGCTTCCGGATCGCCGCCTGCGAATCCTGCTGGAAAACGTACGCCCTGCCGCCGACGCCTCCCTTCCCCCTTTGCCGGGCAGGGTAAATTTTTCCTGGGATCAAGCGCGGTTGCCCGGTACGCCGCGCCCGCTCCCCGGTCAATATCTGATCGTGACTTCACGCATCCGCCCTGTGTCTTCCTTCACCAACATCAACGCCGGAGAAAAAGGCAGTGACATCGCCGCATACTGGGCGGCAAAAGACGTATGGTTCAACGCCTGGGCCATGTCGCGCCCCGGACGGGAACAGCCTGTAAAGGTAGACGGCAAGCCTGATCCCGGCCCAAAACTACGCGAACTTTTAAGAAGCGCCTTTGTGCGCAACCTTGGCGAAGCGGCGCCCTTGCCATCCTCGACAAACGAAGAAAACAGGAATGAGGCGGGCTCCAGCCGCTTCATGACGCAAGGGCAGGCCATGCTGCCTGCGCTGCTTTTCGGGGACCGCTATGCGCTGAATTCTTCCACCCTGAATCTGTTCACCAGAGCGAGTCTGGTGCACTCTCTCGCACTGTCCGGGCAACATCTTGCGCTGGCGCTCCTGATTGCAACAGGCTGTGCCGCCTTCACGAGTAAACTGCATCCTTGTCTTTTTCTGTATCTGCCGCGCCGCAAGCTGATTTTTACCCTGGGTCTGCCTCTCGCCCTGCTCTACCTCTGGTTGGGCGACGCCCCGCCATCTTTAATTCGGGCCGCGATTATGCTTTTTGCCGGGGCGGCTCTCTGGTTGAACGGCAGGGTACTCACCGCACTTGATGCACTGTTTTTTGCCGGGCTATGTTTTTTGGCCGTTCACCCGGCCGCTGTCTTTGATCTTTCAGTGCGCCTGTCCATGCTTTCCGTGGCGGGCATAGTTCTGGCCACGCCGCTGTTGCGCGCCGTCCCCTTTCATTCTCACGGCCTGCGCGCAAGCGCACAAATGCTCATCGTCTCTCTTGCCGCTCAGCTCGCCGCACTCCCTGTCGTGCTGCACGCATTCGGCAGAGTCAGCCTCTGTTTCATTCTCAATCTGGTCTGGCTTCCCGTATTGGGTGTAGTGGTTTTGCCCCTTGCCGCTCTGGGCTGCGCTCTGCTTCCCCTTGCCGACGGCAGGGAAGCGTTGCATGTTCTGTTGTCCGGCGCAGCTCTGCCCGGCGATCTTTTGCTGGATCTGCTGAAGCACATGGACAGTTCCGGGCTGCTTGCTGTCGCACAGGGCCTCAAACCTTCAGGGCTATCCATACTCGGCTTTGCCTGCGCACTGCCGGCCCTGGCCTGCGCGGCAGGAAACAGCGGCACGTTTTCCGCATGTCGCAAACTGCTGCTCTGCGGCGTCCTCCTGCTCCCCGTCGGATTATGGCAGAGAAGCGGCGAAACCTTGCTTGCCCGGCATGAACAGCGCATCGAACTGCGTATGCTTGATGTCGGACAGGGCCAGGCGCTTGTGCTTGAATACCCTGCGCCTTCCGGCATCGGGCGCATCCTGCTGGACGGCGGCGGCTCACTGTCTCCGCGCTTCGATACCGGCCGGGACATCGTGGCCCATGCCCTGACTTTCAATCGTGCCCCGCGGCTTGAGGCCGTTATGGCTTCCCATGCCGACATGGATCACATCCGGGGATTAATCGCCGTGACGAACAGTTTTCATATCGGAACACTGTACCATTCCGCCCTGCCGGGTGCGTTCGACAAAGGTGACGGCCCGCGTCTGGTGCAAGCGGCACGCCGGCGCGGCATTTTCGAGTCTCTACTCCAGCGCGGCGATATCATTCCCCTGTCTGACGATCTTTCCCTGGAAGTGCTGCATCCTCCCGCACGAGGCCGCTTTTCCGATAATAACAGCTCACTGGTGATCCGGCTGGTCAGAAACGGGCAAGGGTTGGCGCTGCTGTGCGGTGATGCGGAGCGTTCCGCCCTGAAGCAAATACTCCGTTCCGGTCTGCCGGTTCAGGCTTATGCATTGGTCGTGCCCCATCATGGTTCTCTTACCGGCTTTCTGCCCGAATTCTATGATGCCGTAGCGCCTGAAGTCGCTCTGATCTCCTGCGGGGCATACAACAATTTCAATTTCCCGCATCCCGGGATAGTGACCGCCCTGACCGAACGCGGCATTGCCGTGTTCAATACGGCGGAACGCGGTGAAATGCGTCTGATCTGGACAAAGAAAAACGCCGCGCCAGTTCCGCGTTTCGGCAAAACAGGAGAAAAATAGGTTTTGAAGGAAAAATGAACCTGTACCCCGCTCCCCCTCGGGCGGTACGCCGCAAATGAATTGCGGCGAACCGGACAGGGGGAGACAAGGAAGCGGCGCGGCGCTCTGAGCCGTGAGCGCGAAGCGCTTTACAGATAAGGAAAGCAGAGAAGAGTCTCCCCTTGCTCGCCCCTGCAAACACATCGTGGTATGCCGCCTGTTTTACCGCTTCTCGCTCAGCTCGACTCCGTAAAGCGCGAAAAAACGGCACCACAATTTGCAGCGCCGTTTTTCAGTTCGTTGAAGGACGAACAATACTTGAGGAGAAGAGCTATTTCAATATGCTACATCCCAGTGCCGGCATCAGCCTTTGAGATGGTTTGGAGTCTCTTGTCCAGAGCCTGCCGCACCGCGGCGCGATTGGCAGTCTCTGTATCCCGGGTGACGGGAACATCAGTGTAATAGACCGCTCCGGCATGAAGGTTCCATTTTTCCTGAGCCGCGCCGAAAGTTCTCCAGCTTTCACTCAGAGAAAGCAGGTGCGGCAGTCCCACGCAAAAAATCAGCCAGAACATGGCCCCATAAGCGGCAAGTCTGAACCAGCGTTGCATGGCGGAAGAAAAATTCATGATGACTCCAGGAAATGGGCCGCCCGCGCCTGGCGCGGGCGGCCTTTGCATGATAACCCGCGCTAGATGCTCGCGGTGATGTCGGGGAAGACCTTGTAGAACATAATCCAGGCCATGAGCAGGGTCAGGCACAGGTTGAAGGACTGGCCCACAACATACAGGATAATGGGCTTGCCGCCCTTGAAGTACTGGGCGAGGTCACGGAAGTTGGTGGCAAGGCCGATGGACACGAAGGCCAGAGCGAACATCCAGCCACGGAAAGCCTTGGCTACGGAAACCACACCCTTGTCAATCATGGAGGTGGCAAGATCGTTGCCAAGGTTGCCGCTCACCACAGAGCAGATGATGGACACGGCCAGGAAGCCGATGACGAACTTGGGGAAGCGGTTCCAGATTTCCATGGCGGAAACCTGCTGCCCTTCGTTGCATTCAACCTTGGTGCACCAGTACATGGCCACGCAGAAGGCGGTCACGCCGATGAGCACATTCTGGATCATCTTGATGGTTGCGGCAACCTGCAGGGCCTTGGGGCCGAGGAAGGCGCCCGCAGCAGCCACGGAGCCGGTGGCGTCGATGGTGCCGCCGATCCAGGCGCCGCCCAGCACTTCAGGCAGACCAAGGGCCTTGATCAGCGCGGGCAGGGCAATCATCATGATCGCGGTGAAGGTGAGGGAAAGGCCCACGGAAAGGGTCAGTTCTTCCTTCTTCGCACGGCAGGCGGCCGCGGTCGCAATGGCGGCAGAGGTGCCGCACACGGACATGTCGGCGGAAATGACGATGTTCAGGGTCTTGGAAGGCATCTTCAGCACTTTCTGGCCGAAGATGAAGGTGGTGATCAGCACGATGGGAGTGACCACCCAGGCCACAAAGATGCCGGGCACGCCGATGGCCAGGATTTTGCCGAAGAGCACTTCCGCGCCCAGCAGCACAAGGCCGGCCTTGATGTAGTATTCCACCTGCACGGCGGGCATGATCCATTTGGGCGTGCCGATGGTGTTGGCGATCAGCAGGCCAAGAACGATGGACATGATTTCAGCGTTCACGCCGTAGGCCGCGGTCGGCTTGAAGCCGCCGAGGAAGTTGGCGAACACGCTGAGCACGAACACGCCCAGGAAGCCGATGAAGAACTGGGGAACATTGTTGCCCATGGCCATCATGCCTATGGAGAACATGACACCCAGCCCAAGACCAAGCACCACCAGAGACAGGAAAATATTGGAGCCGGAACTCACCTTGGCAGCCGCCGCGTCCTTGTCTGCCGCTTCCCACGCCTTTACCGCATCGGCGGCGGCCGTGTTCAGTTCTTCATCCTTGAATTGAGCATCAGCAGCGGCGCTCTGAGCGGCCTTGGCGGCGGTCAGAGCTTCTTCGGCCTTGGCTTTGGCGGCATCAGCAGCGGCCTTGTCGCCCTTGGCCGGGGTCACAAAGGAAGCGAGCGGATTGGAATCCCACTTGCCGGGAGTTTTCGTGTAGCCGATCAGCGCCTTCACGGAAGGCAGGGACGCGCCTGTCAGGGCCTTCTTGGCGGCGGTGGCCTGAATCAGCTCCACGGTTTTGAAAGGTTTGGCTTTTTCAGCGGCGATAACGGCATTGTAGTCAGCCATCTTTTTCTCGATATCGCCCCCGGCGAAAATCATGAACGCGGATACAAGCAGGATAAAGAAGCCGATCCATATCGCCCAATAGTCTTCCTTGAGCCACAGGTCGGACCACTTCGCTTCCCCACGGTCAACGACAACATCGCTGTTTTTCTGGTTCTCCATCTCAAATCCTCTAGTGAAAGTTACAGGTTGTCTCTCCTCAAGCCTGATTGTTCAGTGAATAACAAACCCCCCTGTATTTTGCAAGCCAAATTCACAATTCATAAGGCTTTGCGGGGATTTTGCCGCTCCGGGCAAAACACTGCAAGGGGACAAGGCAACCCCTTGCCAGCGAGCGGCTGGAGGTCTGGAACAGCCTCCGGCAGTTGTTCGGCCCCCCAAAAAAAATCATGTTCCCGACACCGAGCATCATCAGGCAAATTCTCTTACCCCGCTGCGGTCAAGGATATGAAACGGTTCAGGGTGCTAGAACGGCCAGATGTTGTCCAGCAGGCGCGTCAGCCAGCCGGGTTTCTGCTTGTCGGCGATGACGCCTTGTCCATAGTAGGAAATATGGGCGTCAGCAATCTGCGTGGACAAAATACTGTTGTCCGCCGCCACGTCCCGGCTGCGGATCAGGCCCGCAACCACAAGGAACTGCGTTTCATTGTTGACCTTGGTTTCCCGTGCGCCTTCGATGCGCAGCAGACCATCAGGCATCACATTTACCACACGGGCGGCCACTGTGGCCGAAACCTTGTTGTTGCGCGTGGTGGAGCCGTCGGCGGAAAACTCCTTCTTGGTGTTGGTGCCCAGAATGGGAGAACTGCCTACCTTGCCGCCCACAAGAGGAATGGAGCTTCTGCCGAACAGGGCGGAAACGCCGTATTCCGTCGAACTGTCCCTGTTGGTGTCGGTGGAGGCTTCATTGGCGGCGCTGGCGCTTTCCACCACGTTGACCATCACGATATCCCCCACGCGACGGGCCCGGTGATCATCAAACAACAGCAGGTTGTCGCCCTCGCTGAAAATCGAACCGGGATTGCTGTAGGCCGGAGCAGGCTCGCGGTATGCCATGGGCTGCGTCACGGGCTGGATGATCGTAGGCTTCTGCTCGGCCGCCGTACACCCCGCGAGCGCCAGCGCGACAACGCACCAGAGGCATCGCGCCGCAAGTCCGTATCTGTCCGAAACAATATTGTTCATGCTCTTTCTCCGCTACTTCGTTTCCACGGTATCGGCATCGCGCACCGTGGCATAAACCTGTTTCTTTGAACTGAGATTGCGCACCGCTATGGTATCCCCGGGGCCGCCCTCTTCCAGCGCCTCGACCATTGTGCGCATTTCCACATTGCCCCGCCGGTACACCAGCGTCACGCGATCCCCGCGGTGAATGGCCGCCAGCGGGGTGAGATCGTCCGCCAGAATGGCTTCCCCCACGCCGATGGCCCGTTTCACCTGCCACGGGCCGCCCCGGCCATCCCAAACAGCGCCTTTGATATAGGCAAGATTTTCGGAGCGAAAGGCCACTCTGTCCAATGAAACGGCATCTCCCCGATTCAGAGGAACAGCGGCGCAAGGCACATCCATCCATAAATTGAGAAAGACTGAGCCCGTGAAACGGCGTCTGACCGTTCCGTCCATTTCCTTCACGGCAAAGCGCAGCCCGATGCGCCCCGGCGCGACGATGCCCCGCTCAAGTTCGAGGCTTTGCCCTTCATGGGCCGTAAACGCATATGCAGGCAGACGAAAATCTGTCAGCTCTCCATGCCCGCCCAGCAGATTAATCTGCGGCGTCAGAGCGCGCATCACCAGCGCGCGCAAATCAGGCTCGAGATACACCGCCCCGCCGCGCTGGACAGCCAGAGAGGAAGGTAAAATACAAGATGCGGCAAGTTCTCCCAAACTCTCCCTCAACGCGGCTTCTAGGCGCTGCCGGTTGATCTGGAGAGGTTTGCCGGGAGTGGGCGGCGCGGGCCACAGGGGTCTGGCCGCCAGTTCTTCCCAGCTTGACCGGGACAGGCCGCCGAGCGGATCGGCGATGTCGCCGAGCCGTACCATGTCGCCCTGAACCGCCGCGGCTTCGCGTATGCGCAAGCGCCATACGCCGCTGTCGCCGCCGATGGAAGCGGGAGGTACGGCCACGCGAGAATCGTTGCCGGAAGGTTGCGCCGCCGGAGCGGCGAGGGGAAGCATCCCCAGAACCGGCAGCACAATCGCAACCAGAGCGAAACGGCCTGCGGCGCGCAAGAAAGACAAGATACCCCCCCGCCTCAGCTGCGCTTCAGGTTAACGGCGGTCTGAAGCATGGAGTCTGAAGTCTGAATAGCCTTGGAATTCATTTCATAGGCCCGCTGACCCACGATCATGTTGACCATTTCATCCACGACTTCCACGTTGGACATTTCCAGAAACCCCTGCGCCAGGGTGCCCACGTTGTTTTCTCCGGGCACGCCCTCCACCGGATCGCCCGAGGCATCCGTGGGTGTATAGAGGTTGCGTCCGCGCGCATCCAGACCGGCGGCATTGATAAAGGTGTACAAAGGAATATCTGTGGCTGCCAGTTCTTCCGAATTGGCGTCCAGCGCCACCATGCGCCCGTCTTCACTGATGGAAATGGACTTCGTCCCTTCCGGCACGGCAAATTCGGGCTGAAGCACATAGCCGTTGGCGGTAACGACAGTGCCGTCCTGGTTGAGCTTGAATGCTCCCGCCCGGGTGTACATTTCCTGATCTCCCACCATGACGCGAAAGAACCCGTCGCCCTCAATGGCCACGTCCAGAGAATTGCCCGTGTTCTGAAAATCCCCCTGGGTAAAAAACTTGTGTACGGCCACAGGGCGCACGCCCATACCCACCTGAATGCCCACGGGGATGGCATTATCCCCTTCCGTGGCAGATCCGGCCACGCGCATGGTCTGATACATCAGATCCTCAAACTCGGCGCGGCTCTTTTTGAATGACGTGGTATTGACGTTGGCCAGGTTGTTGGAAATGACATCAATATTAGTCTGCTGGGCGGTCATGCCCGTGGCGGCGGACCAGAGTGAACGCATCATAACGGTTATCCTCGCTTGCCGGATACGCCCCGGCGGGCTGGAGTATAAGGAAACGCTGATCAGGGCGTTTCCCTGCGGTCTTGTTCCGCAAGACCGCCCGCAAGTCGCGAAGAGGGAATATTTACGTTTCCCGTTAACGGAGCGACTTGGCGTGCATTTCCCCAAAAGACATGCGCCTCTCGGGGCATGGAGCTGATATATTCGCAGAATACGTCAGCGCTTCCATAAAGATACATGCTTGACCGAGTTCTGACGGCACAGCCGCCAAAATGAATTCGGCAAGTCCTGTGCCGGCGCGCGGCAGTAAAGCCGCCTCGCGCCGACCTTCTATCACCGGGCCTTGCCGACCTTGGTGTTCAACTCTCTGTCCACAGCGTCCGAACTCTGCATCACTTTCTGATGCGCCTCAAAACTGCGGTGAACCTCAATCATGTTTACCATTTCCGTCACAGCATCCACATTGGCGGCCTCAAGATACCCCTGATTGATCATGGTGCCCGTCTGGCGCGGATCAATTTCCGCCACGGTGGAACCTTCCCGCAGGCGATACAGATTGCCGCCCACCTTTTCCAGCGCGGTCAGATCTCCGACACTGACAAGCTCAAGCCTGCCTATTTCCCCCCCGTCCGCAAATACGGCGCCTTCGCTGTTCACATGGATATTCCGGGTTCCTTCGGGAACCGTGATCGGGCCCCCTTCTCCAAGCACGGGCCAACCCTGCTTGGTCATCAGCGTGCCGTCAGAATTTTGACAAAAGCTCCCGTTCCGGGAGAGAAAAGCGCCGTTCGGAGTCTGAATGCGGAAAAAACCTTCCCCGGAAATGGCGAAATCCAGGTTGTTTCCGGTGTACTTCATACTGCCCTGGCTGAAGTCCGTTTCCCCCACAGCCAGCCGGACTCTGGATCGAAGCTGAGCCTCGGGAAACAGCGGTTTGGAACGCAGATTCTCCAGCGGCTCGCGGATGAAATCATGAGCGTAGTGCTGCATGGTATCCTTGAAGGCCAGCTTGTCCGCCTTGTAGCCGCTGGTGTTGACGTTTGCCAAATTATTGGAAATCACCGCCATGCGGTGTTCGCTGGTCAATGCGGCGAATACGCCGGAAAACATGGCATTCTGCATAGATTCTCCTTGCCTTCCCCGAAACGAATCAACTTTCGTTTCTCATGCCCCCGGCTCCGCCTCAAAGCGGCAGGGCGACAGATTAACGACGCAGGGGGGAAGACGCTCTTGTCCATGCAATTTATGTGCCGAAAGCAGATTTCCTGTAAAAACGCGAGACGTGTATTTTACCACGGCACGAGCGGCAACATCAGCTCGCTGCGCTCGCGCTTCCGGCGGTCAAGGTTATTATTTTCAGCACTATTCTACAACAGAGCGATGACAGGCGGTGCATTGACCACCCAAAAGGACTCGTCTATAATATAATATTTGGTGCGGATGCCGCAGTCATCCGTGAAATTCTCCCCGCAAATTCACCCGCGCCCTGCCGCCGGGTCTGGAGCAAGTTCATGAGTCAGCAGCCCGAAACACCCTGCACACCAACGCAGGAACGGCCCCAGGGGCAAGACTTCCTGCGCGCGCGCATCACACAGGACAACGAAAGCGGCCGTTTCGACGGCAGGGTTCACACGCGCTTCCCCCCCGAACCCAACGGCTACCTGCATATCGGTCATGCCAAATCCATCTGTCTGAATTTCGGACTCGCCAAGGATTTTTGCGGCAAGTGCAATCTGCGCTTCGACGATACCAATCCGGTAAAAGAAGACGTGGAGTATGTTGACTCCATCCAGCAGGATGTACGCTGGATGGGCTTTGAATGGGAAGGCGAACCGCACTACGCTTCCGATTATTTTGACCGCTTGTACGCCTATGCCGAAAAACTGATCATGGAGGGCAAGGCCTATGTGGATGAACTGTCGGCTGAAGAAATCCGTGAATATCGCGGAACGCTTACCAAACCCGGCACCCCCAGCCCCTGGAGGGATCGCCCGGCGGAGGAAAGCCTTGACTTGTTCCGCCGCATGAAGGCGGGGGAATTTGCGGACGGAAAGCTGGTGCTTCGCGCAAAAATTGATATGGCCTCGCCCAATGTGATCATGCGTGACCCCACGCTGTACCGCATCCGGCATGCCGAGCATCACCGTACGGGAGACAAGTGGCGCATCTACCCCATGTACGACTTCACCCACTGCATCTCCGACTCCATCGAGGGCATCACGCATTCCATATGCACGCTGGAATTTGACAACAACCGCGAACTGTATGACTGGATGCTCGACGCGCTGGGCATTTATCACCCCCAGCAAATAGAATTCGCCAGGCTCAACCTCACGCACACCCTGCTTTCCAAGCGCAAGCTCATCCAACTGGTGAAGGAAGGGCATGTGCGCGGATGGGACGATCCGCGCATGCCCACGATCAGCGGCCTGCGACGTCGCGGCTTTACGCCCGAAGCCATCCGCGACTTCTGCTCACGCATCGGCGTCGCGCGCACGGCGGACTCCGTTGTGGATTACGGCCTCCTTGAGTTCTGCGTGCGTGAACACCTCAACGCCGTCACACCGCGCTGCATGGCAGTACTCGATCCGATTAAGGTAGTCATTGAGGATTACCCTGAAAACAAGGAAGAAAGCTTCGACCTGCCGTTGCACCCCGAAGATCCTTCCTATGGTTCCCGCCCGGTTCCGTTTTGCCGCGAACTGTGGATTGAACGCGACGACTTCCGGGAAAATCCGCCGAAAAAATACTACCGCCTTGCGCCCGGAGCCGAGGTTCGGCTGCGTTATGCCTACTACATCACCTGCCGGGAAGTCATAAAGGATGACACGGGCAATGTGGTGGAACTGCGCTGCTCGCATGATCCGTCCTCGCGCGGCGGCTCTTCTCCTGACGGGCGCAAAGTGAAGGGCACCATCCATTGGGTGAGCGCACGCCATGCCCGCCCGGTGGAGGTTCGCCTCTACGACCACCTTTTTTTGCAGGACACGCCCGGTGTAACCGGCGACCCCGCCGACGAGGGGCGTCCTTTTACCGATTTTATCAACCCCGATTCCATGAAAATCGTCACAGCCATGGCCGAACCCTACCTCGCGGGACTGCCCGCAGGGGAGCGAGTGCAGTTTGAGCGTCTGGGGTATTTCTGCACCGATCCTGACGGCACTCCAGAAAAACCGGTATTCAACCGAACTGTCACCTTGAAAGACAGTTGGGCGAAACTGGAAAAAAAGCTGTAGCGCAGGCAACGTTTCCGCCGGGAACTCCCCGGCGGATTTTTTATGCGCTGCCTTCACTTTTGATAAGGATTGCCTTACCTTCATGCTAAACTTTTTTTGTTTTTCGACGATTGCACGTTTGTATTCATAACATACCGGCAGCAAAAGAAGGGATTCCGATTTCCGGCTGACGTCATGTCCTTAACATCGCAACAGCACAGGCAGGTACAATCATGACCATCCGCAAGGCCATGCTTCTTCTCAACGGTCTCATTCTGGCCGCCGTCATCTTCACGGGATTTGAAATTTCTGTATTCATATCAAATATAAATACGCTTCAGGATGTTGAGCAGCAGCGCCTGGCCAGCCTCACGCTGGGTGAGGAAGTCCGCAAAAGTTCCGAAAACCTCACCGCCAATGTGCGGCTGTACGCCGTGACAGGCGACAGGAAAGCGCTCGACGCGTACAATGACATCGTGGATGTGCGCGCCGGGGCAAAGCCCCGCCCTGCCGACGCGCTGATCGCCCCCGGCCGGAAAAGAGAGCTGGTCGGCCTGCTCAAAGACTACGGCGTGACCGATGAGGAACTGGGTCTGGTGGCCAGGGCGAATCAGCTCTCCAATGCGCTGGTCATTCTGGAAACAGAGGCCATGAACGCCGTGGAAGGCAAGTTCAAGGACGCATCGGGCCAATATACCGTACAGGGGGCGCCTGACCGCGAAAAAGCGGCTCTGCTGGTGTTCGGCCCGGCCTATCAGGACGCCACCGCGGAGATTATGAAACCGCTGGATCAGTTCACCCGCATTCTTAATGAGCGTTGCAGCGCGCAAGTGCACGCCACACGCGAGAAAGTCCGCGCTAATTCCCTCTATGTCTCGATCTGCATCGCCATCATCTTCATTGCCATAATGATGAGCCTGATTTTTACCAGCCGTGCCATCACCACCCCGCTGGAAGAGACAACCAAATTTGCCGAACATGCGGCGCAGGGCAATCTTGACGCCGTCATAGCCGTCAACAGCGGCAATGAAATCGGCAGATTGCGTAAAACACTCAATTTCATGATCGAGCGTCTCAAGCATCGCATCCGGGAAAGCGCGGAAAAACAGGCGCTTGCCGAAGAACAGAGCCGCGCGGCGCAGGCCGCCAGACTCCATGCCGACGAGGCTCTGAACAGGGCCAACGAGGCGGCGCGGCAAATGCGCGAAGTGGCCGAGCGCCTGACTGACGTGGCCAGGGCAAGCGAGGACGTGGGCAGGGAGCTGACGGCGCGTATCGAACACAGCAACGCGGGAGCGCAGGAACAGGCCCAGCGTGTGGCCGAGGCAACCTCGGCCATGGAACAGATGAATCTGGCCGTGACGGACATTGCCGGCAATGCCGCCGCGTCATCCAAGGGGGCTCAGGAAACCCGCGACGCGGCCACAGCGGGCGTGACGGTTGTGGAGCAGGTCATGAAAAGCATCCAGAAGGTTCAGGATGATTCCATGGAACTCAAAAGCGTCATGACCGCGCTGGACAGGCGCGCGCAGGACATCACCCGGATTATGAACGTTATTTCCGACATTGCGGATCAGACCAATCTGCTGGCGCTGAATGCCGCCATCGAAGCGGCACGCGCAGGAGAGGCCGGCCGCGGGTTCGCTGTCGTGGCTGATGAAGTGCGCAAGCTGGCGGAAAAAACCATGGCCTCCACTTCGGATGTATCCAGCGCCATTACTTCCATCCAGGAAAGCTCCGCCAAAAGCATCACCCAGGTGGAGCGCAGCGTGGAAAATATTAATAAAACCAAGGAACTGGGCTCCAGAGCCAAGGCTACCCTGTCGGAAATTCTGAACATGGCGGCCGAATCAGCCGACAAAATCCAGGCCATTGCCGCCGCCAGTGAAGAGCAGTCCGCCACCAGCGAGGGAATCAGCCGCACCGTGGGGCAAATCAATATCATCGCCACTGAAACCGCGTCCAACATGGCGGATGCCTCGCACACGGTGGCAGAGCTTGAACGCCAGATTAATGTGCTGACAAACCTCATTACTTCGCTGAACAGACAATAGGCTCTGTGTTATTGTGCGTGCCCGGCGTTAACGTCATGTCCAGGTATCAATCCACAATCTCCCCGTCCGCCGGCTGACTCCGCAGGCGAGGGCGGACAGGGAGCGTGCGGATTGCCTCCCCTCCCGGCATCATGCCACCTTGAATACGTTGTATTCAGGGTGAGGCTGCCGACAACGTCCGCAGCCCGAAAATCGCGGGCAGATCGCGGCCTGGAGGCGCAAACTCCGCAAAGCAGCGTCAAATCATAAAGGATTTTTTGATGAAAGATCTCAAACTCTGGCTCAAACTCGGCTTTGGATTCGGCCTGCTCATCCTCCTCATGTGCGGATTGGGGCTTATGGCCATGAATACCCTGAAGGATACCCGGAACGCCAGCCAAAGCATCAGTGAATGCTATCTTGCGGAAGTGGAGATTGTCACGGATCTTGAGAGGGCTGTAAATTCCACTATCCAGTCCATGCTGCGCTTCGGCAGAAACGGACAGGAGGAAGACTGGGCTGCCGCGAACAAGAGCTTTGCGGACGCCCGGAACAGCCTTGACCGGGCGCTGAAGCTGGTTCAGGCCTATCCTGAACTGCGTGTTCTGAGGCAGAACGCCGATGCTACAGCGCAGAACATGGAAAAATATCAGGAACTGTGCGAGCAGACGCATGAACTCCAGACGCGTCTGATCACGCTGCGTCTGGATATGGACAAGAGCGCCTAGGAATTTCAGACCAGCGTGCTGCATCTTCTGAGACAGGGCGATCAGGTTCTGCTTGAAGCCATTTACAATGGGGAATCGCCTTCCGTGCTGGAGACACTCACGCTGTCCCTCACTCTGGGCAACGAGCTTGCCTCCCTGGGCAACACCATACGCATCAAGAATCACAGCGCGCAGGCACTGAATGATCCCGCCATAATGCGGGAAGGGCTGGAGCTTTTCAACCGACTGAACCAAAGCTTCAACAGGCTCAACCCGCTGCTGCCGGAACAATACCTGCCGGAGCTGGAAAGCGCCTACAATGCCGCCAATGTATACAAGGCCAATATGGAAAGTCTGCTTGAAACCTGGCTCAGTCGCGCGGAGATCGACAGGGAGCGGGGCACTGTGGCCGACAATGTTCAGGAACTGGCCCGGATTACCGTCGCCGCGGGCATGGAACAGACCAGAAGCATCGCCCGCGATGCGGACAGTTCGGCGCTTGACGCCTCCAATATGCTGACCGCGGGTCTGATTGCCGCCGTCCTGATCGGACTCCTCCTGTCTGTCGCGCTCACTCGCAGCATCACACTCCCTCTGGCAAAAGGGGTGAACTTTGCCGCTGCCGTGGCAGGCGGAGATCTCGATCATATGCTTGATGTTCAGCGCAAGGATGAACTGGGAAAGCTGGCTGATGCCCTTAACTCCATGGTCAGCACCCTGAAACAAAAAATCAATGAGGCCCTGGAAGCCACCAGGGAAGCAAAGGGCAAACAGGAAGAAGCCATTGCCGCCCTGGAGGAGGCCGAGGCCGCCAAAGCCCTGGCCGAAAAAGCCAGGAAGGAAGGCATGCTTCAGGCGGCGACCCGTCTGGAATCTGTGGTTACGGCCGTGAACGGTGCCTCCGGCGCGCTCAGCGAGGAAATCGTCACATCAGCACACGGCGCTGCCGAACAGGCCCGCCTCGCCGGAGAAACAGCCAACTCCATGGAAGAAATGAACACCGCGGTGCTGGCCGTGGCCCGCAGCGCTTCCGATGCGGCCATGGCGTCCGAAAACGTGCGGCTCAAGGCAAAGGAAGGGGCCGCCCAGGTACACCATGCCGTAAAGGGCATGGAAGAACTGTACTCCAATTCTTCCGCCATCGCAAAAGACATGCAGGAACTTGGCAGACGGGCCGAGGCTATCGGCCAGATCTTATCCGTAATCACCGATATCGCGGATCAGACCAACCTGCTGGCCCTGAATGCCGCCATTGAAGCGGCCCGGGCCGGAGATGCAGGCAAAGGATTTGCCGTGGTGGCGGACAATGTGCGCCAGCTGGCGGAAAAGACCATGGCCGCGACCCATGAAGTGGGTGAGGCTATCAAGAACATTCAGGACGGCGTGCACAAAAATATTACGGGCGTGAATCACGCCGGAGAACTGACCAACAAGGTCACGGAAAGCGTCAACCAGTCCGGCTCGCTGCTGGAAGAAATCCTCCACCTGGCTGACAGTTCCGCGGATCAGGTGCGGGCTATTGCCGCCGCCAGCGAAGAACAATCCGCAAGCAGCGAATCCATCAACCGCTCGGTGGAAGCTGTGAACACCATTTCCAACCAGACCGCACAGGCCATGCGCTCCGCAACCGGCGCGGTGAACGATCTGTCAGCCCAGGCACGCGAACTTATGGGGCTTATTGAAGAAATGAAACGTGGTTGAGCTGCCCCCTTCCACGCCCCGGAGCGCTGATCAGGGCGTTTCCTTAACCTGCCCTGAACAGCGCTCCTTCCCCGGCCAGCCGTTGCGCAAGGCATTGGCTTCACAATCGTTACGCGTACGGTACCCCTGACAGGCCGCGCCTACGATATTGCCGTTGGGCGCGGTGCGCCGCCAACGCCAGAAGCAGCGCCTGTCCTGATAAAATTCCCATTTATCCTTATCCCAGCCGGGATCCCATTGCGGCTCTTTCCGCGCTTGTCCGGCACACATGGCAGGTCCTCACTGTGTTTGGTCAAGGTCAGAGCAGGTTAACTGCAACATTGAACACTTCGTATATTAGAGTGTTTTGCGATTGAAACTATCTGCCAGCCAGACCCTATGTTCTGACCCGCAGGTTTCACGCCTCCGCCGGAGCTTTACGCCGCAAGTGAATTGCGGCTACTCCGGCGTCGCGACGGAGTCTCACTTCGCTCGACTCCGGGAGCATTTTCAAAAAGAACATGCTCTAGGCTCATTAACATCGCTTTGCCGAAAACGTGGCTTCGGCCGCTCCAGGCTTGCTCCTGACGGCTGTCACAGCGAAATATTTCATGTTGCGGAGCACTCATCCCTCCCTGATACGAAAAATACGCTTTTCTGCGTCCTGACGCAATCGGGCGGGCAATTTCCAGAGTGTTCCTCTGATGTTCAAATCCTCACGCTCGCCGAGCGCGATGACGTCAGAAGCGCAGGATCGCCCTTCCCGATCCAGGACACGCATCACCAGAGGCCGCAACCCGGCATGGGCATCCGCCTCAAGCACCAGGGCCAGACTTCCGTCGGAGAGGCGGACAAAGGAGCCGGGCGGATAAACGCCCATGAGCCTGATGAAGGCCTGCGGATAGCCGGGAGCAAAGCGACTGTCCCTTTTGTTATACATGAAGCCGAGCGCCCTGAACGGCGTCACCTGACTGCGGTAGCCACGGCTGCTGGACATGGCGTCATACATATCCACCACGGCCAGTAGCCGCCCCGTAAAGGAAATCTCTTTCTCCGACTTGCCGTAGGGGTAGCCGGAACCGTCATGGCATTCATGATGATCCAGTTCTCCATCCAGCACAATGGGAGAAACGCCATCCCACATGCGCAGGAATTCCTGCCCCTTGAGCACATGAGCCCGCATCTCTTCCATCTGCGAGGGGGAAAGCCGGCCCGGGTAGCGCAGGACATGCTCGGGCACGAACAGTTTGCCCACGTCATGAAGAAAGCCCGCGGTCACAAAGTCCGGAAGAAACACCCTGTTCACGCCAAGATGCATGGCAAACGCCGCGCCCAGCACAGCCGCATTCACACTGTGGGAACACAGGTAATCGCCGCCGCAGCGCAGCTTGCACAAGCTGAGCAGGGCGGCCTTGTTGCGCATCAGGCTCTCCATCGTATCCACAGCCCATGCCGCCAGTTCCGCGCGGGGGAAAAGATCAAGCTTTTTCTCAAACAGCTCATGCGCCAGCGTCATGCCCCGGGAATAAAGCGCGCACGCCGCGGCAAATTCCTCCCGCATGGAAAGCCGGGGCTTCTCACGGGCAGGAGAGGCGGAAAGCAGCGAGCTTTCAGGAATGGACTCAACCACATATCGATCCGCATGGGGGTTGATAATGCGGGCGAGGATATCCCGGTCGCACACGGAGCCGTCCCGCTCCCTTTTTCCGATTCCGCCTTCAGTCCAGCGCGTCATACTCCGCCCCTCCGCGTCTCATTCCACTGTTACACTCTTGGCCAGATTGCGCGGCTGATCCACATCCTTGCCCAGATAGTCGGCCACTTCGTAACTGAACAGCTGCAATGCCGGCAGCGCGAGGAACGATGCCAGTTCGGCTCGGCAGGAAGGCAGTATCCAGAGCACATCCGCATGCAGATCGCCGCACTCGCCTCCGGCATCCATCTGGGTCAGCACAATAACCTTGCCCTGCCTGGCCTGCACCTGTTCGATATTGGATACTATTTTGGAGAAAAACTCATCCCGCAACGCCAATGCGAAGGTGGGAAATTCCGGGTCCACCAGCGCAATGGGCCCATGCTTCATCTCGCCCGCGGCATAGCCTTCCGCATGAATGTAGGAAAGCTCCTTGAGCTTGAGCGCGCCTTCCAGGGCCAAGGGACAGGCCGGGCCACGCCCGAGGAAGAAAAAGCTGCGCGCCCCCGCATAGGCGCGAGCCGTACGCGCGGCAGTCTCACGCATGGCAGGCAAGGCGTTGTTCAGCAACTCGGGCAGACCGCGCAACCGGGCAAGCAGATCGGCATCGCCTTTCATTCCCTTGCGCTTTCCCCAATACAGGGCAAGCAACAACAATACCGCCATCTGGCTGCACATGGCCTTGGTGGAAGCCACGCTGATTTCCGGCCCGGCCTGGGTGTACAGCACGGCATCGGCCTCACGCGCGACGGCAGAGCCCATGACATTGCACAGGCCCAATGTGATATGCCCCTTTTCTCTGGCCAGGCGCAACGCCGCCAGAGTATCGGCCGTTTCTCCGGACTGGCTGATGGCCAGCACCGCCTCGCCTTCTTCCAACAAGGGATCGCGATAACGAAATTCGGAAGCTATTTCTACCGTAACGGGCACGCCCCCGAATTTTTCCAGCAGACGAGCGCCCCACAATCCCGCGTTGAATGAGGTTCCACAGGCCACAATGCGCAGGCGTTTCGGCACTTCCAGCCCGTCCAGTTCGGGCAGCCGGACGCCTTCGGATTCATCCCGGGCCGGATCAGCTGCTATGCGCCCGGCCATGCAGTCGGCGAGGACGCGAGGCTGCTCCATAATCTCCTTAAGCATGAAATGCTTGAATCCGTCCTTGCAGGCTGCCTGCATATCCCATTCGATGCGCGTCACTTCCCGGCAGACCGGAGCAAGGTCGTCAAGGCGGAACAATTCCCACGCGCGCGCATCGGCCGCGCCGCCCTCATGCGCCTTTTTCCGCCCGATGCGCACGATTTCCCCGTCTTCCGGAAAAACAACATCACGCGTGTACGCCAGGAACGCGGGGATGTCCGACGCCACAAAGCATTCCCCCGCGCCAACGCCGATCAGCAGCGGCGCGGACAGGCGAGCGCCGTATACCATCCCCGGTTCTTCGGCTGACACCATGGCCACGGCATAGGCACCCCGTGCGCGGCGCAGGGCGCGGGCAAACGCCTCAAGCATTGAAGAGGCCCGCTTGCGTTCCTCTTCAATGAGACAGGCCAACACTTCCGTATCGGTATCCGAAACAAAGGAACAGCCGGAGGCCGTCAGTTCGTCCCGTAATTCCTGAAAATTTTCAATAATGCCGTTATGTACAAGGGCGAGGGTGCCGCCTTGCGCCATCTGCGGATGCGCGTTGCGTTCCACCGGCGCGCCGTGGGTGGCCCAACGAGTATGCCCAATGCCGCAGGTGGAAAGTACATTGGGTTCAGTCGCAAGCTTCACTTCCAAGGCGGACAGCTTGCCCGCCGCCTTGACCACATGGAGTTTTCCGGCCTGCAGGAAAGCTACTCCGGACGAATCATACCCCCGGTATTCCAGCCGGTGCAAGCCCTCGATCAGAAGAGGAACCGCGGGGCGATGCCCGCTGTAAGCGACGATTCCACACATATACAGAAAACCTCATGTCAGAACAGTTTATCGTAACGAAGGCGTCATAGTAGCGGTCAATCAGACGCCGGGCAAGCCGTCTCCCGGTGCAAAAATATTTTGCTCCATTATAACACCAGGTTAATACCGCAGACATGACAAAAGCCGCCGGATTTCTCCGGCGGCTCCGACTGATGACAACCCCCGCTTTGCGGAGTTTGCGCCCTCTAAGCCGCAAAGCGGCCCGTGTTCCACACAGGCGAAAGACAGCATGAACCCACGGCCGGCTCGCTCGCGCCTCCGGCGGTTAAGGTATTCTACTACAGAACCTACTTTTTATCAGGGTTGAATCTGGGCGGCACATTATTGCCGTCAAGCAGCTTGAGCCAGTTGGGGGTGCCTTCGGGCATCAGCGGATGCTTCACGCTCATGTCTTTGCCCTTGAAGCGCGGATCATCCTTGGCGTAACGCAGGGCCTTGTGCACGGCAAGCTGCGGCGCCATGTCACCATAGGCGTTGGACGCGGCATACACCTTGTCGCCCTTGCCCATGGGGTTGATGAATTCCCACACGATGCGCTTGTCGGGCATCACTTCAATGGTATGCCCGCCGGTATTCGTGGCGGTGATCAGCCAGTTGCCGTTGGGCAGCTTCTGCGCGCCGCTCTGGGTCTGAGAGTAGAAGTTCCAGTTCCAGGTCTGGACATCGGACGCCTTCCACTGCCACACTACCGCGTTCTTCTTCGGGTCAAGCTCCACCGCGCGGGTGTAGTTGCCGGAAGGACGGGTGTGACCGTTGTCCATAATGGAAAGAGTGCCTTCAGCCGTCCAGTCCGGGGCATGCGGGCCGAACAGTTTCTGATCCCCGTCATCGCCATAACCCGCCGGCGCAGCGCCCTTGCCGTAGTTGGCCGGGTTGCCCCAGCGATACTTGATGCCCTTGTCACTCTTGTAGTCGATGAGATACACTTCCGCCAGGTTGCGGGAAGTAATGGCGATTTCGTTTGTCGCGGGATTATAGGCCACACCGTTGAAATGCGTCCAGTCCGGCCCGGCCCAGGCATTGCGGATACGGGGCACAAACTTGTTGATATCAATCTGATCCGGCCCGGTGCCGATGTGATCCCACACGGCCCATTCCCAAACCACCTTGCCGGTGCCGTGTTCGATTTCCCGCACCACGTCGGGCCAGATGCCCTCAATAATCTGCTTGCCGTCCTTCAGCCCCTCCCTGAACAGATAGCGTCCGGGCGCGTCCGGTGTCAGGCCCTTGGCCAGAGCATCCTCATACGCATACTTTTTCCAGACCAGAATCAGCAGATTGCCGTTGGGCATCACTTCAAAGGTATGGTGGGAAACTTCCTCATTGGGAATATAGCATTTGTATTCCCATACCTTTTTCCCGTTCCAGTCGAACTCCTCGAACAGTCCGGCCTGCCCGCCGAAGGAAGGCTGCACGCCGGGCAGCGAAGAATGACGGATCAGGTTGCCGTTGGGCATCAGTTCCGCATAAAAGCAGCCGTAGTCGCTTTTCCACTCGTTGACCACGTTGCCGTCCATGTCCATCAGATAGGTGATGTTGGCCTGCTGCGGCGCTACCAGAGTATAGCCGTCAAACGTGCCTGGTGCCTTGTGCAGCAGCCCCAGCGGCCCCTTGAACGCCTCATACGCCTGCGCGCTTCCGGCCAGAGCCAGCGCGGCGATGCCCGCCGCCACAATTCCGGTTAAACGTTTCATATTCTCCCTCGTGTTGCATATCGTAAGCGATCGGCGCGGGGAATGCCCACATTCCCTCTCCCTGCGCAGCCGCCGGAGGAAATTCTATCGATCCCGGGTCGCCCCTCAACCGAGTTCCGCACAAGCAAGCGTATGGCAGTGCGAAAATAACGCCCCATCCTTATGTCAGGGGTCCCCCGGCACATCAGGGCCGGGGGAACATTCCATTGTTACTTGGCCGGAGTTTTTTCCACGGGGTTCTCTCTGAGAAGTTCTACCCAGTTGGGCAGCTTATATTCCACCGTGGACAGGTCTTTTCCCTTAAAGCCTGAAAAATCAGGCGGATAAAACATAGCCTTGTGCAATCCCTGGCCGGCATCTACAGAGCCATGATCACTGGAAGTATAGTAGACCGTATCATTATATACCGGATTGACAAATTCCCACACGATGCTCTTGTCCGGAGCGATTTCGATGACAGAGCTTCCGGTGGTCAGGGTCAGCAGATAATGGCCATTGGGCATTTTGTTTACGCCACTCTGATGCGAGCTGTAGTAAGTGCCCTTTTGTACGCCGACATTATTGGAGCCCCAGGCAAAAACAACCTTATCGGTGACCGGATCAATTTCATAAAAACCTGTGGCAGGCCCGGTAGGGCGATTGGTGGCATTGTGCAATACGGTGATAGTGTTTTCCCCGGTCCAGTCAGGGGCGTGAGGACCGAACAGTCTCTGATCGTTATCATTGCCGTAACTTTGGCCGCCCAGCTCTCCGCCGCCAAAGTTGTAGGGATTGCCCCAGCGGTACACCAGTTTTCGGGTAGCATAATCGACAACATAAACTTCCCCCAGCGCGCGGGAAGTAAATGTTACCTGATTGGTGCGGGGGTTATAGGCCACACCGTTACAGTGGGTCCAGTCCGGGCCGGCTTCCCCCATGGAAGCCGTAATGGGAAGAAACCTGTTGATGTTCCAGCCGTTATAGTTATCCTTGTCGGAAGTATGATCCCAAATCCGGAACTCCCATACCGTATTATGATTACGATCCACTTCACGGATCATGTCACACCAGATTCCGTTCTTGATAATGCCTGGAATGTTACGGTCAGGGTTGTTAACATCCAGACCCTTCGCGAGAGCCTCTTCATACGTATGATGCTCCCAGACCAGGATCATATAGTTGCCGTTGGGCATTACTTCAAAGGTATGATGGCTCATTTCCTTGCCAGGCTCGTAAATATCATGCGACCAGACGAGGTTGCCGTCCCAGTCAAACTCCTCAAGTCGCCCGCTGGATCCCCCGAACAGGTTGAAATCTTTCTGAGTCGGCAGGCGGGCGGAGCGAACCAAGTTGCCGTTAGGCAGCAGCTCAGCGGAAAAGCCCAGCCACTCGCTGTTCCACGAATGTACGACATTCCCTTGTTTATCCATAAGATATGTCGACTTGTTTTCCGCATGACAAACCAGCACATAACCCGGTGTGGATTCCGGTTCGCTCTGAAGCACCCCCAGGAAGCCTTTAAAGGCTTCGTAAGCCCCAGCGGGAGTAATCAGAGCAATTACAAAGCCTGTTGCCAGAAGCAGTGAACGGATGCGATTCATATATTACCCTCTACAGGTTTCGCTTGTGTTCATCATCAGTCAGGTATGCAATACAGTTTTTACAGTCTAGTAGCGGCCCGGCAGCAACGGAGTCAACGGTACCCAACGTCTCGGAACAGGATTTTGATTCAGAAGAACCACCCAGTTCGGTACGCTGTACAGTATGGAGGAAAGATCTTTTCCTTTAAAACCGGCATAATCCGGAGCGTAGAACATGGCACGGTGGATACCCGCGCCATTCTGACCATGTCCGCTGGAGGTCTTATAGATCCGATCTTTGGACCAGGGGGACACAAATTCCCACAACAGGCTGCCATCCTTGCCGGATATTTCCAGGATATGGGCACCATTTGTAGCGGTTACCAGGTAATTGCCATTGGGCATTTTGTTCACGCCAGACTGATAGGCGGAATAAAAGTTGGATGTGGAGGCCGCTCTGTCCATGGTGCGCAATTTGTCCGCATACCATTTGAATACGACTCTGTCATTCTTGTAGTCCAGTTCGACAAAACCGGTTCCTATGGATCGGGGACGCTGATTGCCGTTATCCAGGATGGTGATGTTGCCTTCCGCCGTCCAGTCGGGAGCATGGGGGCCAAACAGGGTCTGGTTGCCGTTATCTCCCTGATTGGCGGGTCTTCTGCCCTTATCGTAGTTAAAGGGATTACCCCAGCGATATTCCAGTTTGCCGGTAGTATAGTCAATCACATATACTTCGGACAGATTGCGTGAGGTGACAGCTACCTTGTTGGTTTTGGGGTTATAGGATACGCCGTTAAAGTGAGTCCAGTCAGGGCCGGCATATTTCCGGTTGTGTTCGGGAGGGTTGAACTTGTTGATATTGATTTCGTTGTATCCTGTTCCGATATGATCCCATACATGCCATTCCCAGACGATTTCCTTATCATGGTTTACCTCCATGATATAGTCCGGCCAAATACCCTTGATTACAGATTTGCCATTGGGAAATCCTTCTTTGAACAGACAACGGCCTCCCAAATTCGGATCCAGGCCTTTGGCCAGGGCTTCTTCATAGCTTTTGTATTCCCACGCCAATATCATGTAATTGCCGTTGGGCATCACTTCAAAGGTATGATGGCCTACTTTGACACCTTCCTCATAAACCTGATAGGACCAGACAACATCGCCCTCCCAATTGAATTCTTCAATAAGCCCAGCGGCCCCTCCAAAGTTCGGGCCGGCTTCAGGAAGTCTTGAATGCCTGACCATATTCCCGTTCGGCAGCATTTCCGCGTAAAAAGCATCGTATTTGCTGGTCCATTCATGGACAACATTGCCGTTTTTATCCATTAAATATGTTTTTTTACAATTTTGAGGAGCAATTAAAATATAACCTTCAGTTGCATCCAGCTTATTTTGCAAAACTCCCAACGGTCCCTTAAACGCTTGGTACGCGAATGCCGGCGTACAAAAAGCCATCATGAGCCCTAATAATGCCAGGAATGAACCGAGACGCTTCATACATTAACCTCCACTGTAAGAGAAGGGCTGATACCGAATAATAACAAGCAAGACAGGCTAGCGTACCGACTTAAAACCAATATTATAAATAGTTCAACAAATTACAGGAGCCATCCTTGCCAAAGGGTCGTCCCCGGTCGGAAGTGATTTTGACTGAAGAAGAACAAAAAACTCTGGAAGAAATCCTTCGCAAGCATACAACAGGACAGGCAATTGCATTGCGGCCAAACTTGTGTTGCCTTGCGCACGCGGGGACTATCAGACGTCCAAATCGCCAGAAAAAAGATATGTTACCGCATATGATAGAGTCTTAAATTTTTACGCAAACCTCTCTATATTCCGACTCGCGAAATTCATGCGTGAAGCCGGGAAGCGCCCCGGCTTCACGCCGTTAAGATTAAATCATGTTTTTTCGTTCCTATTCAGCGGCGGGCACAACGCGCTTGTACGCCTTCACCGGCTCGGCCTTGGCGGCGGCATCGCCCGGCAGGGCGAACTGCTCGTCGGCCAGCGCCTTGGTCCAGTTCGGGAACTTGCCTTCACTCTTCATCTTCTTGCCCTGGAAACCGGGGAAATCGGCAGGATAGCGCAACGCCTTGTGGATGCTGGCCCCACCCTTGCCGTGCTGGTTGCTGGCCCGGTAAATCTTGTCCGCGTTCACCGGATTGGCAAGTTCCCACACAATGGCCTTGTCGTTGGTCACTTCGATCACATGGCCGTCGTTGCTGGTGGTCAGCAGCCAGTTGCCGTTGGGCAGCTTCTGCGCGCCGTCCTGATAGTGGGAGTAGAAGTTGCTGGAATTGGCCTTTACCGCCATGGGAGCCCACTGCCACACCACCGCGTTCTTCTTCGGGTCAAGCTCTATCGCGCGGGTGTAGTTGTGGGAAGGACGGCGAGCGCCGTTGTCAATGATGGAAATGTTGCCGTTGGGCAGCCAATCCGGAGCGTGGGGGCCCCACAGCGTCTGGTCGCCGTCATCGGCGTAACCGGCCGGAGCCTTGCCCGCGCCGTAGTTGTCGGGGTTGCCCCAGCGGTACACAATATCGCCGCTCTTGCGGTCGATCACATACATTTCCGCAAGATTGCGGGAGGTCACGCAAATCTGGTCGGTCTGCGGATTATAGGCCACGCCGTTGAAGTGCGTCCAGTCCGGCCCGGCATAGGCGCTGTATACCTTGGCGGTGCAGAACTTGTTGATGTCGATCTTGTTCTTGCCCTTGCCGACATGATCCCACACATGCCATTCCCACACGGTCTTGCCGGTGGCCCGATCCACTTCACGGACAAAATCCGGCCAGATGCCGTCAAGGTGCTTCTTCTCGTCCGTATAGCCTTCCTTGAACAGATAGCGCTGGTTGGAGGGCTTCATGCCTTTGGCCAGGGCTTCATCATAGCTCTTGAATTCCCAGCCGAGCAGCAGATAGTTGCCATTGGGCATGATTTCATAGGTATGATGCGACACTTCCTTGCCGGGAATATACATTTTGTATTCCCAAATTTTCTTGCCGTTCCAGTCGAACTCTTCCATGACTCCGGCGGCTCCGCCGAAAAGGCTGAGCCCGGTTTCCTTGACTTCCGGCAGCACGCCGTGACGGGACAGTGTGCCGTCCGCCTTCAGCTCTCCCCAGAAGCCGGTGTACTCGCTCACCCATTTGTTGACGATTTTGCCGTTGTTGTCGATCAGATAGGTGGTCTTGCTGTTCTGGGGCGTGAGCAGCACATAGCCTTCCGTGGCACCGGGCTCATTGGTGAGCACACCAAGCGGCCCGCGGAACGCCTCATAGGCAAAGGCCGATCCGGCAAAGGTCGCCGTGAGGGCAGCGGTTGCCACGAGTGAAGTAAAGCGTTTCATACATTCTCCCTGTTACAGGTTAACGCGTCCATCTATCGGACGATTTTTCCTTTTGGCTCTGTCATAGAACCGTGTTGATAGTGTTGCGCGGGGCGTATGGTTTTGCTCCGGCACAGGCGGCAATATTCATTGCCGCAAAGCCAGCCCGTGTTCCACACGGGCCAAAGGCAACATGTATCCACGGCTGGCTCGCTTGCGCCTTCGTGAAGCTGCGCTTCACTCGGCTCCGCTCCGCGTGACATTTGACCGCTCCTCGCCCCCCAAGATGCCGCATTACCATGCGGCGGGGGGTCGTCGCTCCATAGCTCGCTACGCTCGCGCCTTCGGCGGTTAAAGGAGCTTATTTCTCTTTATCAACCGTAAACTTGAACAGAGCCTACGAAAAGCGCCTACTTGAGCTCAGCGGGCTTGAGCATGGCGGCCTTGTCCCACAGCTCATACCATTTGGGAGCCTTGGGGAAGAGAACCTGGGCCTTTGACAGCTTCCGCCCCTTGAGGCCCGGGTAATCCTTGCCGTAGCGGAAGGCGCGATGCACAAAGTTGCTCATGATATTGATATCTTCCAGGCCGGTGGGGTCGTCGAAGGAATGGGAATCCTCCAGCAGGGCGACCGGGCCTTTCAGCGTCCAGGGGCTGACGTATTCCCACACCACATGGGGCTTTTTCCCCTTGGTCACTTCAAAAATATGCCCGGTGTTGGTGGACGTGATCAGCACGTTGCCGTTGGGCAGCATCTGGGCCGCGCCCTGATAGGCGGAATAGAAGCCGTTGGGATTCTGCGCCCGGTATTCCCATTCCAGATCGCCCGTCTTGCTGTTGATGATGACCGCGCGCGAACGGTTGACGCTCGGCCTGTTCCAGCCGTTGTCAAACAGCATGATCCGCCCGTCTCCCAGCCATGTGGCGTCATGGGGGCCGAACAGCTTCTGATCCCCGTCATCGCACCAGCCGGGCTTCTTCGCCTTGGGGTCGTAAGTGGTGGGGTTGCCCCAGCGGAAGGCTATTTTGCCGGTGGACTTGTCCACCAGAAATACCTCGCCGAAATTGCGGGAGGTAAACAGGATCTGATCCGTTTCTGGAATGTAGGTCACACAGTTGATGTGAACCCAGTCGGAATCCCCGTAGTAGTTGGCGATGGGCAGCCTGTAATTGATATCCAGCTTGTCCTTGCCCCTGCCGATGTGATCCCAGGTGTGCCAGGCCCACACTTCCCTGCCGTTCTTGTCCACTTCGACAATATAGTCTTCCCACAGGCCGTCGTACTTGTATTTCCCCTCGGGGTCAGCCTTGGCGGGGATGGTGCCCTTTTTGCGCCCCTTGGCCACGGCTTCGTCATACGACTTGTACTGCCAGGCGACGATCAGGGTATTGCCGTTGGGCATGCGACTGAACGCATGGTGCTGGTTGGCTTTGGGGCCATGGATTTTGTGTTCCCACACCACATTGCCGTCCCAGTCGATTTCCTGCACGCCGCCGGAAACCCCGCCGAAGGGCACATGCTTCGGATCATAGCGGATGCCGCGCAAAAGATTCCCGTTGGGCAGCAGTTCGGCATACAGGCCGGGCTTTCCGGCGGTATGCCATGTATGCACCACATCGCCCTTCATGTCGATGAGATACACGTCATTGGTCATGTTGGGCGACAGCAGCGTATAGCCCTCGTATGCGCCGTACTTGTTCCAGACATGCACGCCGGTGGGCGTGCTCAGGCTTTCCACGGCAAAAGCGCCGCCGCACAGGCAGGCGGCCCCGAGGCCAAGCGCCAGAGACTTCAGAAAACGCATTCTTTTACCCCTTTGTTTCGGCGTCGGCACGCCGTTCCTTGCGGGCCGATCATGGACAAACACAGTTCCAGCGCTCTGCCCGCCATGACGGACATGGCGGACAGAGGGGCACAACGCCTATTTTTTCGCGGGAGGCATGGCCACCCACGGGTCTTCAAACTGCACGTTGGGCAGCTTGTCCATCTTCGGCTTGAAATCGGGAATGTTGCCCTTGACATCCGGCAGCATGATGAAAGAAGTCGGCACCACCGGAGCGGCCACCCCCGCCGTTTCCACCGGCTTTTTCAGCTGCGGCACATAGTCGTAGGGCACGGCGTAGGCGCGGTAGTTGATCACGCCCTTGAGCGGCATGACATAGCTGTAGGGAGAGCGGTATTCCCACACGATTTCGCCGCGCGGGGTCACTTCAAACACGCGACCCGTCGCGCCTTCGTCGATCATCGTGTTGCCGTTGGGCAGACGCTGGGCGATGGAGATGAAGGGCGAGAAGAAGAAATACTGCCCGAACTGACCGGGAGCCACCTTCATGGTCGGGGCCGAATATTCCCATACCCGGGCCTTGGTGGTCGGATCAAACTCTATGATGCGGCTCCAGGCGTGGGCCTGCGTGTCGCTGTAGAGATCTCCGGCCATGGTGCCGCCGTTGTCGAAGATCAGGATATTGCCTTCACCGGGCAAGCCTTTGGGAATCATGTGCGTGCCGTGTACGCCGGTGATCGGGGCGAGCTGGGCGTCCGCGCCCACAAAGGGCGGCGCCACCTGCCACACGATATCGCCGCTTTCATGATCAATAATGAACAGATGCGAGGAGTTGCGGCTGTCGCAAATGATGTTGTCCGGATGGAAACGCTTGTCGCCCGCGTCATACCACTTGTTCGGGCCAAGCCAGGAAGCGCAGTTGATGTGCAGCCAGTCCACGCCGCCCAGGGACTTGCCGCGGGGCTTCATGGTCTGCAACTTGTTGATGGCGGGCTGGGTAAAACCGAACTGGGCGAAATGCTCGTTGGCGTACCATTTCCAGATGACCTCGCCCTTGCCGTCCACAATATAAATGACGTCGTCAAGCAGCGTATTCTGATTGATGCGCGGGTTTTTGGCGTTGGCATGGGCCAGCACCAGCATTTTGCCGTCCAGCCTGGGGTTCGCGCTGGGAGCATAATATCCCACGGGCGATCCTTCCAGCTGGAAATCATGGTGCTGGCGGGAAGCCCAGTAAGAGCCGTCCGCCTCGGCGGGCTGGCCGGGTTCCCCTTTTTCCAGCTTCTGCCATTTGTTGAACTGGCGCACGATCTTGCCGTCAAAGTCCAGTATGGCGATGGTGTTCAGATCCTGAGATCCTTCACTGAGGTGAGGATAGATGCTGGTAAGCAGATGCCCGCCGGGGTACACCTTGTTGGGCATGCCGTAGCCGCCCCTGGTATCCCATTCCTTGACCAGATTGCCGTTGCGGTCGATCAGCTTGGCCGACGCGCCGGGAACGTCAGGAGTCAGGATCACATAGCTGTTCCAGCATTTGGCCGGGTCATATTTGATGGTTCCCACCGGAATGACATCCGTTTCCGCCAGGGCCGGCCCTGCGCAGAGCGCTGTCATGCCCAGCCCCATCACCAAAGATTTCAGAAGCCGCATTGCGTCTCCTCCCTTGTGTACCGTTTTCCGAAATGCCTGCGGCACAAGCGCCGCGTATGGCTTTCGGCAACCGGCTAAGTTTTCGGACAAAAAAGGCGCCCGAGGTCACACGCTATGACAGTATGACACAGGACGCCTTTTCACATCCGTATTATTTCGCGGGGCGGTTCACAGTCCAGACATCCCGGAACTGCATGGCCGGGCCCTTGTCCACGGTAGGCTTGAAGTTGGGGATATTGCCCTTGTCATCAGGGAGCATGATGAAGCTGCCGGGGAAGGAGGGATAACTCACCGGGGTTTCCACCGGCTTCTTGAGCTGCGGCACCCATTCATACGGCACGGCGTAGGCGCGGTAGTTGACGCCCGCGTTCTTCTGCACGTCGCCGAGCGGGCGGCTGTAAGGGGAACGGTATTCCCACACGATTTCACCGGACGGGGTCACTTCAAAAATGCGGCTGGTCGCGCCTTCGTCGATCAGCGTGTTGCCGTTGGGCAGGCGCTGGGCGATGGAGATATAGGGCGAGAAAAAGAACTGGTAACCATGCTGGCCGGGGCCCGCCTTCATGGTTGTGGCGGAGTATTCCCACACGCGGGCCTTGTCCACCGGGTTGAATTCGATGATGCGGCTCCAGGCATGCGCCTGAGAGGGATAAACATCGCCGGGCATGGTGCCGCCGTTGTCGAAGATCAGGATATTGCCTTCGCCGGGCAGCCCCTTGGGGATCATGTGTGTGCCGTGCACGCCGGCGATCGGGCCAAGCGCGCCGTCCATGCCCACGAAGGGCGGGGCCACCTGCCATACGACATTGCCGCTTTCATGGTCAATAATGAACAGATGCGAAGAATTGCGGCTGTCACAAATGATATTTTCAGGATGGAAACGCTTGTCGCCCGCGTCATACCACTTGTTCGGGCCGAGCCAGGAGGCGCAGTTGATGTGGAACCAGTCCACGCCGCCCAGTTCCTTGCCGCCGCGGGGGTTCATGGCGCGAATATTGTTTGCGGCCGCGTCGGTAAAGCCGAACTCGGCAAAATGATCCGCGGCAAACCACTTCCAGATCACTTCACCCTTGCCATCCACAATATAAATGGCGTCATCAAGCAGGGTCTGGGAGTTGATGCGGGCGTTCTGGGCATTGCGGTGCGCCAGCACCAGCATCTTGCCGTCCAGCTTCACGGTCTTGTCCACGCCGGGCGCATAGTAGCCGGTGGACGAGCCTTCAAGCTGATAATCATGATGCTGGCGGGCAACCCAGGAAGAATCGTCCTCTTCCTTGGGCTGGCCGTTATTCATTTCCACCTTTTCCCACTTGTTGAACTTGCGCACAATCTTGTTGTCAAAGTCAAGAATGGCAACGGTGTTCTGATCCTGGGAGCCCTGCTTGACAGGCGGGTAAATGGAAGTCAGCAGGTAGCCGCCGGGGTATACCTTGTTGGGGAAGCCCTGAGACCCCATGAGATCCCATTCCTTCACCAGGTTGCCGTTGCGGTCGATCAGCTTGGCCGAGGAACCGGGAACCGTGGGCGACAGGATGACATAGCTGTTCCAGCACTTGGTCGGGTCATACTTGATGGTTCCAACGGGAATGACATTGGTGTCCGCCAGCGATGGCGCGGCGCACAGCCCGAGCATGCCGAGCCCCATCACGAAAGATTTCACAAACTTCATACATTCTCTCCCTCTTTTGCTGCGGCAGGAAAGCCGCGGGAAACACCGTGAAAAACGGTGTTTCCGGAAAACGCCGGAATGCCGGTGCTGTGCGGCGTTTTCTTCCGTTTCTTCCCCATCCCGCGTTGTCGCGGGATGGAGAAACGGAATACTTTCTCCGCGTGACTGCCATCACGCGGAGATGCGGCGTTTTTAATACGCCTTCATACCGGAGCTGCCTTCAGGATTGAAGAGCAGATCTGTTCCGGTTTCTTCGGGGCTGAGAATCATGAGCAGCTGGGGGGTCATGCCGGGCACCTTGGACAGATCGTCCTCGGTGAGGAACTGATGACCTTCACCGCGGTATTTTACAATGCTTTCGGCCACATCCTTGGGCAGAGAGATGCCTTCTTCCTTGGCAAAATTGACCATGCGGTCGGCATCGGCGCGGTTGAAGCTGAAAGACGCGGCCATGGCCGGGGCGGCGAACACGGCGGTCAGCGCGAGGGCGGAAAGCAGCACTTTGATATTCATGATGAAGCTCCTTTGAAAGATGGAAGTAAAAAAATGAGCGGGCCGCCCGCCGGAGCGGGCGACCCGATGCGTCAGCACTTGGAGGGGCCGAGCACCATGTCGGCGTTTTCCGGATCATACCAGACGCTGTCGTTTTCTTCGACGGGCATCATGGCTTCAAAGGTGCTGTTGTCCAGGCCGGGCACCTTCATCAGATCATCAGAAAACTTGAAAGGAGTCTTTTTGGAGTAGTCAATAATGGCCTTGGCCAGCTCTTCCGTGATGTTGGCATCCGGAATAGCCATCAACTGTTCCACCGTGGCCTTGTTCAGGTCAAACGGTTCGGGTTCTTCAGCATGGGCCATGCCGCCGAACGTCAGCGTGGCGGCGGCGATGAGCATGGCGAGAAAACGTTTCATAATCCTTGTACTCCTTGCATGTTATTGCCGGAACGGCTAGCCCTTGTAGGCCGTCTTGGCGGCGGGCAGACGCCAGTCCTTGTTCGCGGGAGGAACGACTGCGTATTCCGCGGGCTTCTTGATCTGCGGGACGTAGTCATAAGGTACGCGGTAGGCGCGGTACACCAGGTTGAAGTTGCCGCTGGGGTTGTACCAGGGGCTGATGTATTCCCACACCACTTCGTGGTCGGGGGTCACTTCCTGGAGCTGGCCGACGGCGCCATTGGTGATCAGGGTGTTGCCGTTGGGCAGACGCTGGGCGGAGCTGACATAGTCGCTGTAGAACTTGTAGCCTTCGCGCAGGCCCATGGTGGCGGCGGAGTGTTCCCACACCTTTTCCAGCGTGACAGGGTTGAACTCGATGACGCGCGAGGAGTCGCGGCGGGAGTTGGACCAGCCGGTTTCCGTGGCGGGG
>CAJTSU010000011.1:0-7845 GCA_910579055.1 uncultured Mailhella sp. | reverse complement strand
GCGGCGCCCGTATCCAGAGTAGCCGCCGTTGTCGTAAATCATGATGTTGCCCGCGCCGGGCAGGCCCGCCGGGATCATGTGGGTGTGATGCTGGCCCACGATCTGGCCCAGGCGGCTGAGCGCGCGGCCCTTCTGCGGTTCGCCGTTCAGATACCACACGGAATCCTTGTAGTAATCCGGGCCGATGTGCCAGACAATTTTCTTGGTCTTCTTGTCGATGATATAGCTGGTCTGGGTTTGACGGTTGGAAACAATGAGGTTGTCCGGGTGGAAGCAGGAATACTTCACCGGATCTTCATCATACCAGTGGTTCGGTCCGAGCTTGGACAGGGAGTTGCAGTGGATCCAGTCCGCCGCCTTGACGCCGGGGGTACGAGTCACCTGCCAGGTCGGGTACTTGAACATGGTGGCTTTGAACTCGTCGTCGAACGGCATTTCGTCGAAGTGATCGCTGAAGCGGTAATCCCAGACAATCTTGTTGTTCTTGTCCACTTCAAAGATGTAGTCATCATCCAGAGGCGAACGCGCGGTCAGCGTGTAGCCGTTGTCTTCCGGCGTGGTGAACAGGTGCGAAAGCACCAGAATATTCTCATCCGGTTCGTAAAGAACTTCCTGCGTGGGGCTGTAGTAGCCGGTGGGGCTGCTGTGCACCTGGTAGTCGTGGTGCATGCCCGCAAGCGGAATATTGCGCACGATCTTGCCGTCAAAATCGCAGATGGAAAGGTCGGCGGAATGGGGATCACCGTAGGTGCGGCCTTTCATTTCCGGCTTCTGGCGGGTAGCGCCCATGACATAGCCGCCCTTGAGGATCTTGGTGGGATGCTCCAGCTCGCTGACGTGCTTCCACTCCTTCACCACATTGCCGTTCATGTCGATGAGCACACAGCCCTGACCTTCGGTTTCCACACCGAACACGGTAAAGCCGCTCCAGCATTTTTCCGGTTTGTAAATGGTAGTGCCGTGGGGGAACACGGATGGGAAAGCACGGCCCATGCGGGGCATCATGGCAACGCCCGCGGTCGCGGCCATGCCCATGAGAAAATGACGTCGATTCACAATACACCCTCTTGTCAGAAGTGCGCGGTTCGCCGGAGGGCGAACCCCAATTTTATGTATATTTAAGCAAAAAACGTACCGTTTGCTAACTATATGTTATAGCAATGAGAAATAAAAAACTATCTCGGAAAACTGTGCGAGAGTCCGTGCGCTTTTCTTATGACTGCGCGATTTTTCGCACATATTCATCACTTGTCACTCATGATATCCTGAGCTACGAGAACATGAGCGATTCCCGCGAGCTCTCCCCGGCAAGGCCGGATATGGGTGGAACAGCGGGCATCATTTCGGGAGAAAGGCTGTGTTGTAGAATAGTGTTGAAAATAACCTTGACCGCCGGAGGCGCGAGCGTAGCGAGCTTGGAGCGACGCCCCTCCGCCGCATGGTAATGCGGCATCTTGGGGGGCGAGGAGCGGAAGCAATGTTTCGCGGAGCGGAGCCTTTGGGCGGCGTAGCCGCACAAAGGCGCAAGCGAGCCAGCCGTGGATACCTGTTGCCTTTCGCCCGTGTGGAACACGGGCTGCCTTTGCGGCAACGAATGTTGCCGCCTGTGCCGGAGTAAAACCAGACAGCACGCGCAACGCCATCAACACTATTCTACAACAGAGCCGGGAGAACACATGCCTTTCAGGAAATATATTTTTATGGTGACGGCGCTCCGCTTGCGGAGCGCCGTGTCCGGATCCGGACACGGCGCACGGCAGTCAGGTTCCGGCACAAGAAAAGCCGGGGCAGCCCTGCTCTGCCTGCTTGTGTGCATCCTGTTGCACACAATTCCGGCTTTCGGCGCGGAACGCCTGCTGATCGGCATCCCGCGCGACCTGCCCCCGCTGGCCTTTCTCAACGCATACGGCAGCAACCCGCGCGGCCTGTGTGTGGATCTCAGCGTCATGCTCGGCGCCATGCTCAAGCGTGAGGTGCGGTTCATTTCCGCTTCTCCTGAGGAACTGACCCGCCGTCTGGATGAAAGAACACTCGACTTTGTCGCGGGAGCGTCCACAAGCGCCGTCTCCTACCACGGCCGCGTCACGCTGATCACGCCCTTCGGCCTGAACCGCCGCATTCTGGTAAGCGCCCCGGAAACACATATTACCTGCGAGCAGGATTTTCAGAATCAGCGCATTCTCGTTCTCAAAAACGACCCCTTCAGTGAAACCGTTGCCCAGAACGGAGGCATTCCTCTTTATTCCAGCTCATACAAAAGCGCGCTCCAGCGGCTGGCAAACCATGAGGCGGCCGCTTTCGTCGCCCCTTCAGGGGAGGTAGCCTCCTATATCGCCCAGCAGATGAACCTCACCAGCGTACGGCTCATGGGCCTTTCTCTTGAGCGGATTCCCGTCACCCTGGTACTCGGCCCGGACACTCTCGGCCTGGCCACCGAACTGACCAACGCGCTCGCCTACCTGGAAAATACGGGAAAGCTCAAGCTGCTGAGCGAGAAATGGCTGGGAAACCTCCTTGCCCAGGAACCTTTCTGGAAAGCATACCTGGGGCATATTCTCGCCATTCTTTGCAGCCTGCTTTTGCTCAGCCTGCTGGCCATTGCGTGGATCGTCACCCTGCGGCGGCAGATCCGCCTGACTCGCCAGAAGCTTCGTTCCACCGAACGCCGCTACCGCGAACTGTTTGAAATGTCGCCCGACATGATGCTTGTGGTGAACGGCGAAGGGAGCATTGTGCTGGCGAACAAGGCCGCCAAGCTCATTTTGCGCCTCAATGAAGGCACCGGGCAGCTTGCGCTGAAAAATGCGTTGTGCGACCGGGGCAACGACTGCCTGGGCACAATGCTGGAACACGCGGGCCGCCATAATTCCACGCGGGAGGAGGTGCTGCTTCACCCGGCCCCGGATGAACAACGCATCATGGAGTTTATTGTCTTTCCCTTCTCCGCGCCGGATAACGGGGAAGGTCTGCTGTGCTGCATCGGACGCGATATCACTGAACGGCGGCAGCTGGAAAAAGAACTTATCGAAATGGAGCGTCTGGCCGTCATCGGCAAAATGGCCGCGGGCATTGCCCATGAAATCAATAACCCCCTGGGAATCATTCTCGCCAATACAGACGTGGCAAAGGAAGAAGCCGCAGACCCCATGATGCGCCATTTGCTGGAAACCATCCAGCGCAATGTGGAGCGCGCGGCTACCACCACCCGCCGTCTGCTGAATATTGCCATGCCTCAGACCATATGCCTCACGCCTCAGAATGCGGCGGACATTCTGCGCGATGCCCTTTCCTTTCTGCGCCCGCAAATGAAGGAAATCCGCATCGACATCTCCGGCCTGCCGGAAAGGCTCCCCATAGAGGGCGACCGCATTCTGCTTGAACAGGTCTGCATCAATCTGCTTCTCAACGCGCTGACCAGCATGAAGGGCAAAGGCACACTGACCATTCAGGGAGAACGATTCAGGCGTTCGGACAAACCCTGGTTCCGTATCTCCATCAGTGACAGCGGAGCGGGCATTCCGCCTGAAAACATAGACAAGATCTTTGAGCCGTTCTTCACCACGAAAGGCTCACAGGGCTTTGGACTCGGACTGTTCTGCTCCCGGCGCATCATGGAGGCGCACAAGGGAACGCTGACCGCCACCTCCGCCCCCGGCAAGGGCGCGAGCATGGTGCTTGAATTTCCCTGCGGGGCAGATGGCGCGCAGAGCATTCAGGGGGGCCGGCCAGCAGACACTTTCAATAACAGAATAGTCTAAGCATTTCAATGACAAAACGCTCTAACAGGCCCCTTCCCCAACGATAAAATTATCAAGCAATCTGGTTTTGCCGATATACACGGCCATGGCGACCAAAACACCGTCCTGAATGGCATCAACCGGCTGCATGGTCACGCCGTCCACAGCATCCACATAATCGATCCGGGCCAGAGCCTCGGCCTCAATCACCGCCCTCATGGCCGCCACCAGAGCGCGGGCATCGCGCTCCCCCTGGGCCGCCAGTTCCTTGCCCACAGCGACGGCTCTGGACAAAACCAGTGCCGCGGCGCGTTCCCGCGCGTCCAAATACGCGTTGCGCGAAGACCTGGCGAGGCCGTCAGCCTCACGCACAATGGGGCAGCCCACAATTTCCACATCCATGGAAAGATCACGCGCCATACGCCGGATAATGGCCAGCTGCTGGGCATCCTTCCGCCCGAAAAACGCCATATCCGGCGTCACAATGTTAAACAGCTTGGTCACGACCGTACAAACCCCGCGAAAATGAATCGGGCGGGTCTTTCCGCACAACTGCCTGGGCATGTCGGAGCAGAGTTCCACATAGGTTGCGAAATCAGGCGGATACATCACGGAGGCATCGGGATGGAACACCATGTCGCAGCCTTTTTCCTCCAGCAGCGCGCAGTCATGCGCAAAATCACGCGGATAACTTTCCAGATCCTCACCCGGGCCGAACTGGGCAGGATTAACGAATACGGAAACCACTGTTCTGTCGCACAAGGAACGCGCCTTCTCCACCAGCGAGGCGTGTCCCTCGTGAAGATACCCCATGGTAGGCACCAGCCCCACGCGCAAGCCCTCACGTTTCCACGCCTTGACCTGTGCCCGAACTTCAGCGACGCTTTCCGCAATAATCATATGCTCTTCCCCTGCATTTCAAAGACGTTTCCCGGAAAATTCAGATTTTCCGCAATGGGCTATTCCCGTTCAAGCCGCGCGAGCACCTCATCGTCACAGTCCGCTTTCGCAAAAGTATGTTCCGCGGCCGGGAAAGTTCCCGCCTCCACCTCAGCGACATAGGCGCGGAATGCATCCTGCATGCCCGCTCCGATCTCGGCAAAATGCTTGACGAATTTGGGAATGAAGTCGCTGTACATGCCCAACATGTCCTGACAAACCAGAATCTGCCCATCGCACCCGGCCCCCGCACCGATGCCGATGGCGGGGATGGTCAACTTGCGCGAAATCAGCTCTGCCAGGCGGGGAGGCACACACTCCAGCACAACGGAAAACGCTCCGGCTTCCTCAACGGCGCGGGCATCCGCCAGCAGACGCCGGGCCGCCGCTTCGCCCTTGCCCTGAACCCTGAACCCGCTCAACGCATTGACGGATTGCGGGGTCATGCCCAAATGCGCCTGCACCGGGATACCCGCATCGGTAATGGCCCGGATGCGATCCGCGGCCGCCGCGCCGCCCTCCAGTTTGACCGCATGCCCACGGGCTTCTTTCATCAGCCTTCCGGCATTGGTCACGGCGTCATACACCGAAGCCTGATAGGACATGAACGGCATGTCGATCACCACCAGCGCGCTGGAGCAGCCGCGAACCACCGCCCCGCCATGACGGATCATGTCCTCCATGGTGACAGACAAGGTGTCCGGATAGCCCAGGATCACACAGCCCAGAGAATCTCCCACCAGAATACCGTCCACTCCGGCGGTGTCCAGCAATTTTGCGGTGGTATAATCATAGCAGGTAAGCATGGAAATTTTTTTCCCTTCCCGCTTCTTTCGCATGAATGCGGCTACGGTATTGCTCATGGCCTTCCCTGAGGTTTCGCCGCCGCCCGGCGGCATGTCAAAAAGCCGCCCGCCTCTCTTCCACTGTTGCGGAAGAAAAACGGACGGCCTGAGAATGACGGATTTCCGGGCAAAGGTCGAGAAAAAACAGGGGCGCTTGCCAGCGAAACCGGATGAGCGCCGTTACGCCGGAAACCGGGATTACCCGCTGACCTTGACCACCGCGCCGCCCTTGCGCTCGGCATCGGGCAGCACCTGCCAGAAGCCGGGATCAAGCGGAGAAACCTTCCGCTCGGCGGGCTTCTTCATGGCCTTGAGCTGCGGGCAGTAATCATAGGGATACAGAGAAGTGCGGGAAATGACGGAAGGATACACATATTCCCAAACAATGGTTCCGCCGTCGGGATGCGTGGCGTCGGGCTTCACCTGGAATACACGGCCGGCGTAGTCTTCGGAAATGAGCACATTGCCGTTATCCATCTTGTACGCGGAGCCTTTGTACTTGCTGAGGAAGCGGAAACTGCCCGCCCCGGCGGGCACATAGCGCCACACGGCCTTGCTGGTGGTCGGGTCGATTTCCCATACCACAGTCTGCCCGGAATGCGCGCCGTTGCGGGTGAACAGACCGTTGTCGAACACCATGATATTGCCCGCTCCGGGCTTGCCCTTTTCGATCATGATCGGCTCATGGCACTGACCAAGGCCGCCCATGGCCTTGAAGCCCTTCAGCGACCATACGATATCGCCGCTTTCCCGGTCGATGATCACGAATTCGTCAAAGTGGCGGGGGTTGTACATGATATTGCCGGGCTTGAAACGCTTGTCGCCCGCATCATACCATTTGTTGGGTGGAATGACGGATACGGTGTTGCCGTGCGTCCAGTCATTCATCCCGGTGAGGGGCATGTAACGGTTGATGTCCAGATGCTCGGAAGCGCTCCACGCCCACACGATTTTGCCTTCGGGGTTCACTTCGATGATGGTGTCGCCGCGCAATTTGGCATTGGCGCGATCCTGCGTACCCCACCACTGCGTGGTCTGGTTTTCCACATTCCTGATCGTGGCGGCGGGCACGGTTTCATAGCACAGGATCAGGGTATTGCCGTTGGCAAGGCGGCGTCCGTCATGATGGGGCCCGAGCTTGGAGGCGAAATTCCATACCACCTTGCCATCCCAGTCGTATTCCGTAACCTCGCTGCGGGTTTCGCTGATGCTCAGCAGATGCCCGTCCGGGAGCAGATAGCACTTTTTGTTGTCCCCAAGGTCTTTCCATGTGTTGACCACATTGCCGTTCATGTCCATGAGGAACACGACGTCACTGTTCTCCCCGCGCGGAACCGCACCGGGGCTGTTGAAATCGACTTCACCCGTGAAGTATTCCCGGTTGTCGACCTTGGCGTAAATATCTTTGTAGTCCACGCTGATCAGCACATATCCGTTCTGCGCCTGCGCGGGATCATAGATAGTGGTTCCGGTTGGATACACGCTGGGCGCGGCCATGCCGGAAACGCTCATACCGAGGCACAGCCCCAGCGCCGCGGCGGCGGCAAAAAATTTCTTCATGATGGTTCTCCCTTGTTTTGAACCAGGGTTAATAACTGTGCATGCCGGTGGGAATTTCCGCTTCGTACAATACGTCGCCGCCTTCATCGACGGGGCCGAGCATACCGAAAATGACAGAGGTCATACCAGGCACGCCGCGCAGATCCTCCGCCGTTTTGAACGGGCCGTTCTTCTCGCGATACGCCACAATGGCCTGGGCCAGCGTTTCGTCCACGATGCCGTCCGTGACCTCCACAATGACTTTGGCCGGAGCCTTGTTAAAGCTGATCGCGCCCTCCGCGGCAATTCCCACGCACGGCAACAGCGCCAGCATGACCGCGCAAGACGCTTTTTTCCACACGTCTCTCATACAACACCTCCCGAAATCTGTTTCTTTACATGTGCGCCGCCCCGCACACTTGGAACAGCTTTATGTAAAATTTGTTATTGCACATCAAAGACGGTATTTTTCTACTTTTCAATATAGTTTATTTATAGAAGTTATGCAATAAAAAATATGACAGTCTCTGTAGCAGAACCGTGCGATAACGCTGTGCGGGACGCATATTTTTATACGGCACGGGCGGCAATATCCATTGCCGAAAAGGCAACCAGTATTGCACGGGCGAAAGACAACATGTATCCACAGCCGGCTCGCTTGCGCCTTCATGCGGTTTTGCGTCATGTTTCCACTGCGACTGCAACGGGAAACACCGGCGATAAAAAACGGAGAGAGTGTTAACTAAATAATGTTTTAATGTCTTCCAGTCTTCCATTTACATGGA
>CAJTSU010000010.1 GCA_910579055.1 uncultured Mailhella sp. | reverse complement strand
CAACTGGAGTTCACGCTGGATGCCGGGCTGGCTGTGTCTGGCCTGAAACTGCCCAGGGCGGAGAAAGGAATGGATGAGGATGCGACATTCCTCGTGAATGCCGATGTCTGCGCCGCTGTGGCGGATATGGTGGAGGGGGTGGGTTTGGCGTAGTGTAACCGGGCAGAACGGCAGGCCTATTCAAAACTTGTCTGCCGTTCCTTCCCCATCACTGGAGAATGAACAACTTCCCGCTTGACGATCTCAAAACCTTCTGCATATATAGACAAAAAGACATTTATTCACTTGACAGGCGCACCGCCACGATTTAATCTTGGTTTTAACAGTCCGCGCTGCGCCTAGCCTTTTCTCCTCAGTGAGAAAAGTGATGCGAATGACAGCGCGGCTTTTTTATATGCAATATTCTCTCCCCGCCCTTTCTCCGGCAGATCTGATTGAGCGTTGGCGCTCACAAGGTTTATTTATTCCCGACATATCCCACGCTCAGCGCCAAATCAAAACTGTTGGCTACCACCGGTTGAATCGTTACGCACGCTTTTTGCGGGATCAACAGGGAAATTTCAGGACAGGGATTACCTACGAAGATCTCTGGGCTATCTATGTTTTTGATCGCAGGTTGCGCTTACTCTCTTTGGATGCCATAGAGCGCATAGAAGTAGCGGTCAGAACCGTGATGTCAGATTTACTTAGCCAACGACATGGCCCACATTGGTTCATGGATACTCAAATATTCAAAACTGCATCTTATGCAGCTACTTTTCAAGATATTATTGCGGATGAAATACGCAAGAATAATCCACGATACCAATCCCATGAAGTATCATTGTACTATAAAAATTATACATTACCACCTTTTCCACCTTCATGGATCGTTATGGAGCATCTTTCGATGGGAGAATGGTGCAAGGCTCTTCCCATGCTTGTTCGCATAGAGCAAAAGATTATCGGTTTGGAATTTGGACTTCCCGCCAATCTTATGACTTCATGGATTTCTTCACTTGCTCTATTGCGTAATGTATGCGCTCATCATGGGATGATATGGCATCGCAGAAATACACGACGCCCAGAATTGCAAAAAAATCCGCCTCGCTTTTGTCCTGATTTTTCAGCCGATTCTGGAAATTATTATGCTTCAGCATGTATTATGCAATATTTTCTCAAAAAAATCGCCCCTGCTTCATCATGGACTTCTCGACTGAAAGCACTTTTTGATGAGTTCCCCCCCAAGTTTGCCCAAGACTTAGGTTTCTCTCGGCATTGGGAACAGGATAGTTTTTGGGGAATCAGTTGAGCCAGTCATAAACCTTATCGCATCCTCAGCTGCGGCCGCCACTTTTTTTTGCAACCTCAACCCTTCTCCACAAATCCCGATACCGCTCATTTCTTACCAAATCCCTGTCTCCTGCCGAGCCGAAGGCGTAATCCGCCGTTCTTTCGGCGTACCGCTGCCAAGTGCGCCCGCCCTGTGAATTTCGGATAGTCGGGGCGCAGGCACGTATGGTTTCTTCCACAGCCTCCCGGCTATGGCCGTTGGAGCGTAGCCGCAGGGCGATCCTCGCGTCCACGCGGGAGTAATCCTCAATGCTCAGATGCCTGCGGACGTTCTCCAAGTGGGCGTAAGATGGTAAGACAGAGAGTGGGAAGACAGATAGGGCGGGAGCTGTCTCTTGCCTACCTGCACAGCTTCATCCACCCTGGCGCCCGGCACCGCACTATTTCCCCACATGTATCCAAAACTTTTGTAACATATTGCTTTTTATTAGTATTATTGCATATCAAATCAAACTTGATCAGCTCAAGTGAACAAATCTACCCCTTGCATAACCTGTTGTTTTAATTGAGTGACAAGTTTGTCCATAGTTGATTCTATATCTATTTCATATAGATAGATATATAAAACGGAAATTCAGAGAAAAACCAACGGACAAATTTGTCCCTTGCGATTTTCAATATATTTCCATATGATAGAGTAAAAATTTTTTCCTGCCTCAAAATCGGTGGACAAACTTGTCCAAGATTGCTGTTTTTATTTCTTCTAACCTGCTGAAATAACTATATACAATATTGGCATGATTATTGCTTATAGATGCTGAAGTTATTTCATTCACCTTTTAACACAGGAGCATCTACCATGCCCGTACCCGCATACCTTTCCGTCACCGGAGAACACCAGGGACTCATCACCGCCGGGAACTTTACCGAATCCTCTGTCGGGAACATCTATCAGGAGGGCCATGAGGATGAATGCCTCGTTGAGGCGTTTACCCATACCATCATGCTGCCCCGCGATCCCCAGTCAGGCCAGCCCTCCGGCCAGCGTGTGCACAAGGCGCTCAAAATCACCAAGGTCATCGACAAATCCTCCCCTCTGCTGTTCCGCGCTCTGACCGCAGGAGAACGCCTGCCCAAGGTGGAAATGAAGTTCTACCGCACTTCCGCCGCTGGCACGATGGAGCATTACTTCACCATCGCGCTTGAAGACGCCATCATTGTGGACATCACTTCGTACATGCCCAACTGCCAGGATCCCTCTCAGGAGCACTTCACGCACCTGGAAGATGTCTCCTTCACGTATCGCAAGATTATCAAGACCCACGAAATTGCCAGCACTTCGGAAAGCGATGACTGGCGCGCCATGTCCACGCAGGCGTAACTGCATGGGGCGCTCCCCGCGCGGGGAGCGCCCCTTTTCGCCGGTAAAACGCTCGCAGTCGAAAACGGGAGTCATCCATGTCATCACCTGACGCCAACAGCACATGGTTCCATTTTTCCATCCCCGGCGGATCAGACTTCGCGGTATTCGGCTTTTCCGGCGTGGAACAGATCAGCAGGCCGTACAGTTTCACCATTGATCTGGCAAGCCAATTCGCGAGCGAGCGACTTCTCAATCTTGTCGGACAGGAGGCCTGCCTTTCCATTGCTGATCGCTCCGGGACTTCCCGCCTTGTGCATGGCATCATCCGTGAAATGGAGCAGCTTCATAGCGCCAACCTGTGGACATGCTACCGTTGCCTTATCGTCCCCCGTCTGTGGTTCCTCGGTTCACGGCGAAATCACCGCATCTTCCAGCATCAAACTGTACCGGCCATTATCACGCACATTCTGGGAGAGCAGAACTTCACAGAAGACGCCTTCGCCTTCAAATGCTTTCATGACTATCCTGTACGCGAATACTGCGTGCAGTACGGAGAATCCGATCTGCACTTCATCTCGCGCCTGTGTGAGGAAGAAGGCATCTATTACTACTTCGAGCATAGCGAAACCGGCCATTGCCTCTGCTTCTCCGATATGCCGGGCGGCCCCCGCATCAACGGGGAATCCGATCTCCGTTACTTCCCCGGCTCCGGCCAGACTGCCGATACCGCCGTCATATCCCGGGCGACGCTTCGCTCCCAAAGCGTCAGCGACAGGGCCACGCTGCGCGACTGGAATTTCCTCACTCCTTCTTCCATTCTTGAAGGTTCTACTGACGAACCGGATTTCCTAAAGGCTCCCACGGCCCCGGGAGTGGATGCCGAAATCTACGCGTATCCCCACATCCATCAGACTGATTCCGAGGCCGAACGCTACGCCGATATTCAACTGCTGCGGCAGCTCGCATTTCAAACATGGCTGGAAGCCGAGTCCGATGTTTCCCGCTTTTTGCCGGGATTCACCTTTTCGCTTCACAATCACGATCTGGAACGCCTTAACGCCGGATGGTGGATAACCGGGGTCACTCATCATGGCGAACAGCCGCAGGTGCTGGAACATGAAGCCCCGGATCGAGGGATGCTGTATGCATCCTCAATCACGGCCATTCCCGAGAATGTCCGATATATTCCGGAAACCGCGCATCACAAAAACCGGATTATGGGTACCCAGACTGCTCTCGTCACCGGTCTGGACGGTGAAGAAATCTATCCGGATAAATACGGGCGGGTGAAGGTTCAGTTTTTCTGGGATCGTGAGGGAACACGGGACGAAAATACCAGCTGCTGGATACACGCGTCTCAGGACTGGGCCGGGACGGAATTCGGAACCCAGGCCATCCCGCGCGTGGGCCATGAAGTCATCGTGTCCTTTCTGGAAGGTGATCCGGACAGGCCCGTCATCACCGGTCGGGCCTATCACGGGGGGAATATGCCTCCGTATGAACTCCCTGACCACAAAACACGAACCGTGCTCAGGAGCATGTCATCTCCCGGCGACGACGGGCCGCGCGGTTTTAACGAACTTCGCATTGAAGACAAGGCAGACGAAGAGGAAATCTATATCCACGCTGAAAAAGATGTGAACATCCACGTCAAAAACGACTGGAAAAAGCATATCCTCCGCGATCGTCACCAGGCGGTGGAGCACAACGCCTATGACGAAACAAAAGGGGAAACGCACGTCTCACTGAAGGATCAGCGCAAAACGGAACTGTTTTCCGACGATCACCTGACCATCCATGCCGACAGCCACGCCAGGGTGGAACAACAGTGGCTGATGAAAGCCGGGGCGGAACTCCACATTGAAACGGGACAGCGGATGCTGCTTGAAGCCGGTTCCGAACTGACGGTCAAGGCTGGTGGTTCATGGCTGAAAGTGGATGCGGCAGGCGTACGCATCCAGGGCGGCAGGCTTGATATCATGGGGAACGGAAAGGCCGGAAAGGGAACGCCGAGCAGTCCGACCCTGCCGAACGGTCCCGGTGGAGTGGAGATATCCCGACCTCCTCGCATGGCTATGCTCCATTTTCCACCTGATCAGAAAAAAGCCCTGATTAACGCCGCCAGAACACATAATATCTTTTGTGCCGTCTGCGCAGAGGAAGAAGCATGACAGATATGAAAACATGGAAGGCCTTTCTGGCCGAATCCTCCTCAGATTTGTTTCTGCTGCTGGATGGCGCGGCTATTCCCTCGCTGTGGGACACTCTGCACAGAATCGAGAAAAACCTCGTGTGTCTGCCGCTTTATCTTCAGACGGAATTCGCCGCATTGCTTGATATCAGTCCGTACCTTATCCAACTTATGCCTCATTCGGCTTTGTTGGGAGAATTTCATACAAACCCTAATTTTGCGGGTTCTGGGATATTATTTGCCAGTTCTGAAAGCCTTCAAGAACTGAAAAAACGTCTCACAAAAATTCTGACGGTGCTCACTCCTTCTTATAATGAAATGTTTTTTCGCTTTTATGACCCCGCAGTTCTTGATTTTCTTGTCCGCGCAAAAGAAGCATCGTTGCTTGACGCTGTGCGCGGGCCTGCCGAATGCGTGGCGTGGTTTTCATATACCGAAACGGATTCTCCCATGTTCGACAAATTCACCATTTATCCTAATAAACAGGGGCAAGCATGCTGACGCTTAGCGAAGCTACCATGCAAAATCTCCAGAGCGCAGTTGTCAGAGATGGAATTGAACAGATTGCCCGCGTTCTTCTGGAATGTTTTCCCGATCGGGTGACAGATATGGAATACGCCCTAGCCTATACGGAAAACTCTTACCGAAATATGAAAAAGTTTTCCATTGAAGACGAAGAACTGCCATACTGGACATTTCTTTCAGTTATCATTGGCAATGAACATTTTTATGAATCTCCTGAAATGCAGAAATATCTTGTCATGAAGGGAAGAGAGAAGGTTCGTTTGCTATTCTATAGCGTACAAAATTACGTCAGTAATTGACATACATCAGTGATAGGGAAGATACTATGGTAGCACCAGTCATCGCAGTGGCGGCCAATGCAGGATCCGCGCTGACAGCACTTGAAAATACCGTACTTTTCATCGTTTCCATAATTGGCGCGAGTGCGGCGGTGACTGAAGCCGGGCGTCGCAAAAAGGCGGCAAGTGAGGCCAAGGCAGCGGAGCAGGCCGCCCGACAAAAGGCTGCGGATGATTTTGCCAGGGTGGGACCATTCGCCGATGCCTTGAAAAAGGCCATGGAACGTGCTCAGGAAGATGATTGTTCCAAGCGGAAGGAATGCCCTGCCCTGCAAGGACATGCCGCACCGGTCAACTACGCCATGTCTCGCGATGCCGCCGACTACCAAGCGCGCATTACAGGTTTTCCCTATAATGTAGAATGGAAATTTGCTGGAAAGGATTTTGACGGGTTCTTTCCGTCTATATGTCAATTGGTAGAAACCAAGGCAAAGTATGATCAATTTTTCAAAAAAAATCCCCATACATTTATATTTCCGGCTTATAGAGGAGTGGTAGAAGCACTCAAGCAAGCCACACAACAAGAAAAAATAATCAAAAGTTATCCTCCAACAACGCTTGCCTGGTATTTCAAAACTCCCCTGTTTCATGCACGCATGACAGAGGAGTTCAAAAAAGCCGGTCTTTCCATACTCACCATATTCCAGCCATAGAGGAAATCATGGAAATTGAACTTTCTCTTGTCATGGATCGCATCAGTTCCCGATCTGATTTTATACCGTATCTGAAAAAGATTCATAATTTTTTACTCGAGACTTCAATTTTGGGTGATAACTTTAGCAGTTATTATTTACAAGTTGATGATATGGAAAATGCTACAGAATACAAAATGCCGCAAGACTTTGAACAGTTTTACTCAATGCTTGCTTCGCAGGGGGAAGCTCCCAACGATGAGGAAAATTTCTATATTTTAGGTTTATGGAATGGAAATATGGATTTTTTGACAGCATCCGAAGGAGACTGGATAAACTCTTTCTCTCTCATCATATCTTTGTCAGCAGACAATAATGGAAATATCTCAAGAGATTACAAGGAAAATATAGATTTTTGTTTTTTGGCAGGTGACAAGAATGAATATGGAGAAAGAAAAAGGATTGCAGAAAAAATAATAGAAATATCTATTTCATCATTACCGTTCAAATACGCCACTTTTATAGATCGCAAATATATTTCATATTACGATGGTATGCCAGGCATTATTATCGGAGGCTCCTTGTACTGCATTAAATCAGAACTTGACGCAGTAAAAGGATTCAGACGCCAGGTTTCGGAAGATATTGAAGAAATCTCCCCCGTTCAAGGATACTTTGATATTCATAATCCTGAGCATATTCAAAAAGCCCACAAATTTGAAGAAGAGCTGTTGCAAAACCATCAGTTTCGCCAGTTGCTGTTACGTTAGTTTTCCGCACTCTTCTGGAGACAACCATGCCCGTACCTGACGCCAATACTGCCTGGTTCACCCTGAATCTCAACGGCCGCACTGACTTTGCGGTGTATTCCTTTTCCGGCAGCGAAGCCGTTTGCAAGCCCTACGAGTTTACTGTCGAGCTGGTTCATCCTTCTTCCAGAGAAGACATCACCTCGTTCATCGGCACGCCCGCGCTGCTGCATATCAGGGATCGTTCAGGCCAAGCCCGCCCTGTGCATGGGCTGGTCAGGGAAATGCGCCGCCTGCGCCGGGGCAATCATCTTACCCATTACCAGTGTGTTGTGGTTCCGCGCCTGTGGTTTCTTGGCTCGCGGCAAAACCATCGTATTTTCCAGCACAAAAACGTACCGGACATCATTACGCACATTCTGGAAGAACAGAATTTCACGGGAGAAGCCTTCGCCTTCAAATGCTTTCATGACTATCCCGTACGCGAATACTGCGTGCAGTACGGAGAATCCGATCTGCACTTCATTTCCCGCCTGTGCGAAGAAGAAGGCATCTATTATTACTTCGAGCATTCCGATAACGGCCATTGCCTCTGTTTCTCTGATATGTCGGGCGGCCCGCGCATCGGCGGGGAATCTGCTCTACTTCCCCGGTTCCGGCCAGGCTGCCGATACCGCCGTCGTATCCCGGGCGACGCTGCGCTCCCAAAGCGTCAGCGACAGGGCTACACTGCGCGACTGGAATTTCCTCACTCCTTCTTCCATTCTTGAGGGTTCCGAGTCAGAGCAGGACGCCCAAAAGGCTCCCGCCGCTCCGGGCATGCGGCATGACGTTTACCGTTATCCCCACCTGTATCAGACAAAGGCGGCAGGCGAACATTACGCCAATCTGGAGCTTCTGCGACAGCTCACCATGCAGACCGCCATTGAAGTGGAATCGGATGTTTCCCGCTTTTTGCCGGGATTCACTTTCTCACTCCACGGCCATGACCGGGAAGAAATCAACGCGGGATGGTGGACAGTCAGTGTTTCCTGTCAGGGCGAACAGCCGCAGGCGCTGGGCCGCGAAGCCCCGGATCGGGGGATGACGTATGCGGCATGGGTAACGGCCATTCCGGAAAAAACCCGCTTCGTCCCCGAATCAGCCCACCCCAAAAACCGGATCATGGGCGATCAGACCGCCCTTGTCACCGGCCCCGCCGGTGAGGAAATCTACCCGGATGAATATGGGCGGGTGAAGGTTCAGTTTTTCTGGGATCGCGAGGGAAAGCGGGATGAGAATACAAGCTGCTGGATCCGCGCATCACAGGGCTGGGCCGGAACGGAATTCGGCATAATGGCCATCCCGCGCATCGGGCAGGAAGTCATCGTGTCCTTTCTGGAAGGCGATCCGGATCGCCCCATTATCACGGGGCGTTTGTATAACGCGGGGGCCATGCCCCCATACGAACTGCCGGAACATAAAACCCGCACCGTATTCAAAAGCATGTCCACTCCCGGCGGCGAGGGGCCGCGCGGCTTCAATGAACTCCGTATCGAAGACAAGGCAGGGGAAGAAGAAATGTACGTTCACGCCGAAAAGGACGTGAACATCCACGTCAAGAATGACTGGAAGGAACATATCCTGCGCGACAAGCATCTCAGCGTGGATCGTCATGGGTATGTCCGCACCGAAGGCGAAACCCATGAAACCCTGGACGGCGAGCGCAAAACCGAGCTTCACGCCAATGACAACCTGACCGTGCACGCCGCCAGCCATACGGCGATTGACGGGAACTGGCTGCGCCGCGTGGGTGTGGAAACACACCTGTACGCCGGGGAAAAAGCCGTGTTTGAAGCCGGGGCTGAAGCTACCCTCCGGGGAGGTTCTTCCTGGATCAGCTTCAACCCTTCCGGTGTCGCCATGGGCGGAGCCAGGGTTTCGCTCGGCGGAAGCGCGGGCGGGGGAGCCGGAACGCCTGCCAATCCCCTGCTGCCATTCAAAACGCTCTTGGTCGAATCCCCGCACGCCCTTACTCCATTTCAGGATTTTCTTCAGGAAGAAACATTTATTGAATTTCAACTTTTTGATGAAGAAGGTTCTCCCATACCAAATGAAGAGTTCATTTTAACTTTGCCAGACAAATCGCAATATCATGGGAATCTCGACCAAAATGGATTTATACATATTGCTCATATTAAACGCGGAAAGTGTAAAATTATTTTTCCACGTATTTTATTAAGGAGCGAGATATAATGGCATATCATATTACTCGCAACGATGCACAACAAGAAGGGACCTATGGCATTACAGGGAAAAATAACAAAATTTATTTGTCCAGACCACATTTTATGCAAATACTTATAGGATCAAGATATATTACTGATAATGAAGAAAAAAATTATGGCCATTCTGCATTAAGAGTTTTTATAAAAGGTAAAGTTGATATAATATATGATTTTGGAAGATATGGTGAAACTGACGGAGAAAAAAGAATAACAGGTGAAGGTATTCTTAGAATATGGAAAAATTCATCAAAAAAATATTTTGACACTGAAAAAACATATGGGAAAAAATTAAAGAGAACAACATCTGGATATACATATTATATAACAAATGATGAATGCAAAAATATTATTAATTTTTTTAATGATTTAGAAAAAGAAAAAAGGACGTCAATACCAGGGAAATTTGATGAATATAAACTTACATCAAACTATCATGCAATTACATTTAACTGCACAACATTAACACTTGAAGGAGCAAAAAAAGCCAAAAAAGAAATTATATATCATCCATTTCTATTTAGAAAATATATCGGCTTATCAACAGAAGAAGCTCTTGGTGCAAGAATATATATCCCTTTAAACCCAAACATTATTTTTATGCCTGAAGATCTTCGTGCCATGCTAAAGGGGAATAAAGTTTTAAAATATGACAAAGAAACCAATAACCTCTAACCAACAGGAAAGTTTTATGCATAAGTTCATACTGAAATCACCAATGGTCATCTTTACAGAAAAAGATAAAACATTACCATGTTTTATATTTCCAAAGGGCGTATCTGTATATTATGATAGTGATAGCAAATATTTTGATGGATTTTCAAGATATATTGTCTATGTAAATATTAGCGATGCTGATACAGGAGATAACAGCATATTGGAAAAGTCATCAGACAAATCAATATCACCAGTGTGGTTACATAAAATTGATAAAGATACACTCGAATTCATGTTACATAATTTTCCTCTTTCAAAAAATGACTTATCACTCATTATAAAAGAAAACGGCATAACAAAGGACGATTTGGCAGATATAATCAGAAACATGCCAGACGACTAAGAGACCTTAGCGCCCTGGAATCATCCCCTACCACGCAAAACAGGAGTTCTATCATGTCCAAACCCGCCTGCCGCCTGGGAGACCAGGCCAACTGCCCTGCCGACAGCCACGGCAAGAACTGTTGTTCCCACAATGTCACCGGCCCGGCCGTCACAGCCTCGCCCGATGTCTTCATCAATGACAAGCCCGCTCTCCGGGTGGGCGATACCGGCGTCCACAGCTCGTGCTGCGGCTCCAATACCTGGGTGTGCATCGAAGGCAGCGCCAAAGTCAGAGTCAACGGCATTCCTCTGGTTCGGCTGGGCGACGCTACCCGGCACTGCGGCGGCATGGGCAAGATGGTTGAAGCCAGCGGCGATGTATTTATCGAATAAAGCGCCTTTCGGGGGATGATGGAATGAGCGTATACAAGGCAATGGAAACAGATTTTCTGCTTCGTTCTGTGGCGTATGTCCCACAAACGGGCATCGGATTCCATGCTTCCTATACCTTGCGCGGGACGATCAGGCTTCGTGACAACAAGCTGTTCGTCCACGGTCGCGCCATCATTCCTCTTGCTGTGGCGGGAAGGGATATCAGGCCGGATATCACCGCGTATATGACAGCCGAACTTTCCAGGGTGTCCGGGGAAAAACTCATGACCCAACGCTTCAGCGACGCGCACGGCAGTATCATACCCACAGACTGGCATACTTCCATGAGCATGTTTCTTGGAGGGGCGGAATTCGTCCTGCCGCTGCCACCTGAATCGCTCACACTGAAAATATGGGGCAATGTTGAATATACGTTCAGTGAAGGCAGATATGTGGCCAATCCGGCATTTCCCCCCACAGAAACCTTTGCTGTTGAGGTGGAGGAATGAAAACCGCCCTTGCCGCCCTGGCGCTCTTCGTTTCGCTTTTGCGGCCCTGCACAGGGCTGGCCGTGGACGCCGCCCAACTGAGTGACCTCCTGCGGGAAGCCTTTGGCGACGATGAGCGAACCTGCGCTGTCATCAGAATGCTTGACCGGGAAATCTCCGCCCGACCGGATGATGAGCGCCTGCGCAATCTGCGCATCGCGGCCTACGGCGCTCTGAATAACCCGTATCCCGCCAGGGCGGATGTGGATTTTCTGGCCGCCCGGCACCCGGATTCCCCGCCCTTTCAACTGCAAAAATGCCTGTACGCGGAAGCCACGGGAGCGACGCGGGAGGAAAACCGCCTCTGCTATCTGCGCGTGGCCGAACTCTGTGAACAGTCCGGCAAGGCCGATGTGCATTCCCATGAGTATCTGCTTGCCCTGCTGCTGGCGGATGCCCCGGAAGCGGAGGAGGCAAAGCGGAATTTTCTCGCCGCGCTGAGCGATTCCCCCATGGATCAAGCCTTGAAAGAAATTCTGGCGGACTTTTCACGCGAACAGCTTATCAGAAGAATAGACCCCAGCGAGATCCGTTACCGCTGCCCACAGGAGCAATAATATGCAGCCTGCCGCCAATGCTTCTCATTTTACCCTTGTCCTCAACGGACGCTCGGATTTCGCTGTTTACGGCTTCAGCGGGCGCGAGGCCGTCAGCGAACCCTATGTGTTCACGCTGGAACTGGTGCACCGCAATGCCCGCCTGGAGCTGACGCCGTTCATCGGCACGCCCGCGCTGCTGACCATTCTTGACAAATCCGGCGTCCCCCGCCTGATCCACGGCATCGTGCGCGAAATGCGCCGCCTGCAACGGGGCAATGCGTTTACCCATTACCAGTGCGTCATCGTGCCCCGCGTCTGGTTTCTGGATCAGAACCGCAATCATCGCATCTTCCAGCATGAAAGCGTGCCGGAGATCATCACCCGGATTCTGGAGGAACAGGGCTTCGCGCCGGAAACCTTCGCCTTCAAATGCTTTGCAAAGTATCAGCCTCGCGAATACTGCGTACAGTATGGCGAGTCGGATTTGTATTTCATTTCCCGCCTGTGCGAGGAGGAAGGCATCTATTACTACTTCGAGCACACGGAAAACGGGCATTGCCTGTGCTTTTCCGACATGCCGGGCGGGCCGGACATCCCCGGCGGCCCGAACCTGCTCTATCGGTTCGGCGCGGGCATGAAGGCCGACACCGCCGTCATTTCCGACCTGCATTACCATGTGGCGGCGCGCGGCAACGCCGTCACTTTCCGGGAATGGAACTTTGAAAAATACTGGGCCGATCTCACCGTCGGCGCTGATGAACCGGATCAGGCCAAAGCGCCCGTGCCGCCCCGCATGATTCTGGAGGATTACCGCTATCCCCACCTGTACGGGATGAGCGAGCCGGGACGGCGCTATGCCGACATCCAGCTTCAGCGCGAACGTGTCTTTACCCGCCGGATCGACGGCAGCGCGGACGTGGCCCGGCTTCTGCCCGGTTTTACCTTTGGAGTAAGGCTCTACCCCCGCCACGAAGTCAACGACCGCTGGTGGGTGACCGTCTGCATGCACCGGGGGGAACAGCCACAGGCGCTGGAACACGAAGCCCCGGAACGGGGCATGAGGTATCTTTCCGCCTATCAGGCCATTCCGGCGACAACCCGGTTTGTGCCCGCCGAGAACCATCCCAAGATACGTATCCCGAACAAGCAGACAGCCATTGTCACAGGGCCGGAAGGGGAAGAAATCCATACGGACAAATATGGCCGGGTGAAAGTGCGTTTCTTCTGGGATCGCCGGGATAAAGCGGACGAGCATTCCTCCTGCTGGATCCGCGTCTCTCAGGGCTGGGCGGGTTTCGGCTACGGCAGCATGGCCATTCCCCGCATCGGGCAGGAAGTCATTGTTTCCTTTCTGGAAGGCGATCCGGATCGCCCCATCATCACCGGGCGGGTCTATAATGCAAACAATCTCCCGCCCTATGAACTTCCCGCCCACAAGACCCGCACCGTGTTCCGCAGCCTCTCCACGCCGGGCGGGGAGGGGCCGCGCGGCTTCAACGAATTCCGGGTGGAAGACAGGAAGGGGGAGGAGGAAATTTTCATCCAGGCGCAGAAGGACGCGAACCTCCATGTCAAGAACGACTGGAAGGAACACATCCTGCGCGACCGTCACCGCGCCGTGGACGGCTCCACCTTTCTGCACACCAAAGGGGAAACGCATGAAATACGGCACGGTCAGCGCAAAACCGAGCTGTTCGCCAACGACAACCTCACCGTGCACGGGGACAGCCACAGCGAAATAGAAGGTTCGTGGCTGGGCGAGGCGGGCCTTGAGCTGCACCTTGAGTCCGGCATAAAAATCGTCCTTGAAGCCGGGGCCGAACTGGAGCTGAGGGCCGGAGGCTCAAACGTGGTGCTGAACGACGCCGGTATCTTCATGAACGGCCAGGCCATTGACCTGAACAGCGGCGGAGCGCCCGGAGCGGGTACCCCCGCCAATCCGTTGCTGCCTCTGGAGGGGGTGAGGCCGGAGGTGCCTCCTGCGCCGAACAGAAGCTGTTTCAGTCGTACAGCCCGTAACCGGGGCGCCGTGTGCGCACTGGAGGACTGATATGACTTATACGCCCTTGTCACGGGAAAACGCGGAAACTCTTTTCCGGGAATACGGCGTTGTTTATGCGGTTCTGGATCCTGCGGTCTGTCCGGATGTCACGGAACTTCTCTATAAACACGAATGTGAGTATACCCTTCTTTATGAAGGTATGCCTCCTGGCGACTTGGTACCCCTGTTGCCTCGCCTGGCTCAGATTTCCTGCCCTTCCCCCATGTTTTCCACTCTTCTGGAAAAATGTGGTGAAGGGTGGGGAATATTTTTCGTTCCCCGCAACAGGGAACAGAATTTTTATAGCGTTGTACGCCTGGTTTCCCGCTTGTGTAACGCCGTTTCACCGTCCGGGAAATACGCCTGGCTGAGATGGTATGAACCGTATGTTCTGGATATTCTTTTGCACAATTGCCCCAATGAGGAGCAAACGCTTTTTTATGGCGAGCTTGTTGATATGTATGTTGCTGAGGATGGCCGTAGCGGCAGCTATCGCCGTTATTCCCGACCGGAGCTTGACTGCGCGGCGGCCCAGCGACTGCGCCTTACTCCGGAATTGTTGGAAGCCCTGGATGAAGGGCATTATCAGCTTTTCAGGGAAGAGCTGTTTTACCACTGCCGCCAGCACTTTTGCCCCGGCACATCGTTTTCGGACAACGAATTGAAGAAATATATCAACGAGTACTGTGAATGCGCTCAGCAGCATGGCCTGACTGGCATGGCGGACATGACGGCGCTGGTGGAGTTGGGTGCCAGAACCGGCTGGAGATGCCTGTGTGCGCCGGGAGCAAAAGCAATACTCGCGGAACAACATTCTTCCCCTGCCACGCTGTTGGGCCATTTGTCAGCCTGGTGTCAGAAAACTGGCTTGTTGCCGCAGGAAACGTAAGGATGAGGATGCAAGGTGACTTTTATGTTTCGCGCCGTTTATGTTGCGTTGCTGATGGGCGCTCTTCTCTTTATGCCCGCTCTGTCTTTTGCTGAAAATACGCCTCCCGCCAGGGGCTCCCATTTGTTCCCGCCGCTGGAACCGTATCTGGGCGGCTACACGCTGGACGAGCTGTATGATTTGAAGACGGATATTCCCTATTTTCCTCCGGAGAAGGATATTCCGGCCAGCGTCATGGCGGCGGTGGACCCCAAGTCCACGCCGTATCCGGTGATCCTGGAGGAGGAATGGCTGGAAGGAAGCAAAAATACAAATATCGATAACCTCATAGCGGAAGCCAAAAAGGGAAACGTGGTCGCCATGGCCTGGATACAGGCTAAACCCGTCCGCGATACCTTTTGGGCCAGGCTGGCGGATTCCCTCACCCATCCCGGCTGGGCCTTTGGCTTTTATCGAGATGATAGTTGGGCTACCATTATTGGACCGAGTAACCGTGGCGCATATCTTGGCGACGGGCGCGCCATTCATAAATGGGATCATGTGATTGCTCTTAATCGTCTGGCGGGTCTGGCGGGTTATCCCGAGGGCATGGCCGAGGGCGGCGCGTATCTGGATTCCGCGGGCTTTTGCCTGGCCGCAAGGGAATGGTCGCTGGAAGCGGCCATGCGCGGCTATGACTACGCCTGGGACTATGCGGGCTACAACTACCGGAAGGGTTGCCCTAAAGAAGGGCTGCCCCCTGACCTTGCCACTTCCTGGGCCGCCTTCCATATTGAATGTGAGTACACAGATTACTCCGGCATCACCGGGGCGTGCGGCATCAGCAAACGCATGGCCGAAGAAATGACCGAAACACAACGAAGGGAGGCCAAGGCCCGCGCCGAAGAACTGCTCCGCCTGCGTGAAGAAACGCGGGCGGCCAGACTTCAGGAACAGCGTGAGCGTATCCGCCGCAAGATGCCGGAAGTGGTGGCCGCCATCAACGCCCATCTGGACGCCTGCATCCGAGGGGATGCTGGCACTATTCGTTACGGACTTTCGTTGGGAGAACTACAAAGGCTGCGTGACTTATGAGCAGACAGAACAGCAACACATCCTCCGTTTCCCCCATGCTGAGCAGTTGTGATCCGCCCCGGAGCTTCCCCTGCCGCGATATTGTGGTGCTGCCTGTGCGCTACGCCCTGTGCAGCGATAAGGAAAGCAGCCTGGGCCATGCGTACCATGCTTTTACCAGGCGGTTCTGCCCGGCGGCAGAAATGCGGCATCATTACTATACCCTGCGCCTGTTGCGCCCCCTGTCCTTCCTTTACGCCTATGTAGAGGGAGAAGCGGACATCGTCCAATTTGCTGTGGATGGACAGAGTGAACTGAGATGGAAAAGGGGGAACAGTTTCATGCTCCGGGCGGAGCGCTTCTGGCTGCGCGTTTCCAACCTCAACCAGTCCGTATGGCTGGCTGTTTCGGACGCGGACTGGACGGACGAGTTCATGACCAAGGTCAAAGGCAATCCCGCGCCGCATATGCAGCAGTTTTGCCCCGCTACCGGCAACAGCGAAGAAAGCCTGGTCGTTTCTTCTTATAACAGAAGCGGAGAGGAATTTGCCGCCGATGTGGGACGGCTGGTGCAGGAATTCCGGGACAAGCCCGGCTATCTCCGCGCCCTGCACGAGTACACGGACGAGATACCGCCTTCCGATCAGGCCATCCGGGATATGATGGAGCGCGCCGGAGAGGATCCCGATCTCATCATGCCTCGCCCGGATAATATATCCCTGTTGTTTGACCCGGATTTGGAGCATCTGCGGACGACGGAATTTACTAACATTATTGTCAAAGCGCGCTGGCAATGGGCTTCAAAAGCCGCCCCTTTTCTGTGGCAACAAGAGTTGCCCGAGGCTTCGTATTTAAACAATCTGGCCGCGACCTCCTGTTCTCTGTGCATTGCCCTTGCGGATACCGTGGGGCTGGCCATGGACTGCGCCTCCCTGAACAGTGCGGCCCACCGGGCGCGGCAGGATCTGCTTTCCTGGTACGGCGACCTTGCCGCGCTTGCGGGCTGCTATCAGGATACGCCTATCGGGAGAGGCGAAGTGCAGATCATACCTGAGGACGAGGACTCCTCGGTCGAAACTCTGTCCGGGCATATCATCGCCTTTCTGAGCAAAGCGCAGTACCTGCTGCAAAAATACGATGACGACCTCAACGCCACCTTCTGGCGGAAGACTCTCTTTTCACGAGGCGACTGGTCCTTTGAGCGGGCCATGCAGGCGCACGATCTCCAGAAAAAACATAGCGCAATCACCGCTCAAAGAGTATTCGGAGCCTGTGTATGCGGCCTGACCTGCACTGTGGCCGGAACCCGTGCGCTATATACGTTTCTGACCGGTGAAGGCGCGTACCTGGCGGATATGGCCGCCGACATCATCAAAAGCGGTATTCCCGAAGATATCCCCTGCCCCCCGCTGCAAACCGAGGAAGGAGAAATCTACGAAGACCCTCGCGTCTCGCTGCACCTCATTGTGTCCGCTTTCAGCGGGGTGCTGATGACGCCGAGGCGGGATGGCTCCCTCACGCCTCCGGCGGAAAAAATTCTGAAGGCCGCTCTGACAGCCATCGAGCCTTACATGCGCCCTCTGGACGAGTCAATGCAGGATACCCCCCTTGATGCATTGGCATTGTGGGATATGCAGCTTCTGGATGAGGACGTCACCCTGAAATACGGCGATCCCGCGACCGGCTTGTACTTCAACGCGTTCGGCCATTGCGTGAAGAAAGCCAAGAGCGGCGTCAATTTCCTGGAAGTAGCCACAATGCAGGGCTTTTCTGATCTGATATATGCCGACTGGACAGAGCTGCGGGAAAAAGAACTGGGGTTGATCAGATTTACGAAGCAAGGGGCAAAGGTACGCCTTAACCTTGAGGTCAAAACCACCCTCGGCATCAAAAGCGTGCTGAAAACTGCCAAGTGTGCGCTCTCTCTGCTGTCTGCCGTCAAAGCCGCGTATGACCTGTGCAAGGCAGAAGATGCAGGCGAGGTGGGCAAGGCGCTGCTGAGCGGATTCTCCTCCGTAGCGGCTACCGCTCAAATGGTCGTATCCCTGCAGGATACCCACGCCGTGTACAACGTGGCCAGGATCAACAGTACGCTGCCCACCCTGCTCAGCAAGGCATCCAGACAGCAGGCTCTTGCCGCGCGGATAACAATGGTTCAGAAACACAGGCAGCTTACTAACCTTTTGAAGACTGGCGGACGTGTCGCCAGCCTGGCACGGGCTGGCAGCGTGGCCGGAGCCATTGTTTCTGTGTGGGAGGCAGCCGAAGACTTCAAGAACAGGGACTATCTGCTTATGCTGGCCGATATGCTCATCGGCATCGCCTCGCTCCTGTTCCCTGTGGCGGGTTGCGTGCGCGTTGCAACGTTCCTGTTGTGTGCTGGCATATATATCAATCTTACACAGCACAGGACAAGTGAGCTGACTCTGTTTTTGAGTTCTGCCTATTTGGGCATAAAAAGTACACATCGTCCTGAAATAGAAAAGGAAAAATCCTTTTCACATGACGTTCCCAGGCTAAACCTCTATATAAGTCCCCTTTCATATCGAAATAAATTCACTCCTCCCCATGCGTTATTTCCTGAAAAAGACTGTAAGATATGGAATTCACGCCAAAATGAAGTACGGTCTGACTTATATGCAATGGAATTGATGAAGCATACTTTATATTTGGAGGCAACCACTGAAGATAATGGATATTTATTAAAGTTATATATATTTTCTTCAAGTGTATCCCATAATTCGTGTTTAAAAATTCTATCAGCAACATTGAACAGACATAATATTAAAGAATTATTGCTTGAAGCATCATGGTCATCCATGTATGTTAATAATATACCGTGCTGGACATGTACTATTAAAAATATGCTTCTTACCCAAAGGAGTTATGGATTAGGGAGTACAGTCAAATATTATTATGGAAAGATTGATATTGAAGTTGAGTTCACCTATTCAGAAGATAGTGAAATCAAACTTGCGTCTCAAAAGGTATATAATGCAAAATTAGATTATTTTAAGCATAAATATCCTGACAAAACAGATGAACATATGTTATCTGAAGAGATAAAAAAATATATGCCTGAAGATAAAATTCCTTTTATGGGACCTGTCTCCCCCTATGATACAAGGACATTCTCGGAGCGCTCCCGTCAGCAGATTCTGGAGAGGGAAAAAGAGAAAGAAGCTCTGATAAATGAAATAAGAAATGGAAGTAAATACTATATAAAAAGAGAAAAACTTTCCTGTGTGCTGTATGAACCAACCCCTATAACGGTTGAGGATGAATATATGGAATAATATATGCCCATATCAATACATTCATCAGGAAGACAGCCCCCAATGATGCGGGAAGATATGGCCTCATCAGTGCCGCAAAAAAATTCCATCACTCTGGAGCAAAATTATACTCAAGCTTTCCGCAGGGCAGTATTTCTCTTCCATGTCTCCCGACGGGGCTTTCTTCCTAAACCCGACGAAAAGTAAAGCACGCCCCCTTTTCCCGAAAGCCTGGTATGGCGCTCCCCCAGAGGGAAAATTGTTATTCCATCAGGGTGATTCTATCTTTTTTTGCTATTATTCAGGCTAGATATAGTAGAAATGCCATCACCAACCAGATGGAGACATGCGAAAAAATGTCTCACTTCATCCGTCCTGGTTTTATCACTCCTGACTATATGGAAAAAATAAAAACCGTTTCCTCACACTGAACCTCCCCGAAGGAGTATACCCACGACCGGAGTAGGCTACGCCGGAGAACAGAAAGCACGCATTGGGGAATCCCAAAAGCCCACACTGCAAACGTGATCCATTCGAACCTTCCCCCGCACGCTCCCGGGCATAGGCGACAGGCACGGGGACAACGGCGAAAAAGAAAACTTTTCATTCCCTTATTGCGATTTTTCTCTCTTACATCGGCAAGGTGTGCATACCAGTTTCAGTCATTCCAATTATGATTGGAACACCTTGAATTGATTGGAAATCTAAAAAAATCCTGGACATAAATTCAACAATTTCAAGTAGATAGACTCTCAAAAATTGGAATTTCCGCACAGTTTAAAGCCTCTTGATAAATTTGGAGAAATTTTATAACATGTTGTAAAGTGGAATTATCTTCTTCATACCGCGGGGGGGGGAAGCATGCGCTGGTTTGAAGAATGGAAAAAGGATTTGCCGGACGGGACAAGTTGCGGAAATGAGGATATTTTTTTCGATCCCGAGTTCGAAGCCCTGCAAAACGAGGTCAACAGGAATGACTCATTGCAGCCGGATGCTCGTACGGATTGGGGCCTTGTCCTCGAAATGGCGACATCGCTTTTATCAACCAGAGCCAAGGATCTCTGGGCCTTTTGTTATGGCTGCCGCGCTGTCTATGAGCAAAGCGGCATCTCAGGGCTGGCCGCATCCCTTGAAATAACCACGCATTACCTTGAGACCTGCTGGGATGAGCTTTACCCGGCGGCAACCCGCGCCGCACGGCGGGCCGCTCCCTTTTTATGGCTGATTGCAAAACTTGAAATCCTGATGCCAGCCAGCGCCTTTCCGGTGGAGAAGCCGGAGGCTTACGACGCTTTCAGGCAGGCTCTTCAGGCCTTGCAGAATGTGCTTGATTCCCACATGGGAGAAAATGCTCCCTCGTTCCGCAATATTCTGCGAGCCATTCCCGAAAAGAAGGATCCCCCTCCCGCCAAGGCGGCTGCGCCCGTCCCGTCCACTCCCGTTTTTTCGTCGGAAAGCTCACATGTTGTGGCCAATCTGAACGGAGACGGGCGTGTGCCCGATTCCATCCTGCCGCAGCTTCTTCGGGCCACCATAGAACAGGCCCAACAGCTGGGGGCGCATTATCTCAGCCAGGACATCCGCGACTGGAGGGTCTACCTGCTTCATCGCACGGCGCTGTGGACTACCGTTGTTCAACTGCCGCCCGCCAATGGTGAAAAACACACCCAACTGCGCATGGTACTGCCGCAGGACAAGGCGCTTGCCTATAATGCGGCGGTGAACAACAAGCAGTATGAAAGCATTCTGCCGCAGATCGAACGTACCGTGAGCAAGGCCCCCTTCTGGTTTGACGGCCACCATCTTGTGGTTCAATGTCTTGAAGCTTTGGGAATCAATGATGCGCGGGATATCGTCTGCCAGATATTGCGTTGCTTTCTGCAACGTTACCCGGAGCTGCTCGGCTACAAGTTTCATGACGGCACGCCCTTTGCTTCTCCCGCCACAATGCAATGGCTGGAAACGTTGCGCAATAAAATTCCAACCGAGGAAGAGAAAAAAATCACGGCTTACACAGGTGATGAAGAGCGGACACGACGGGATGAATTGCTGCTCAGCCAAGCTGTCGCCATTGCGGAAGAACAGAATTTCGAGAGAGGACTGGCCTCTCTCGGCCCCGGGATTTCCGGGAAATGCAGGCAGGCAATTCTGCACGGCATTCTGCTTGCGCGGTACTGCCTGCGCGCGGGAAGGCCCAAAACGGGCAAGGAACTGCTTCAGGAACTTTACACCCGTCTGGAACAATGGGACATGCTGGACTGGGAACCGGAACTGGGTGCGCAAATCATTGCCCTGCTCATGCAGAACGGCGGAGATAAGGGACAAAGCGCCCTGCGCCGACGCCTCTACTCTCTCCAGGCGGATGCGGCAATCAAACTGTTTGAATAACCGAAAATGGAGGAATCAATGGCCAAAGAATCGTCTCTTGCTCCCAAAGAGCGGATCAACGTGACCTTCCGCCCCGCTACCGGAGGTGCACAGGAAGAGATAGAACTGCCGCTCAAGGTCATGGTCGTGGGCGACTTTCTGCAACGCTATGATGACAGACCGCTTATCGACAGAAAACCCGTAGGCATCAACAAAAACAATTTTGCCGACGTCATGGCGAAGCAGAATCTGACGGTTCAGCTTTCGGTGCGCAACCGGCTGACGGACAGCGAAGATCCGGGCGATTTGCCGGTCAACCTCTCCTTCCAGAGTTTGCGCGACTTTGAACCGGAAGGCGTAGCCCGCCAGATTCCTGAAATGAACAGCCTGCTCAGGCTGCGGGACGCGCTGATTTCGCTCAAAGGCCCCCTTGGCAACATTCCCGCTTTCCGCGCCGCCCTGGAGGAAGTTCTGCATGATGAACGCCAGCGCCGTCAGATCATGGACGAACTCAATATTTCCGACAAGGAACTGACAGAGGTTCTCACTTCCGCCTCCGGGCAGTCCTCCAAAAAGGAGTCCCCAAAAAGCGAGCAGGGCGAAAACGGGGATATTCCTTCTGACGATAAGGACAAGTAACGGATATCTTTTGCCAAGGAGCATAACGCATGAGCCAGATGCAAGAGCATACGGGGCAATCCACAGGGTCTTCGCTGCTTGATTCCATTATCAGCCAGACCTCACTGACCCCGGAAGATGAGGGATATGAGGCCGCAAGGCTGGGCATCAGCGCCTTTATCGAAGAAATGCTGAAACCCGCCCATGAAGGAGAGAAAGTCCGCAAGGTCGCCGTGGATCACATGATTGCGGAAATCGACCGGCGGCTGTCCGCCCAGATGGATGAAGTGCTGCATGACAAGGTTTTTCAGGAAATGGAATCCGCTTGGCGCGGTCTCAAACTGCTGGTGGATCGCACGAATTTCCGGGAAAACATCACGGTGGAGATGCTCAACATCACCAGGGATGAACTCCTGGATGACTTTATCGACTCTCCGGAAATTTCCCAGTCCAGTCTGTACAAACAGATATATACGGCGGAATACGGCCAGTTCGGCGGACATCCTGTAGGGGCCATCATCGGCAACTACTACTTCACGCCCACCGCCATGGACATGCGTCTGCTTCAGAGTGTGGCCAGCGTGGCCACTATGGCGCATGCGCCCTTTATCGCGGCTGCCGCGCCCGCCTTTTTCGGGCTGACAGATGGCTCTTTCCAGCGCCTGCCCGCGCTCAAGGATCTTCAGGATATTTTCACCAGCCCCGCCTATACCAAATGGAACGCCTTCCGCGAGTCGGAAGACTCCCGATATGTGGGCCTGACCGTGCCCCGCTTCCTGCTTCGTCAGCCCTACGATCCGGAGGAAAATCCGGTTCGAGCCTTTGTCTACAAGGAAACCGTGGATGACAACCACGCCAACTTCCTGTGGGGCAACACGGCGTTTGCCTTTGCCACCCGCCTTACCGACAGTTTCGCCAAATACCGCTGGTGCGCCAATATCATTGGCCCCCGATCCGGGGGAGCCGTCGAGGATCTGCCTGTGCATCTGTACGAAAGCCTGGGCGACATCGAGATGAAAATTCCCACCGAAGTCCTCATTTCCGACCGCCGCGAATACGAACTGGCCGAGCAGGGCTTCATCGCGCTGACCATGCGCAAAGGATCGGACAACGCGGCCTTCTTCTCCGCCAATTCATGCCAGAAACCAAAGTACTTCGGCATATCCGAAGAAGGCAAGAACGCCGAACTCAATTACCGCTTGGGTACGCAACTGCCGTATCTGTTCATTATTTCCCGTCTGGCGCACTATATCAAGGTGCTGCAGCGCGAAAACATCGGTTCATGGAAGGAGCGCTCGGATCTGGAAAGAGAGCTGAATACTTGGCTCCGGCAGTATGTCGCCGATCAGGAGAACCCCAGTTCGGATACACGCAGCCGCCGTCCTCTGCGCGACGCGCGGATTGTCGTGTCTGACGTTGAGGGCGATCCCGGCTGGTACCGCGTTTCTCTGAGCGTGCGCCCGCACTTCAAGTACATGGGAGCATACTTCACCCTCTCCCTCGTGGGAAAACTGGAGAAAGAGTAAGCATGGCGGGGAGCCTGTTTGAAAAGCTGACCCTGGGACAACCCGGAATGGGGATGAGCGAGGATGAATCCATCCGCCACAATCTGTCCCGTGTGCTTGGCACCCGACAGGGAGCCGTCCAGGCTCTGCCCGATTACGGGCTCCCCGACCTCAATGACCTTACCCTGTCGCGCAGTGAACTCCAGAACATGCTGAGTTCCGCCATTGAGCGGCTCATCATTCACTATGAACCACGGCTTCGCAATCCGCAGGTTGCGGGCCTGCCCATGCGGGAAGAATCGCCCTTTACGCTTCTTTTTTCCATACAGGCTGAAAAAATTCGGCATGACGGTCGTCTTGAACCCTGGACATGGACCGTATCTGTGGATGCAGGCAAATACCGGAGCAGGACATGAGCATCAACCGCTATTATGAAAAAGAACTGATTGCCCTGCGCTCCCTGGGACAGGAATTTGCCGAGAACAACCCTGCTCTTGCCCCGTTTTTCAACACGCCCGGCAAAGATCCGGATGTAGAGCGTATTCTGGAAGGTGTCGCTTTTCTTACAGGTCGCCTGCGGGAAAAGCTGGACGACGAACTGCCGGAGATCACATACTCCCTGTTCAACCTGCTCTGGCCCAACTATCTACGCCCGTTGCCCGCATGCAGCGTTATTCAGTTCATTCCGCCGAAAGACCTTTCCAAAGGCACCGTTATTCCCAAAGAATTCATGGTGCAGTCGGAGTCTGTGGACGGAACGCCCTGCACGTTCCGCACCTCCTATGATACAGAAATTCTGCCTCTTGAACTTGCAGATCTCTCCTTTGTCACCAAAGACGGAGAAGCCGTCATGGTTCTGCGCTTTCGCAGCGAAAACGCCACGCTCGATCAGCTGACTCCGCGCCAGCTTCGTTTGTTTCTGACGGGAGAGACGAGCATTGTCCATACGCTGTATTACCTTCTTGTCCGCAAATTTCGCTGCCTGCGCATCCATGCCGCCGACGAGACACAGAAAGAACTGCGCCTAGCGGAACTGGAACCGCTTGTGCGACCTGTGGGCTTCGCTCATGACGAATTTGTGTACCCTTACCCGCCCAATTCCTTTTCCGGCTACCGCATTCTTCAGGAGTATTTCTGTTTTCCGGAAAAATTTCACTTCCTTGATATCGACTTCGGGGACAGCTTCGTCAAAGAACGCCTGAATCAAGCCGGAAACTGCCGGGAATTTTCCCTCCACTGTGTGCTGGAAGAACTCCCTCCCAACTTTGAATCCTATTCAAAAAACAATATTCGACTGTTCTGCACGCCTGTGGTCAACCTTTTTCCCCGTTCCTCCTCACCGCTTACCTGGGATCACAGACAAACGGAATACCGTATTGTACCCGACCCCAGGTATCCCTATCATTATTCCGTCCACAGCGTCACACATGTGGAAAGCTGGGATACGGCGGGCAAAACGCACAGAGAATATCAGCCGTTTGAATCCTTTGAACATAAACGGGGCGGAGAAAGGGCGGCATACTATCGGCTGCGCGTCCAGCCCTCAGCCACGGATGAAAGCATAGAAACATACATTTCTCTTGTCACCGAAGACGATGGGAACCTGCCGCAGAGCACCACCATTTCCATGGAACTCATGTGCACCAACCGCATGCTCCCCCTTCAGCTGGGCGTGGGCGACATCTGCCGTTCCATGGATACTGGCGACGCCGCCATACCCTTCAAAAATATCATCCCCGTGACGCCCCCGTTCGCTCCTCCCTTGGAAGGCGATACCCTGTGGCGTCTTCTTTCCAACATGTCGCTCAATTATCTGCCTCTTACCAACATCAACGCGCTGCGCGGCATTATGGCCACCTATGATTTCCGTGCCCAGCACGACAGCCGCAGGGCGCGGGTGCTGGAAAGAATACTGGATGGCATGGTCGCTATTCATATGCGGGAAACGGATCGCATTTATGAAGGCCTCCCTCTACGCGGGGCCGTGACGGAACTGACGCTCCGCCAGCGTAGCTTTTCCTGCGAAGGCGATATGTTTCTGTTCGCGTCCGCGCTCAATGAATTTCTGGCCCTGTATGCCACAGTGAACAGCTTCCATCAGCTCATTGTACGCGAAGAAAAAAGCGGAGAACGGTACATATGGCCGCCAAGACTGGGCACGCAGACACTGTAATGGCTCCGGCGGCTCCACGCTCCGCCTGTCCGCAGAAACGGAAGACTGCCGTTTACAGCAGACTCGAAGAGTCTCCCGGCAGTTTTGCCTTTGCGCAGGCCGTGAGCATAATACTCCATTATCTGTCCAGCCAGGGAGTGTCCGAGCCGGAAAAGGCACTGCGCTTTCGCGTCAACCCCAATCTGTCCTTTCCTCCTGGCGATATGGAGAGCCTGACCTTTACCGGACAGGGCCAGAAGTCAAAGGCTCTGCTCACCCTCAATCTCATGGGGCTGCATGGCGCGGGTTCGCCGCTGCCTGTCTATTTTTCCGAACATGTGGCCCAGCATCAGGATGACCCTGACGCGTTACGGGATTTTTTTGATCTTTTCAATCATGAGTTCATAGATATCCTGTATGGCGTATGGCGGAAATACCGTTATTACCTGCAATACAAGGAAGGCGCGGCGGATAATCTGTCACGACGCTTTCTCGGTTTCATCGGCATGGGGTATGAACAACTTCGTAAAAACGAAGGGCTCAACTGGTCCCGTCTGTTGGCTTATACGGGACTTATCGCGTTCAAAAGCGATGCGGCGGGATCGCTGGAAAGCACGTTGCGTTATTATTTTTCCCATGCTGCGGTTTATATAGTTCAATGCATACGCCGCATCGTGAACATTCCCGAAGATCAGCTCTGCCGCCTTGGGATAGCCAACTGCCAATTGGAAAAGGACTGTCTGATAGGCGATCAGGTGCCGGATCAGACAGGCAAATTTCGTATTCTTATTTCTGACCTGTCATGGCCGCGTTTTAATTCCTTTCTGCCCGATCAAACCATTTTTGCCGAGCTGGCAATGCTGGTGAAAATGGTTCTCCGTTCCCGGCTGCAATTTGACGTCGAGCTGCGCCTGCGACCGGAGGAAATCCGCCCTCTCGTCATCGGAGACGAGTCGGAAACAAAGCTCGGCTGGTCCACCTGGCTGGGAGATGACGGCGATGGAGTGGTTGTCCTGGAACCGGAGTATCAGGAGAATCTATGATAAACATGAATCTTTCCGCTCTGATAGCAGCTCTTGATGCAACCTGTCGGGATTCCCTGGAAGGCGCGGCCGCCATGTGCGTCAGCTGCGGCGGGCATGAGATAAGCATAGAAGACTATCTGGAAAAGCTGCTTGACACGCGTGAAATGCGGGATCTCGCCGCTCAGTTTGAATTATCCATCGAAAATCTCCGTTCTCTGTTGAGCAGACGTTCCTCGGAAAAAAATTCCGGACGGACAGCCCCGGTTTTCTCCCCCCTGCTGATAGAGTTCCTCCAAGAGGCATATCTGCTGGCCAGTCTGGAACTGGGCCGCGAGAGCGTTGACGTATTCACTCTTGTTCTGGCCCTGCTGGTCAACCCCGCGCGATACAGCGCCATGAAATTTTTCAGGGAACTGAGCAACATTCCCGCTGATGCGCTGAAACGGCTCATGACGGGTATGGGCGACGCTTCCGCCCGGCGAGGCGGCCTTTCCGGTTCCGCATCCAGAGGGGAAAGCTGCCTGCAAAAGTATGCCACGGACTTTACGGAAGAAGCGCGGCAGAACCATATCGATCCCGTGTTTGCCCGTGGCCCGCAGATTCGGCAGATGATCGACATCCTGACCCGGCGTCGTAAGAACAATCCCATCCTCGTCGGTGATCCCGGTGTGGGCAAGACCGCCGTTGTGGAAGGACTGGCCCTGAAAATAGTCCAAGGTGACGTGCCGGGCGCGCTGTCGGGGACACGCCTTGTCGGGCTGGATATGGGCCGTCTGCAAGCCGGAGCCTCCGTCAAGGGAGAGTTTGAAAAACGTCTCAAGGGCGTGATTGACGAAATCAAGTCCTCACCCGTGCCCACCATTCTCTTTATCGACGAAGCTCATACTCTTGTCGGTTCAGGCAACGCCGCTGGCAGCGGCGACGGAGCCAATCTGCTCAAGCCCGCTCTGGCCAGGGGCGAAATGCGTACCGTAGCCGCCACTACGTGGAGTGAATACAAAAAATACTTCGAGAAAGACGCGGCCCTGGCCAGGCGCTTCCAACTTGTTCGCCTTGATCAGCCCTCCCAAGAGGAGACCGTCACCATCCTGCGCGGACTGGTTCCCAACTATGAAAAGGCTCATCACGTCTATATACGCGATAGCGCTGTACGAAGCATCGCGGAACTGTCCACCCGCTACATCAGTGGTCGGCAGCAGCCGGACAAGGCGGTGGATGTGCTGGATACGGCCTGCGCCAGGGTCAAGGTCAGTCTGGGATCAAAACCGGCCATCCTGAGTGAACTGGAAGACGAACTGACAGGCGTCCGCAGGGAGCTGGCCGCTCTGGAACGTGACCGCTGCCACGGCGCGGCTCCAGTCGATGATGCGGAAAGCTCCTCCCGTCATGCCGTTCTTCAGGGGCAGGCGGCGGACTTGAACAGCCGCATTGAAAATATCTCCTCTCGGTGGAGGCGGGAAAAAGCCCTGGTCGAAGCCATTCTCGCTCAGCGGAGCGCCGCATCTGTTCCTGGTGGAGAAACGGCGGCAAAGGCTGCTCCGGCGGGAAGCGGGGAAAACGTGGAGAGCGCCTCCCTTTCAGTTTCCGCCGAAACATCCTCGCTGGCGGAACTCACCGCCCGTCTGAAAGACGAACAGGGAGACGATCCCCTGGTTTTTTATGAAGTCACGCCGCAACTGGTCGCAGAAATTGTGGCTGAATGGACAGGCATCCCCTTGGGTAAACTTACGGAAGATACGGCAAACAGACTGTCCAACCTGAAAGAACAGCTTCATCAGCGCATCCGGGGCCAGGATCACGCTCTGGAAATGCTGGAAAAGGCTGTTCTGGCAGCGCGTACCGGCCTGAACAATCCCAATACTCCAACCGCCATTTTTCTGCTGGTCGGCCCCTCCGGCGTGGGCAAGACGGAAACGGCTCTGGCTATCGCCGATGAACTGTATGGCGGCAAGGATATGCTGATCAGCATCAATATGTCGGAGTTTCAGGAGAAGCATACCATCTCCCGCCTCATCGGTTCGCCCCCTGGGTATGTGGGATATGGCGAAGGCGGCAGACTAACGGAAGCCGTGCGCCGCCAGCCGTATTCCGTAGTATTGTTCGACGAGGTGGAAAAGGCGCATCCCGACGTCATCAATCTTTTCTATCAGGTATTCGACAAGGGCGTTCTCGCCGATGGAGAAGGCAGAGAAATAGATTTTCACAACACGATGATCTTCCTGACCTCTAATCTGGGCAGCGATATTGTGGCGGCCCTGTGCGAGGACGAGACGCCTCCGGAACCGTCCACGCTGGCGGAAGCGTTGCGCCCCGCTCTGATGCAGTTTTTCCGCCCTGCACTGCTCGGGCGAATGACGATTGTGCCCTATATGTCGCTGAGGCCGGAAATCATGCGGGAACTTGTAACCATGAAACTCTCCCGCATTGCCGACCGCCTTCTCGCCCAGCACCGCATCCCTCTGAACTGGAGCGAAAAAGTTGTTTCATCCATTGCGGCAAGCTGCACGGCGGTGGATACCGGCGCACGCAACATAGATCACATCATCAACGCCTCGCTGCTGCCCAAAATCGCGACTGTGCTGCTCGGTGGCATGGGGCGGCAGGGGCAGTCGCAGATGTACATTGATCTCGACTCGGCGCAGGGTATTTTTACCTGTTCAATGACAGAAGCAGGAGGACGGGAATGAATCCTCCGCTTCTGTTCGCCCTTTTTAATCGACTTCGGGCCAACGCCGGAGACTATGGAGCCATCTCTCGTGCTCTGGCGGAAGCAGTCTGTGAAATAGACGGAGCGACGACCACAGGCGTCTATCTTCGGGACTACGCAGGGGAAACTCTTTTTCTTGCCGGACAATTTCCCAACAGTTCTTTTCCAAAAGAAGACGCCCCTCGTCTTTCCGCCGAAGGATGGGACGATCCGGTGTGCTACTGCCTGCATACCGGAAATTCCGCCTCTTTCACACGGATATCCGAACTCCCCGAATCGGTGAAACTCATTTCTACATCTCCGGATATCCGCTCCTATAACGTCTATCCAATTCCAGAACTCAGCTCCGGTGGCATGGGGTGCGTACTTGCCCTTTACCCCACCTCCTCGCGTGGACGGCAGGCCGCCTGTCAATATCTGTGTCTGTATGCCGGAGCCCTGCTTGAGCTGGCTCTCGGACGCAAGCAAAGCGGATATGCCCTGCAAAGCCTGGAAAAGGAAATCAGACAACTGAAAGAGGACAAAAGTCGACGACAAAACCTGACGCTTGTAGGAAACAGTCCCGCGACGCACAGCCTGCGCACCGCCATATCCAGAGTGTGCAGCTCAAATGCTCCTTTGCTTATCACGGGAGAAACCGGGACGGGAAAAAACCTGTTGGCCCGCATGGTGCATGATGCAGGAAACCGCTGTGGCGGCCCTTTTCTGGAGATTAACTGCGGCGCACTGACGGCCAGCCTCCTGGAAAGCGAACTTTTCGGTCATGTCAAAGGCGCGTTCAGCGGGGCCGTATCCAATACCAAGGGGCTGCTGCGGAGTGCTGACGGAGGCACGGTATTTCTGGACGAAATCGGAGAAATGCCGCCTCAACTTCAAGTCGCGCTTCTTCAGGTTCTGCAAGAACATAAAGTCCGCCCTGTAGGCGACACAAAATTCTATCCTGTCAACATGCGCATCATTGCCGCCACAAACCGCGATTTGAATGAAGCCATGAACATGGAAGAATTTCGTCGCGATCTCTATCATCGGCTGGCTGTCCTCAAAATTCATATTCCCCCCCTTCGGGAACGGCGGGAAGATATTCCAGAACTCTGCTCGCTTTTTCTTGAGCAATGCTGTAGGAAGTCAAATCGCCCTCGGCTGAATTTTTCTCCTGAAGCCCACCTTATGTTGCTTGGATATTCTTACCCTGGTAACATCCGTGAACTGGAATCCATAATTGAACAGGCAGTTAATAGCGCCCCTATTGACTGTGCTGAACTTGATTCAGAAACACTTGCCTCCATCATAGATGGTGAACTTCATTGTATTTCATTGGCAAATTTTAGAGAAATACAGGAAAGATGGTTCATACAACAGGCAATAAAATTATACAATGGAGACATACAGGCGTGTTCTAAGGCTCTTGATGTTCATCCCAGGACTATTCGGCGTCGTTTATCATCTTTTAATATCGACTGATAAAAACACTCCATATTCAATGAATATAGAGGAGAATGTTATGGAACTTATGTTAGAAATTATCAGTCGTCAAAAATTTTCACTTAATCAGGACAGCGTACAGCATGTATTCAGTGAGGTTGGAGGATATATAGGACGCGATGAACAATGTGAATGGATACTCCCAGATAAAACAAAGCAGGTTTCACGTAAACATGCCCTCATCAGTTTTGAATATTCATCATTTGTTATCGAAGACTTAAGCACGAATGGAATATATAACGCTCTAGGCAAGGAGCGACTTCAAAAAGGCAAAAAATATAAAATAGAACATGGAAGTACATATCATATAGGAGAATACAGCATTCAGGCTCGGCTGCTGCACAAACCGGATTCCTATCTATCCGGACAGGTAATGCAGGCTGAGGACCTGATTCCAAGCGATGATATTCTGGCTGACGATCCTCTTCTTGCTCTGGAACAGCAAGACGAACTCAATGCGCGCAAACGACTCGGACTCTATAACGATCTGCTGGGTGTCTCCCCCACGAAACCTTCGTTTCAATCCGATCATACGGAGGCTCCACTTGAAGCCATGCCGGAAATCATTCTGGTTCCGGAAGACTGGAACGAAGAAAGCAATGAACAAGCGCCTGCCCAGGCGCAATCTTCCACCCCGGATGCGGGATTCGTTCCGGCGGCCCAAACTCCGCATCCCACCGAAAAAGCGCTCCAGACTCAGGATACTCCTGACATTCCTTCCCCGGAGGTGGAGACCTTCTTCCATGCGCTGGGTTTTGCCTCCGCTCCTGCATCCCAAACGGAGCGGGAACGGATCATGCTTCAGGCAGCCGAACTGGTGACGGCCTCGGTGGACGGGATGCTCCAGGCCTTGCGCAACAGGGCCGACAGCAAAAACGAACTGCGACTGCCTCTAACCACCATGGCGCTGGCCAGCAATAACCCTCTGAAGTTTTCACCTACGGGCAAGGCGGCTCTCAATTATCTGCTGGCTTCTCCCCATGAAGGTTTTCTGCCCCCCGCCCAAGCCATGCAGAATGGATTTGAGGATCTGCACAGCCATAACATGGGACTGATTGCCGGAGCGCGCGCCGTAGCCCAAGCCATACTGGCACGAATAAGCCCCGAAGCTGTCGAGGCCAAACTGGATGCGGCAGGATCAGTGCGCTTTTCCCGCATACGGCGTTTGTGGAGTGCCTATACCAAAATACATGCAGAACTGCGTGACGATAACAACGGCTTCGCGGCTTTTTTTCTGGATGACTTTGCCCGTGCCTATGAAATGCAGGTAAGAACACTTCATCCGGCCTTTATTAACCGCCAAGGAGACAAAAAATGAAGTTCCGCGCACTCCTGTATATGCTGGCTCTGACCATGATTCCTCTGTTGAATGGCTGTTCATCTCCCCGAATTACCATGGAAGTCGCCAGTCAACCGAATGTGAATCCAGACAGTTCGGGACGTCCCTCCCCCATTATCGTAAAAATGTACGAAATGCGAAATGATATGGCCTTTCGCCAGGGAGATTTTCAGGTTCTCTTCATGGAGCCAATGAAGGTTCTGGGGGCTAATCTGGTGGCCATGGATGAACTTCTCTTTGTACCGGGCGAAGCCCGCATCGTGGAATATGCGCCTATGCCCGAAACGCGGTATGTAGGTATACTGGCGGGCTTTCGGCAAATGGAACGGGCCAGATGGAGGGCTGTGCTCCCCGTGGATCCTGAAAAGAAAAATCTGATTCGTCTTGAACTTAACGATGCATCTATGATTGTTATCGATCCGAACACGGAATGGTCGTCGGAGGAATGCGTGCGCAGCTATCAGGAACGTATCAGCCAGACTGCCGATGAAGAAAAAAATGAAATACCGCCTTCTCCTGCTTCTGTGGAAAAAGAGCAAAAGGCTCCCGCTGTCCAGTCTGAAACAGCCGCCCCCGGCTATGTTCTGCCAAGGTCAAAGCAGGTTAACTGACAAGTGAGGAAGCGCCATGTTGACAGAGCGTGTCGTATGGACGGAAGGGCTACAGCTTTCCCCTGTCCATTTCCAACAGCAGGACAGATATACAGACTCACAGATGTCGCAACGCAGTCTTCTGTTGAGCCACTACGGATGGGGATTCACGGAATTTGCGATTGACGAACAGTATCTTAATCTCGGTAAAGTCGTACTTAGCAAGGCGCAGGGTATTTTGCCCGACGGCAGCCTTTTTGAAATAGGGCATGGCCAAGAAGGTTTGTCGCTCGACGTGGAGCCGGGCACAATGAACCGCCAGGTTGTGTTGGCGCTTCCCATTGCGCTGGAAGGCTCGTCCGAAATCCGCGATGAAAAAAATATGGGCCTGTCCACCCGCTATGTGGCACATGCCGTTACAGTACGTTCCAATATAGCGGCGGACACGCGGGAACGTACTATCCATTGCGCCAGACCGGATCTGAAGCTGATGTTTGAGGACGACACCAGCCGGAGCGGGCACGTCATTCTGCCTATTCTCCATATTGTGGAATGTCGTCCGGACAAATCAATCCTGACGGACAAAGACTTTACCCCAACCTTCATGCATCTGGGGCCATCGCAGCTTCTGTCCGGCTATCTACGAGAAATTATTGGACTCATCAGCCATCGAGCCGATCAGCTTGCCAGCCGGATCAGCAGTGCGGGCAGTACGGGGTCAGCTGAAATTGCCGACTTCATGCTACTTCAATGTCTGAATAAAGCCGAACCTGAATTCAAACATCTTGATAAAACACCCCATGCCACTCCGGAAGATTTTTACCTCCGCCTTCTTTCTCTGGCAGGTGAGCTTGCCTCGTATGTTGAAGCGGGAAAACGTCCTGGAAATTTGCCCGAATACAATCACGGGGAACAGTATAAATGTTTCACTGATCTGATGGAACTGGCGCGCTTCGCGCTCAGTATGGTTCTTGAACAGCATGCGGTTGAACTGCCGCTGCAACAGAGAAAATACGGAATTACGGTCTCCCCCATCCATGATCGCAATCTTCTGGCCTCAGCCAGTTTTGTCCTGGTAGCGTGGGCCGACATGGATCAGGAAACACTGCGGACTTCTCTCCCGCGCCAGTTGAAAATTGGTACAGTCGAAAATATCCGGGATCTGGTCAACCGCCAGTTGCCGGGCATCAAAATTTCCGCCCTGGCCGTTGCGCCGCGCCAAATTCCATTCCATGCCGGTAAAAGCTATTTCCACCTGGAATTCACATCAGAAGAACTTGCGCAAATGGAACTTTCCGGAGGATTCGCGTTTTATGTCTCAGGTACTTTTCCGGGACTTCAGCTGCAGTTCTGGGCCATCAAGGAGTAAACCATGAAACAGACGGACATTGATCAAACCGTCTTCCTGAACATGGGGGAACCCAGTCCCGCTCCCGATCTGCCCTCTTCTTTCCGACCGGTAGCAGTATCAGGCACAGGCGGAATACGAAGTTCCATGCCATATGTGGCGCAGCAAACTTCCGTCAGCACCTGCAATTCCGGGCTGAATCCTCTGGTCAGTGCGGCCTCGGAACTGTTGCTGGCCATTGTCCGTATCCGCTCGACACATAAGGAATCCGTTCCCAACCATCAGGAGCCTTCCGAGCAGTCCGGGCATAACGGAAATATCGAACACCTGCGTGCGGGGCTTGAAGCGGAGATTCGCGCTTTTGAAAGTCGAGCCCTGGCGTTATCTGATATTGAACAGGCACAGATCATAGCTTCTCGCTACGTGTTATGTACCGCCGTGGACGAAGCTGTTTCCACTTCTCTATCAGGAGAAAATGGAGAATGGAGCAAACATGGACTGCTTTCCACCTTCCATAATGAAACATGGGGCGGCGAAAAATTCTTTCAAATTCTGGATCGCTGCATGCAGCAGCCCGCACGCAACCTTTATATTTTGGAACTTATGTACCTGCTTTTGAGCCTTGGCTTTGAAGGCAAATTTGGCGTTCGGGAGCGCGGCCCTATTGCCCTGGAAGCGCTTCGGGACAAAATATATAAGCAGATCCGTCTGCTGCGTGGCGAACCGCCGCAAGATCTCTCCCCAAAAGTCGAGTCACCCAAAGGGCAACATCGTATCCATGCTTATATCCCGGTATGGTTGGTACTTGCTGTTTTTCTTTTCGCCATCGGGGTAACATTCGTCGGATTTTCCACTATCCTGGAAAAGCAGGCGGAACCTTTGCTTGGCGAGATGTCCACTATCTCGGGCAGTCTTCAGGAGGTGCAGCCATGAGAGCATTTCTCCGGGCGCTCAAAAACGCGCTGACAGCCCCCTGGGTTCTCGCTCTTGCATTGATGTCGTTTTTCGTCCTGCTCGTATGGTTTTTGGGGCCTTATATCGCCATTGCGGAACACAAGGTTCTGGAAAGCGTCATATCAAGGCTGATAGCCACATTAGTTCTGGTATTTCTGTGGGGGTTGTTTGTCGCCATCTTTTATTCACGCCGCAGAAGAAAAGAACTCGCCGATCCGGAAAAAGCGGCTGCCGCTGAGCAGAGGGAACAGGCACGAACTGTCGTACGGGAAGAGCGTGACTACATCAGGGACAAAATCAAAAATGCTATCCGCATTGTCACGCATTCAAATTTCTACGGCGGAGGTAGCCGGTCACGCTATAGTCTGCCCTGGTTTCTCATCATCGGCCCGGAAAACTGTGGTAAGACCTCGTTCCTGCTTAATTCCGGTCTACAGTTTCCGTTTAATGAGCAGGCGGATCGCCATCTCTATCAGTTAAAGGCGACAACACGTTGCGAAACGATGTTCGCCAATCAGGCTGTGTTCGTCGATACTCCCGGAGGTTACACGGATAGCCGCCGCGAAAGCGGGCAAAATAATCTGTGGCAACTACTCCTGAAACGGATCTTTCACTCCCGCCCCGCCAGACCCGCCAACGGCATCATTGTCTGCATAAGCATGCGCGATATTATGGATGCCGATGTTGCCCGGCGAGAACACATCGCCCGCACCATCCGGGAACGGCTGAGCGAAGCGCTTCAGGCTCTGCGAACCCATGTTCCGGTTTTTCTGGTGTTCACGAAATGCGACGTGATCCCCGGTTTTGCCCAATTTTTTGCCCAGTTGCCCCGTGTGGAACGCGAACAGATGTTCGGTTGTCCCGCCGGAAGCGGACTCAGCATGGATGTGGGCAACCTGCGCAAAGAAACGGCGGAAATGTTTCAGACCCTAAATGCGCAGATCATTTCCAAAATTCATCAGGAACGGGATATGACGGCCCGGGGAGAAATTTTCCGCTTCCCGCAGGAACTGGCTGCGCTTGCACCGAATATCGAGGATTTCATCGCGGAGGCTTTGGGGCCTTCACGCTATCACAGGCCCGTCATGTTCCGAGGCTTCTTTTTCACCAGCGCCCTGTCCTCCCAGGATGTACTCAAATCCGCCGCCAGAGGAGGAGAGCTTGCATTCCAGACAGGTTTTCAGCCCTCTCAGGGAGATTATGCGAAAGGTTTCTTCATCCTTCGTCTCTTGCAGGATTGCGTTATTCCAGAAGCAAGTCTGGCTGGTTCGGACAAGGAACACCTCTGGGCACTCCGTTTGCGCCGTCACGGACTGCAGCTTGCGGCCACAGCTCTGTTTCTTTTTCTGGCGACCTTCCTGGGCATCAGCTTCATAAACAACTACCTGAATATTGAATCCATCGCCGAACTGCATTCGACTTTTGAGGAGCAGCGCAGGGCTGTTCCACAGCCTTCAGATGCGAAAGCTTTATTGCCCGAGTTGGGTACGATTGAAAAAACGCTCTATGTTTACAACCCCGAAGAAGATTCCAGTATTTCATATGGGCTGGGTCTGTATCAAGGCAATGCTGTCGGACAGGCCGCGCAAGCTGCGTATCTTGGGGAACTCAACGATCGCCTACTTCCACAGGTGCGCCAGACAGCCGCACAAAAAATCGAACAGTCACTGACAAATGTCGGAGAGCTTAAGCCAGCTCTGCGTGCCTATCTCATGCTGTGCGAACCGAAACATATCAAACGGGACTTCATTTCCGACTGGCTGGAGCGCCAATGGTCTTCCCAGTTTATGGGGGACGCAGCAACACAGGACGCTCTGGCGCGCCATATGGACTACGCCATACGCCACGGCATTCGTCCAATGGAGCCTAATCAGGCTCTACTAGACAAGGCACGCCAAGCTCTGTTGAAGGTTCCCCTGGCTGAACTGGCATACCAACAGATGAAGGAAGAGGCGCAGGAAAACGGCAAGCCACCTTTCACCTTCAGAACCAGCCTGGGGGAAAGCATGTCGCCGTTTGACGGCGACACCTACCCCATTCCCTACCTTTATACCCGGAAAGGATATGAAGAATACTGCGTGGAACGCTGTCCTGCCATTATCCGAAGCATGACTGACGACAGCTGGATTTTTGGTTCCAATCCTCTCACGCTCAGCTCTCTGGACATGGATCGCATTTACAGAGATGTCCGAGCCATGTACTTCCGCGATTACACCAGCTTCTGGACAGAAGCTGTTCGTAAACTTAATGTGCCGAGTCCCAGGACTCTTTCTGCCGCCGCAAAGACTGCGGAAAGTCTGACGGCGGGCATATCTCCAGTAACTCTGGTTTTAAGGGAGGTACGGGACAACACAAATCTTATTCTTGCGGAGACCGAGGCCGATCCGGTGGCCAGTACCCTTGCGGCACAGGCACAGAACCAGGCCGCCCGAAAGGTGGGAGGCGTACTCGGCGCACAGGTCGGCAGAGCCGTCACCCAAAGTGCCGCCGACAAGCTGGCGGCGGTCACGGCCAAGGCTCGGGCTGAAGCACAGAAAGATGCACGAGCGGTGCGCCAGTATTTTCTTCCGCTTGTCAGCCTGATCGACGCTGATGGCAATGCCGCCCCCGCACTCAAGGCCGCGCATGACGCTATGGTTGATACCGGTACATATCTGACAAAGCTGCACAGCAGCGACGATCCTGCCCAGCGTGTTTTTACGGCACTGCTGGAAATCGCGGATACCAAGGATGAAACCCTGCGCGAGCTGGAAAGCGCGGCAGGAAAGTTGCCTCCTCCTGTACGGGGCTGGTATGAAAGCGTTCCCTCAGGTTCGTTGCGGCGTATGCTGTCTCTTGCTGCGGACTACATCAATCAGTCCTACAGGCAACGCGTCGTGCAGCTTTATGAGCGCGATCTCAGCCACTATTACCCTTTCAACAGTCAAACCGACCATGATGTCAGTCTCGATGCCTTCAGCTCCTTTTTCCGGGCCGGGGGCACGCTTGACAGCTTCTATGACGCGTATCTGCGTCCATTTACCAACAGTAACGGTACACTCCGCAGTATCATGGGACGGACGCTACCTCTCTCATCCCAAGCACTGACCCAACTAACGCGAGCCAACCGTGTGCAAAGCGCGTTCTTCTCATCCGGGCGGGAACTGGGCATCAACTTCACGATGGAACCGTATGCGCTTGATGCTTCCATGAAACAGGTGACCTTTGCCATGGATAACGAAACAGTAAGCTATTGGCACGGCATGGTGCAGGGCAACAATTTCTCATGGCCTGCCAACCACAGCCGCGCATGGTTGGAAATGACGGATCTTAACGGCATATCCCAGCGCCATGACGCGCGCGGCGATTGGGCGGTCTTTCGTATTCTACAAGCTGGCACCATCAAGAAACAGGAAAACAATACCTGTCTCATAGAAATACGGCAAAATGGCAGCTGGGCTCAATTTCTGATTCAGTTCAGAAACAAGCTGAACCCCTTTGATCCAACGGTTTGTTCCTTCACGCTACCAGCTATTCTGCAATGAGCTAATGGGTATGGTAGTAAACAACAATAAAGATACAAAACCATGGGCATGGCTTCGCATGTCGCGCAAGCAATATGACTCGTTGCGTATCTGGAAAAAATGTAACCTATCGCGTGAGGAGTTTGGAAAGTTTGTCTTATGTCTCCCCTCGGAGCTTATTGATGAAATGTATGAAAATGCAACGGCTGACATGCTTGTAGATGCCATTTTCAAAACACGCAAAGCCACTCTAAAAAAATAAGCGGCTTTTTCTGCGAACAAATCCTTGAAGGAAAATATGGCATATACCGGCGTCTCCTACAAAAACGGCGTAACCCCAATTATTCAACGCCAAACGGGAATCAGCCAAGGCAAAATATTTGCCTCATGCTGGACAATCTGTAGTTGTCTGTCGCTTGTCGCTCTGACAGGCTGTGTGACCGAAATGTCGCCAGAAATCAACGAAACGCCGTCTTCCCGTGCAATCACCATTCGCCGGGAGTATCTTCCTCCCTTCGGAGGGCAGACGATCCGGCCTCCCCGACGTATGGCGGATGTAGCCACACTTTGGATGCCGTTTACAAAAGAAGAACATGCCAAACTCGCCGCACAGAGCAGCTTCTCCGCTCGTATTCCCTCTGCGTTATGTTCTCCCGTTTCCGCATGGCTTCCTCCATCAGAGCAGGAAGTCATGCGGGAATACATATATCGGCTCACTGTCACACAGAAGGCAGTGACCAGGCGGGTTCTGGAACGCGCAGCCCTTTTTCTTCCCATGATTTCCTCAATTCTGGAAGAACAGGCATTGCCGTCTGAACTGGCAGCTCTTCCTCTGGTTGAAAGCGCATTTGAACCTCAAGCCGTTTCACCGGTCGGGGCCGTCGGTTTATGGCAGCTTATGCCTGCAACGGCACGCCGTTTCGGGCTGGTAGTCAACGCTGTACAAGATGAACGCCTCGATCCCCGTAAATCTACGGAGGCTGCAACCCGCTATCTACGCTGGCTCAACGAGTATTTTCAGGACTGGCCTCTGGCCCTTGCCGCTTACAATTGTGGAGAAGGAGCCATGAAGTCCTTTCTGCGCAAATGCGGCGCAACGAGTTTGGCTGAATTGTCCGTTGCCAGCAGAAATACTGTTCCGCAGGAAACACTGCGCTTTGTTCCCCAGTTTGTCGCTGCCGCCGCCGTCATGACGGCCAACGGCTATTTAAGTCCCCGGGGTGCAAAAACACAACCCCATCAACCGTCCTCGCTTTCTCCCTCCTCTGTCCAGAAAGAAAGGACGTCTGCTCGCCAGCCATCTTTTCCTCATAAAGGGGCAAGAACCGTTCCCACCATGCGGAGGATAGGCCAGTGAACGATTCACGCGCACATAAGGAAAGCCGTATCTTTTCTGTCATGCTTAACTCATGGGGATGGTCGCAGCAGGGAGAACGTAGGCAAAAAAATGAGGATGCTTTTCTCAACTGGCCGGAACGGCGCTGCTGGGCTGTGGCAGATGGCGTGGGAAGTACCGCTTACGGGGCAAATGCCAGTCGGCTTCTCATAAAAAAACTTATGGATCTTCCGGAAGCGACCTCTCTGGAAAATCATGTCCGAAATGTCCGTTCCTGCCTGAGTGAGGCAAATACACTTCTGATTTCCCGCGCCCTGTGGCCCGGTACTGCGGCCAGCACCATTGTTGTCTTGTTGACGCATGAAGAACAGGCAGCTTGCCTTTGGTCCGGCGACAGCCGCTGTTATCTGATGCGCAATGGTGTTCTGTATCAATGTACCCATGATCACACGTTGCGCCAGGAAAAAATTGACAATGGAGAGCTGACCAGACCGGAAGCGTACCGCATGGTGCGGGGAAATATCATTACCAATGCCATCGGCGTATCCACCACAAAAATAGATGAAGTACACTTCACCCTGAAAGCCGATGACCGTCTCCTGCTGTGCTCGGACGGATTGACCAGCATACTTGGTGAAGCAAAACTTAACACTCTTATGAGTCAGGGAAATGCCTATACGTGTGCTGAACGCATACGGAAGGCTCTGGCTGATTATCCACAGCCGGATGATGTGAGCCTGATCACCGTATTTTTGTCGCAGGGGGAGTAATATGCGCACCAAGAAAAAAAAATCCCTCTCAAGACAAAATACAGAACGACTATGCCGTAAAGAAAGATCTTCACTTTTATCCGGGGATAATACACCTATCCGTTTCATACCTGAGCAGGAGCTTGGGGCTGGCGGGTTATGTGAAGTGTATTCGGCCAGAGACTTGCTCAGGCTTGAATATGATGACGGTTTTCCTCATGTGGCGGTCAAACGACTGCGCGTAAAATATGAACAGAATCCGGTGGCCCGTCGTCTTCTCGCCAGAGAATTCTTCATCGCCCGCAATATTTCCCATTCCGGCGTAGTACGTGTATTCGATCTGCATGAGGAAAAAGGCAGATTGTGTCTCAGTATGGAACTTCTGACAGGCAGAAATCTTTATGCCATGCTGGGACAGTCCCCGTCCGGACTGGGAACGGCAGCCATTCCCCTGGCGCGTCAGCTGTTCAGAACGTTGACCTTGCTGCATGAGCTGGGAATAGCTCATGGTGACATCAAGCCTGCGAATCTCATGCTGGAAAAAGGCAACAGGCTTGTCCTGTTCGATTTTAATACGGCGGAAGTCTTCCCGAAACCAGGACACGCCTCATCCCCTATCAGTCAAAGTCTGCGCTCCAGCCTAGAGCTGGCGGCCTACAGCATTTTGCACGCATCACCGGAACGCCTTGAGGGTAGCCCGCCGTCTTTTGCCGATGATATCTTCGCCGCCTGTTGCACGATCATCGAACTGCTCGAAGGTATTCACCCGTTTGCCCGGCATACAGCACTGGAAGCCCGAAATACTGAAATGTCGCCGCATTTGTCCATCGGCAATACTCCTGAAGGAAAAATGCTGCTGCGCGGCCTATCCTTCAATCCCGCCATGCGCCCTGCCGCACATGAACTGGAAGAGGCTTTCCGTCCCAGAAATTTCGCCGTTCGCTGTTTTTCCTCTCTCTATACCAGCCTGATTGCAAAGGAGTCATAATCATGCCCCTGCCCAAAGCCCTGCTGTGTGTCATGGGAGACTATTCGGCCCACTTGGAAGAAAGCAAACTTCGCCAGGCAGGTTTTGCCACTGCTGTTCTGCACTGGAAAGAACTCGCCAACCAAAAAAATGACTGGATGCAGCTTGCTGAAGTACTTGAAGATACCGCCGTACAGGCTTGGGTAATAGCCGGAGCACCTGCTGAGTTCACAGAAAACGTGCTTTGCATGATAACGTTACTCGCCCTCTCTCTCCGCCGGAAAAGTCAACCCGGCACGGCAGTTGTATTATGCGGAGAAGGCCCTGCTCCCATTCTTCCGCCAGTCATGAACCATGTAAAAATTTGGCACTCTCCAGAGCCCTTCGCTGCACGTCTCATGGCTGCCCGATTCAAACCAGGAACCAATCTGTCCGTTCCTTTCCATATACGAGCGCTGCTCAATCCCATGATTGGACTATGGCTGGAAATCGCCCCTACAGATGGGCAAATGGCAGGTTTCACTGCTGGTGTGCTGGAAGCGGACATACCCACCTTCGGCGTGGGACCGCTTGGAGCCGTACCGAAAAAAAGCCAGCTTGCTTATCCTGTATTGGGAGCAAAAGGCACATTGAGAGATATACCCTTTTCAGCCTGCGCAGCCAAAAATGAACTTACTGAATCCATAGCCTGTTACTGCAAGGTGGAAGGCATTCCGCGAGGAGTCTTTCTAGGGAACTACCTGGCTGAAACTGAAGAAGAAAGAGAAGTGACGCTGATCCCGTTCACGGGGGAACAGTAACTTCCAGAAGCATAAGGTAATGGTTTGGAATCACTGCTGTTCGACTAAAATTGTCAACCATTTTGAACCGCAAAAAAGTAATTACACATTATTTTTGTCATCCAAAATTTCGTTAGCCGGACAGTAGTGATTTGGGATGAGCATTTCAGCGTAAGACTATATGTCTATAACGTGCATTTATAATATTTGGCTCTGTTATACAATCTAGTCTACAGACCTAAGAAAATATGACTTTAAGGTCATAAGCCATACATGATTTCTTGCGTAACTTATTTTGTTTATTGGATTTTACTATACACTCGATTGTATAACAGAGCCTAATATTTCAATTGGCTGTTTACCGTCTCTCTCTCTTGAATTTTACTGTTGTCTGCTAACTCAAGCCCCCCCCTTGGGGAACGATGAACAACCAATTGAAGCATTATAACGAGGTAAATTCAATTATCACGTTTTCATCTCTATTCGTTGAGTTGTAAAAACTGCACAAGGTTGATTTGGCAGATTCTATCGCATCCGTACTATCGTCCATTTCTGACTTTTTACGCTCCGTCCTTCAACTCTCTTCCACAGCTCCCGATACCGCTCGTTCCTCGCCAAATCCCTGTCTCCGGCCATGCCGAAGGCATACTCCGCTGTGCGTTCGGCGTAGCGTTGCCAGTTGCGCCCGTGTGCCTGTTCTTCGCGGATGGTCGGGGCACACGCGCGAATGGTTTCTTCAACAGCCTCCCGGCTGTGGCCGTTGGCGCGCATCCGCAAGGCAATCATGGCGTCCACGCGGGAATAGTCCTCAATGCTCAAGTGTCTGCGGATATTG
>CAJTSU010000009.1:2017-43628 GCA_910579055.1 uncultured Mailhella sp. | reverse complement strand
TCCGTACCCCCTCCCTTCAGGGAGGGGCAATCCGTACAACCCTATCCGTCGGCCGCGGAGTCAGTCGCCGGATGGGGCGATTGTGGATTGAAACATCAGTCTGATCAAGTATGTTGTGGAGGACCTGCATGAACGCCGTTATTGTCTGGTTTGTCATCGGCGTCGCCTGCCTGCTGGGCGAACTGTTCACCATCTCTTTTGTCCTGTTTTTTTTCGGCGTGGGGGCCTGGGCCGCCGCATTGGTCGCGGCTGTCCATTCCGGTCTTGAACAGGAACTGGCCGCTTTTCTACTGGTGTCTCTGGCGTCTCTTCTTGTTCTGCGCCGCCGTCTGGTTGCCGTATTTCGTGGAGGCAAGGCTGATGCGCCCGGCGCTTCGCCTGAGGGCGCGCCGGAATTCACCCATGCAGGAGCACTGGCCGAGGTGACGCAGGAGATTCCTGCCGGAGGGATAGGCGAAATCGCACTCGGCGGCAGTTTTTGGCGTGCTTGTTCTCCCGTGGCTGTGGCAAAGGGGGGGCGTGTTCGTGTGAAAGGCCCATCCCCGGCAGATATGCTTGTCCTGGAAGTTGAGACTGTTGAGTGAATCGCAGCGTTTCACAGTCTGATAAAGCCCACCTGTACCTGAATATAAGGATATCCCATGCTTACATTTATGCCCACTTCCATTGTCATTCTTGCGTTGCTGGCCATTCTGCTGGTTATTATCCTGCTAAAAACGGCCAAGGTTGTCCCCAACCAGCAGGCCTATGTAGTGGAGCGCCTCGGCAAGTTCCGCACAGTGCTCTATGCCGGTTTTCATCTGCTGATTCCCTTTCTGGATGTTGTCGCTTATAAGCGTTCTCTCAAGGAGCAGGTGCTCGACGTACCCAAGCAGACCTGTATTACCCGGGACAACGTGAGCGTGGATATTGACGGTGTACTGTATCTTCAGGTCATAGCCCCGGAAAAATCGGCCTACGGAATCAGCGACTACCTTTTCGGGGCGGTGCAACTGGCGCAGACGGCATTGCGCTCGGCCATCGGAAAGCTTGAACTGGACAGAACGTTTGAGGAACGCAATACTATCAACCAGGAAGTCGTTGCCGCGCTGGACGCCGCGACCTCGCCGTGGGGCATCAAAGTATTGCGCTATGAAATCCGGGATATCACACCTCCGTCCACGGTGATGCAGGCCATGGAAAAGCAGATGCGGGCCGAGCGTGAAAAGCGCGCCGTGATCGCACAATCCGAAGGGGAAATGCAGTCGCAGATCAACCGGGCGGAAGGCGCCAAACAGGCCGCCATCGCTGAATCGGAAGGCAAGATGCAAGCCCTCAAGAATCAGGCTCAGGGTGAAGCCGCGCTGATCGAAACCGTGGCGCAGGCCACGGCGGAAGGGTTGCGCCTGGTGTCAGAACAGATGGCGTTTCCCGGTGGCGTGGCGGCGGCGAACCTTCGCGTGGCGGAGAGCTGGGTGCAGCAGTTCGGCGCTCTGGCCAAAACAGGAACTACCATGATCATACCGCAGGATCTGGCAAATCTTTCCGGCATTGTGGCGGGACTCACCAGCGTGATCCGGCATGACGGGGGAAGTTCCGTACCGACCTCTTCTTCCGGAGCGCGAAACGAGGCCGCCGCAAACGCAAATGGCGGCGCCCCGGTTAATGTGGGCGGCTTCATCGTTACGCCTCCGCGTGCCTGACGCTCATGAATCAGGAAAAGTTTCCTTTCCGTATTCACGCGCCTTTTGCCCCCACAGGCGATCAACCTTCCGCCATTGACGAACTGGTTGCCAATGTGGAGGCCGGAGTGCGCGATCAGGTGCTGCTGGGCGTTACCGGTTCGGGCAAGACGTTTACCATGGCCAACGTCATTGCCCGTACCGGACGTCCCGCGCTGGTGCTGGCCCATAACAAGACCCTGGCCGCACAGTTGTACAGTGAATTCCGCGCCCTGTTTCCGGAAAACGCGGTGGAGTATTTCGTCAGTTATTACGACTATTATCAGCCCGAAGCCTATGTTCCTTCCTCCGATACCTACATCGAGAAGGATTCGGCCATCAACGACAACATCGACAAGTTGCGCCATGCCGCCACCCATGCATTGCTGACCCGGCGGGACGTCATCATCGTGGCATCGGTGTCCTGTATTTATGGTCTGGGCTCTCCGGAATATTACGCCAAGCTGATTATCCCCGTGGAAGAAGGGCAACGGATCGGCATGGAAGATATCATTTCCCGCCTGGTGGACGTTCAGTACACGCGCAATGACTATGATTTTCATCGCGGAACCTTCCGCGTACGCGGTGATGTACTGGAAGTCATTCCCGCCTACGAGCATGAACGGGCTCTCCGGATGGAATTTTTCGGAGATACCCTGGAGTCCGTGAGCGAAATCGATCCGCTCACAGGCAAGGTGCTGGGCAGAATTTCCAAAACCGTCATCTATCCCGCCAGCCACTATGTTTCCGACCGGGACAACCTGATCCGGGCCATGGATGATATCAGGGCGGAATTGGGAGAGCGCCTGCGGGAATTTCATGATGCAAACCGCCTGGTGGAAGAGCAGCGTCTGGAACAGCGCACGCAGCTCGACCTGGAAATGATGCAGGAGCTCGGTTACTGCAACGGTATTGAAAACTATTCGCGCCACCTTGATGGCCGTAAGGCGGGAGAGCCTCCGGCGACCCTGCTGGATTATTTTCCCGAGGATTTCCTTCTGTTCGTCGACGAGTCGCACATGAGCATTCCCCAGGTGGGGGCCATGTACAAGGGCGACCGTTCGCGCAAGACCACGCTGGTTGATTACGGGTTCCGTCTGCCTTCCGCGCTGGATAACCGTCCGCTGATGTTCCGGGAGTTTGAGGAGCGTATCCGCCAGAGTATTTATGTTTCTGCCACGCCTGCCCGATGGGAGCTGGATCGCAGCGCAGGGCTTGTCATAGAGCAGGTCATCCGGCCTACGGGCCTGGTGGATCCGCCGGTGGAAATCCGTCCGACCAGGGGGCAGATGGATGATCTGGTGGGCGAATGCAAAGCCCGTGCGGCAAAAGGGGAGCGGGTGCTGATCACCACGCTGACCAAACGCATGGCCGAGGAGTTGACGGAATATCTCGGCAATATGGGCGTGTCCACACGCTACCTTCATTCCGATATTGATACTCTGGAACGCATTGCGATCATCCGCTCTCTGCGCATGGGCGAGTGTGATGTTCTGGTAGGCATTAATCTGTTGCGTGAAGGCCTGGATATTCCCGAAGTATCCCTGGTGGCTATTCTGGATGCGGACAAGGAAGGTTTTCTGCGTTCGACCGGAGCGCTTATCCAGACCTTCGGGCGTGCGGCCCGCAACGCCGCAGGCCGTGTTATCCTTTACGCCGACAGCGTGACGGCCTCAATGCGCGCAGCCATGGATGAAACAGAGCGTCGCCGTACCAGGCAGCTGGCCTGGAATGCCGAGTATGGCATCGTGCCGGCAACAGTGAGCAAATCTCTGGAAAGTCCGCTGGACAGCTTGTACGGAGCGGATGCCCCCGGCGGAAGAAAACGCAAGGGCAAAAGCCGCAAGGAACTTGCCCCGGTTGAGAGCGTGCCGGAAAACCCCGAGGATATCGCAAAGCTCATTGGTGTGCTGGAAAAAGATATGCGATCGGCCGCCCGCGAGCTGGAATTCGAGAAAGCCGCCGAACTGCGCGATCGCATCCATGCTCTGCGAGAAAGGCTCTATCTTGGCGGCGATGAAGTACAGGAAACCACGGGGAAAGCCGTCCCCGCCCCCTCGTTCGCAGCAACGCCGAATTCCGCTCGGAATATAGGAAAATCGAGGGTGGGGAAAAAGGTGAAGCCCTCCGGAGGCATGGCGTGAAACCCGAATGCCGTTTTTCCATAATCATGGCTGTGCGCAATGGAGCAGCCACGTTGCAGCGCGCCCTGGATTCCCTGTTCGCCCAGACGCATAGCGATTGGGAATGCCTGATTCAGGACGCTCTGTCGGAAGATGCCACGGCGGATATCTTTGCCATGTATCCGGATCAACGGCTGAAGATTGTCCGGGAGGCGGACGGTGGCGTGTATGATGCGTGGAATCGCGCGCTCGATCGCCTGTCGCCGCAGAGCCGCTGGGTCATGTTCCTTGGCGCGGATGACGCTCTGGCCGGGCCGCATGTTCTGGCTCGGGCTGTACGAATGCTGGCGGACTTGCCGGAACGCGTCACATTTGCCCAGGCCGGGCTTGAACTTGGCCGCAATGGACAGGTGCGGGAACGTGTTTCCCGCAGCAGAGCGGAGATTTTTCGTCAGTTCATTTGCGGCATGCCGTTGTTGACTCCCGCCGTCTTTTTCCGCACCCCCCTTTTCAGAGAAGCACGCTTTGACGTGGCGTATCGCATTGCCGGAGATTTCGCCTTCGTCGCGCGGCGTTTGACCCCGGATAACCTGGCGTTGTTGCCCTTTGTGGCATCCTATATGGAATTGGGAGGATTGAGCTCATCCCTGCGCTTCCGTCCTCTGTTGCAGGCCGAGCGTAAACGGGCGCTGGCGGAATGTGTGTTGCCCCGCGCGGCAGAAGTTGTACGCGCCTGTATTGAAACCCTTGAAGATACGGGAGATCCGCTGGACGCCGCGCGTTGAACCGCTTTGTCCTTCTTTCACCTGTCAGGAACAGCCATGAAACAGCATTCCTTGTTTTCCGTGCCCCCCCGTGAGACGGGCCGCCCTTCGGAGGCTGTGCCTCCGTCCTTGTCCATGACCGCGGAACCCTTGCCGCAAAGTCTTGCTCCCGGGCAGCCCGATGGTGAGCCGCACGTTTATCCGGACAAGGATACAGACCAGGATGCCGCTCGGGCCGCGGTCTTACGGGCAGAACTCAATCATCACAATTATCTGTATCATACATTGGATGCGCCTGAAATTACGGACGAAGCCTATGACCGCCTGTTTCGTGAGCTGGTGGAGATCGAGGCACGGCGTCCCGAGCTTCAGACGCCGGATTCGCCTACGCGGCGTACGGGCGGGGAGGTTTTGCCCGATCTGGAAACCCGTGCTCATTCCCTGCGCATGTATGGACTGGACAATGTGTTTTCTCCTGAAGAGTGGCAGGCATTTGCCCTGCGGGCAAAGCGGCAGTTGCCGGAGGCTTCCGAAGAAATCATGAATGAATGGTGGGCTGACCCCAAGCTGGACGGTCTGGCCTGTGAGCTGACCTACGAAAACGGCGTGTTTGTGCAGGCGTTGACGCGCGGTGACGGAGAGACGGGGGAAGTCGTGACTGCTGCCATGCGGACGGTGCGCAACCTGCCTCTTCGTCTGCGCGGAAACGGCCCTTTTCCCGCCCGGCTGGAAGTGCGGGGGGAAGTGCTCATGTTCCGCAGACAGTTTGAAGAGCTGAATCAGCGGCAGGAAGAAGCAGGACAGAAAACATTCGCCAACCCTCGTAATGCGGCGGCGGGTTCTCTGCGCCAGCTCGACACGTCCATTACCGCTGCCCGTGGCTTGCGTTTTCTCGCCTACAGCGCAGGGCAAATCCTCATGGAGGAGGGCGGTGAAGCCGGGCGTGGCCCTTGGGAAAAGCACGCGGATCTTATTGCCGCGTTCCGGGAGTACGGATTTGAAACACCGACGGGGGGCCGGCTCTGTTGTGGACTGCGGGAAGCTCAGACATACTACAATGAAATGGAAGCGAAGCGCGACGCGCTGCCGTTCGAGATTGATGGTGTGGTGTACAAACTGAATGACCGGGATGCGGAAGAAGCCCTGGGGTACACCGCTCGCGCTCCGCGCTTCGCCGTAGCCTGGAAGTTTGCCGCGCGCAGGGCAAAAACGACTCTTGAGCGGATTACCATACAGGTGGGCCGGACAGGGGTGTTGACCCCTGTGGCGGAGTTGAAGCCGGTCAGCGTTGGCGGCGTCATGGTCAGCAGAGCCACGCTTCATAACGAAGACGAAATTCGTCACATGGATATCCGGGAAGGGGATACGGTCATTATTCAGCGGGCCGGAGACGTGATTCCGGATGTCGTCGGGCCGGTATTGGAAGAGCGCAAGCCGGATTCCGTGCCCTACGAGTTTCCCCGGCGCTGTCCGGAATGCGGGTCTGAAGCCTCACGACTGGAAGGGGAGGCGGCCTGGCGCTGCCTGAATATGTCGTGTCCCGCTGTGTTGCTGCGCAGTATGGTGCATTTCGTGTCCAAGGCCGGGCTTGATGTTCAGGGCGTGGGCGCGCGCTGGGTGGAAGAGCTGGTAAAGGCCGGGAGAGTCCGGAACGCGGCGGACCTGTTTACCCTGGAGGTAAAGGAACTGCTGGGGTTCGAGCGCATGGGAGAAGTGCTGGCGGAAAAATTTGTGACCTCGCTGGATGAGGCCAGACGCGCGGCGCCTTTGGAGCGTTTTATCGCCGCGTTGGGCATCCGTTTGGTGGGCGAGCAGACGGCAAAAACATTGGCCGCCGACTTTGAAGATATGGACGCGTTGGAGCAAGCCACTCAGGAAGACTTGATGCGTTTGCCCGATATCGGGCCGGAAGTCGCTGCTTCCATTCGCGCGTTCTTCGCTACGGATTCCAATCGCACGTTGCTGGAACGTTTCCGCGCAATGGGGCTGTGGCCTCGCCGCAAGGAGCGCCCGATGCGCAAGGAAACGGCGTTGAGCGGCAAGCGTATCCTGTTTACCGGGACATTAAGCCGTTCGCGTGAGGAATTTCAAAACATGGCGGAAGCTGCGGGCGCGCTGGTGGCCGCTTCGTTTTCAAAAAAACTTGACTATCTGGTGGTGGGAGAAAACCCCGGGTCAAAGCTCACCAAAGCCGAAGAGGCGGGTATTGCTGTTCTTGATGAAGCTGCGTTCACCGCATTGCTTGATCAAAAAGAGGGAGAATCCGCGCGTTGAAATGGCCCTGTGCTTCAGGCGTGGCAGCGTACCATTTGTTCGCCTCCCCTCCGCGAACCCTTTCTTCCGCGACCTCCTCATGACGCTCGATCGGCCTTGCCGATACTCGCTCCCGCTTGCGTTTTGCGCGGAAAACGCAAGCGGCCTATTGGCATCGGCCTCCATGGTTCGTTGCGCTCGCGCCTCCGGCGGCCAAGGATATAATCCAACACTATTGGAACAGAGCCAATAACATAAAAAGCTGGCGTCATTGAGACGCCAGCCGATAGTAAGCCGTTGCTGGGGAGGGGGAAGTCACCCGCCAGGCAGGTGGCTGTGGTGTACTGGTCGGGATGAGAGGATTTGAACCTCCGGCCTCAGCGTCCCGAACGCTGCGCTCTAGCCAAACTGAGCCACATCCCGATAACGAAGAGAGAATATACACAGCCATGCTGTGTTTGGCAAGCCCCAAAAGGAGCTTTTCGGGGAAAAACCTGTTTTCCTCAGAAGAGTTGCCGAACAGGGGATTTCAAGGCGCTTGATCATCCATTTGCTTGTCAAAGCGGGAACGATCAGGTAAAAACAACATGTTTGCTATGATTTGCGGTGCAGGGTTGCCCCGGGAGTGTGCTGTTCGGCGGCAGTCCTGCCCTGCTTTATCAAGCTGGGTAAAATACGCTGTGAAGCTGAATGAAGCGGGGTTTTGCGCAAGGTCGGAACAGCCGCAATTCATGTGTGTGTAAAGCTTGCATTGCAGACTAATGCGTCCTGTTTGAATGAATCATTTCAAACGAGAATTCCTCGCGAGGGAGAGTTTGACTTTGATTAGAGTTCTGATTGTTGATGATTCCGCGTTTATGCGTAGTGCGTTGACCCGCATGCTTGAGGCAGACCCGGAGATTAAGGTTATCGGGCAGGCTTGGGACGGTGAAGACGGCTTGCGCAAAGTGCAGGAATTGAATCCCGATCTTGTTACCCTTGATCTTGAAATGCCCAAGCTGGACGGGCTCGGCATGTTGGAACGTCTGATGAAGACAAACCCCAAGCCGGTTCTGATCGTCAGTTCCCTGGCCGTTGAGGGTGCTGAACCCACGCTTCGCGCCCTGGAAGCCGGAGCGCTTGACTTTATTCCCAAATATCAGGAAGGCGGCTTTTCCCTCGATTTTTTGAGGCATGAATTGCACGGCAAGATAAAAGCCGTAGCCCGGCGTGGCCGCTTCATGAAACCGGTGAACGGTTCTCTTGCTGAATCACGTCTGCGGCATGATTCTTTTGTTGCGGGAAGTAAAACTCGCCCCTTGCCGGCTTCGGACAAAAACGCTTCCCCTGCGGGAAAGCGTGAATTTTCCCGGTTCTCTGCCGGGCGCTCCCTTATAAATGCCCCGACCCAGGGGGCAGAGCCGTCTTCGCCTCCGGTGGCGCGTGTGGGACGACCGAAACGTGATATCGTGGCTATCGGCGTTTCCACGGGGGGGCCGCCTGCGGTGCAAAAGGTTCTTTCCGCGCTTCCGGCGGATTTTCCCGCGTGCATTCTGATTGCGCAGCACATGCCCGCCACGTTTACTGACGCTTTTGCGCGTCGCTTGGACAATGTTTGCAAAATTCATGTTTCCGAGGCCAAAGGCGGTGATAAAATAGGCCCAGGTCTTGCCTATGTGTGCCCGGGCGGCAAGCATATACGGCTGGATCTGCGCGGCCCGCTTCCCGTCATTGATGTAGTGACCGAACCTGTCGACGCTTTGTATAAACCATCAGTCAACGTGTTGATGGAAAGCGTGGGGAACAGCCTGGGGCGCCGGACGGTGGGCGTTACCATGACCGGCATGGGCAGTGATGGAGTAGAAGGCTCCAAAGTGCTTAAGGAAAAGGGTGGATACCTCATCGCCCAGGATGAAGCCAGCTGCGTGGTATATGGTATGCCCAAAGCCGTGGTTGACGCAGGCCTGGCTGATGAGGTCGTTGACGTGGATTCCCTCGCAGCCAGTATTCAGAATGCTTTGTATCGCTGAGGCAGACGCCTTCCCGGCAGGAGACTTTTTTATGAATGACGTTGATGCGCAGAAAGAACAGGACGTCTTGAAGCGGCTGGCCAGTGAGAACGCTTCTCTGGCAAGGCAGGCGGCGTTTGATGCCGGTGATTTGCATCTGGAAAGCGCCGTGCCCTTGCTGGTGGAACATTTTCAAAACAGCAGCGTGGGGGTGCAGGAGGCCTCGGAGCGGGCATTGCGCCAAATCCGGGGAGCGGCCGCAGTGCGGGCCGTTATACCTTTGCTGCGCTTGCAGGATGTCGTGGTGCGCAATATTGCCATGGATGTTTTGCGCGAGATCGGCGTGGACGATCTCGCCACCCTGACCAAACTTTTATATGATGAAGATCCCGACATCCGCATCTTTATTGCGGATATTCTTGGTTCTTCCGATAGTTCCATGGCTCTTGCGCCGCTGTGCGATGTTCTTCTGCATGATCCGGAAGTCAACGTGCGCTATCAGGCCGCGGTGAGCCTGGGGGAACTGCACCGCCCGGAAGCCGTGGAAAGTTTACGCCAGGCGCTGTGTGACGAGGAATGGGTACAGTATGCCGTGATGGAAGCTCTGGCAAAAATCAAGGACGGCTCCTGTGTTGATGTATTGGTGCAGGCGCTGGATACCTGTTCTCCTCTGGTTGCATCCACAGTGCTGGATGCGCTGGGTGAAATCAACAATGTCAAAATCGCTCCCATGCTGCTTTCGTATCTGGATAAATCCAGCGGCCCTCTGCGTATTAAAGCGCTCAAAGCCATTATCCGGATTTTGGGGCCGAATTCCCTGACGCTGCTTGGCGCAAAGCAGCTGGACAAGTTGCAGGCGTATATGCTGGCAGCGTTGGACGATGAGGACGAAGACACCGTAAAAGTTGTTCTGCAAGGGCTGACGTTTACCGGGGTCAATCCTACAGCGACAAAGGCTGTATTCAAACTCGTCGAAAGTATGGATCCGTTCAAGCAGCAGGATCTTCTCCAGCATGCCTTCCAATGCATTGTGGGCATCGGGTACAACGAGGCTCTGGAAGAAGCCTTGCTGGCCGAGAACGAATTGGTGTGCCGCATGGCTGTAGATGCCTGTGGACACATAGAAGGCCGCGCGGGCCGCTATGCCCTGAAGCGTCATTTTGATGCTCTGCCCACTGCCGAACGCGAGCGCGCCATGGAAGTGCTGGCCCGTTACGGCGATGATCGCGATATTCCATTTTTCAGTAATCATATGGATACAACGGAAGACCCGCTGGTACTCAAGTCGACGCTTGAATTCCTCGGTAACAACATGCACCATAAGGAATCCGCGCCGCTTATGCTCGCACTTCTGCATCATCCCGATCCGATGGTAAAAACGGCGGCGCTTTCCGCTTGTTTGGCACTTGAAGACGAGGACACCGTGCGGAACATTGTAGCCTATGCCACGGATGAAGATCCCGATTTGCGGCGCATGGCGGTGTACACCATGGGGTATGTCAACGCCGAACTTTTTGCGGAACAGCTTGCCCAGGCGGTTCAGGATCCCGTGATGGAGGTGCGCAAGGTCGGGCTGGAAGCCATAGGTTATGGCTGGCCGCCTTCTTCGGAAAAAATCAGCGCTCTGGAATACTGTCTGCGGGATGAAAACCGTGATGTCCGTCAGGTGGCGGTCGAGTTTCTGGGGACGTATGAGGGTGAAGGCGGAGAACCCCTTCTGCTGGAGGCATTGCGCGATCCCGACGACTGGGTTCGCGTGCGCGCAGTGGAAGCTTTGGGGCAAAATCGAGTGGCTTCAGCCGTGCCGGAACTTGTTACCATGATGGAAGGCTCAAACCTTCTGGTGCAGCTCAAAATTACCGAGGCCCTCGGCCGGATTGGCGGGGACATGGCATTCCAGGCTTTGCTCGGTTTTATGTCGTACGATTCTTCTGAAGTGCAGGCGGCTGCGGCTGTTGCCGTTGATCGCATTCGCGGAGAAGAGGAGCCGCTTGTATGAGTACTCTGTTTGGAAATCCTCCTTCGGGTAATGGTGATGGAAATTCGGGGGCGAACCGGGACAGAAAGCCCTTGTTTCCTTCCCGGTTGCCGCTTGCTTCCGGTCAACCCGGTGAACGGGGAGGGACAGCAGCAACCTCCGGAACGCAAAATAAGTATGGTTCCTCTCCTTCAGGCGCTGAGCAGTCTTCTCTTTTCCCGCGCCGTGAACCGGCTCCCGCATCGGGTGCACTGTCAACGCCTCCGCGTGCCCCCCTGTTCCCCCCGCGCGAGAACAGGGAACCATTATTCCCCCGGCGGGGGAGTGAAGCGGGAGAGCCTGCAAGCCCTCGTGCGCCATTGTTTCCTGCCCGTGACGGCAAAACGCCACTTTTCCCTCCTCGCGAACCTTCTCCATCGTTGTTTCCGCGTCGGGAAGCATCAGCTCCGGGGGCTGCTGCCGCCGCAAATTCCCCCAAGCCCCTGTTTCCCCCGCGTGAATCCGCAGGTGGTTTGGGGGTAAAGGGCAGCAGTGTGAAACCGTCTCCGTTCGCCGGGCGGCAGACATCCCCGGAACAAAACCGCCCGATTGCACCGCAAAACCTTCCGCCCAAACCCGTATTTGGCGCTCCTGTATCTGCCGGACCGGCTGCTCCCGGGTTTTCTTCACTGCGGCAGAGAGATGTGCATGTGTCAGATACGGAATTTATCCAGCTGCGTGATTTCCTGTATCAGCAATGCGGCATTTTTATTGCTGAAAACCGCAAGTATCTCGTGGAAAACCGACTTTCTTCACGCCTGCCTGAACTGGGGCTGCGGAGCTTCGGGGAATATTATAATTACCTGCGCTATGATGCCAATCGTTCTGTGGAAATGAACAAGTTGTTCGAAAACATGACCACGAACGAAACGAGCTTTTTCCGCAATGGCCCCCAGCTTGACGTCTTCCGTGACAAGGTGCTGATTCCGCTTCTCAACGAGCTGAGAGCCAAAGGGCAGAAGAAGCTGCGCATCTGGTCAGCCGGCTGTTCTTCAGGAGAAGAACCTTACACCCTGGCGATTATTTTGCACGAAGTGCTCAAACAGGAACTTCCAAGTTGGGATATCAAGATTACTGCCAATGATTTGTCGCTGGCCATGCTGGCTTCCGCGCGAAAGGGGCTGTATAATGACTACGCTATCCGCACCACGCCTCCGGACATGCTGGCGAAACATTTCATCAGGGAAGGGAACCTGTATCGAATAGATCCCGCCCTTCAGAAACTGGTGAACTTCGGGCAGATTAATCTCAGCGACAAGGTTCAGCTCAGCAAAGTTGAGCGTTCGCACATTGTTTTTTGCCGCAATGTCATTATCTATTTCGATGATGAAATGAAGCGCAGCGTGATCAACTCTTTTTACGACAACCTGTTGCCCGGAGGATATCTGCTTATCGGGCACTCGGAATCGTTGCATAATATCAGCCGTGCGTTTAAACCCGATCATTACGCAGGGGCTATCGTCTACCGGAAGCAGGTTTAGTCATGCGGGCAAAAATTCTTGCCATAGCAAACCAGAAAGGCGGTGTGGGCAAGACCACCACTACCCTTTCTTTGGGGGCGGCCCTGGCCCGACGCGGAGAAAAGGTGCTGTTGCTGGATCTCGATCCGCATATATGCGCCTCGGTGCATATGCGCTATTATCCTGACGCAACGACGCCCACGGTGTTTGAGCTTTTTCAGGCGGGGCAAGATGACTGGGAAAAGGTATGGGCACATATCATCACCCGTCAGGAAGGCCAGATATGTGACTTCGGGCCGGGCAGTATCCGACTTTCCGAACTTGAGGGGGATCTCAAGGACAGAAAAGGCAAAGGTTTGATCCTCAAGCAGGCACTTGCGTGTTTGCGTGAGCGCTACGACTATATTCTGCTGGATTGTCCGCCCCATATGGGGTTGATTATGGCCAATGCCCTGGTTGCTTCTGATCTGCTTATTATTCCCATTCAGACTGATTTTTTGGCTTTGCACGGGTTAATGCTGCTGTTCGACACGGTTCGTACGCTGAACCAGGCGCTGCCGACGCCTATCCGTTACAGGGCGTTCGCTACCATGTATGATCGACGCGCCAGAGCCTGCACTCAGGTTTTGGACATGCTCACGCGCAAGCTGGGAACCTCCATGTTCTCCTCGGTTATCAGCATGGATACACGTTTTCGTGAGGCCAGTGCGCAGGGCAAGGTAATTTATGATATCGACCCGCACAGCCGGGGCGCGGTAGGATACGCAGAGCTGGCCGAGGAGGTGGTCGCCGTATGGCAGTAAAGTCCCCCATGGAATATTTTCAGGAGCAGGATTTTTCCCTGCCATCCGTGCGCGAGGGCGAACGGCGGGAGATATCTCCCGCGGAACGCCAATTTTTGCGCAAATATCTTGGTGTCGACGACCCGGCCGATTTGGGCGATATGCCTTCCCTTCCTCGTGTGGAAGGAGAAAGCGTGTTGTGTGTCAGAGCATCCGAACCTTTGCCTGGAATGGCCGTGTCAGCCGCTCTGCCGGAATCTTCTGCCGCCGTAAACGAAAAAGGGGAGGCGCCGGCTGCCGTTGAGGAGAATTCCGGTTCTGGACAAACAGCCGTTTCCGGTGTTCTTTGCGACGCCGAAAACATGACCGGGGCAGAGGGAAAGAATGAAGCCGGTGAAACGATATCAGGCCCGATCGTCCCTGAACGGCGGGACGCGGTTGACGTTGCGGAAGAGGAATCGGTTGATGCCAGATTACGCACGCTTGAAACCGTAACAATGGTCGGTTTTTATGTGGGCAAGGATGTCTTCGTCGTGCCCATTGATTCCGTGGTGGAAGTCATTCATTACACTGCACTGCACCGTTTGCCCCAGGCTCCGTCATTTCTTTCCGGTGTGGTCAACTTGCGCGGTAGTATCCTGCCTGTCATTAACATGGTGGAATTATTGACGCTGCAAGGCAGTGCGCTGCCTGATGAAAACGGCCTGATTATCATTTGCGAGGCGCGAGACATGAAGCTGGGTTTGCTGGTTTCCCGGCTGCATACCATCCATAAGGCGAAACAGGACAAATTCAACTGGAATGCGGAACTGCACCTCGGTTCCAGTGCGGAACTTCTTTCCGGCCTGCTGGAAACGGAAGAGAAACTTCTGGGGATTTTATCGGTTGAACGTTTGATCGCCAAACTGTTGGAGGGCTAGAGCATAGCCATGAGTAAACATATTCTTATTGTTGACGATTCGAAAACAGTGCGCAATCTTGTCGCCTTTATTCTTAAAGCCGAGGGCTTTAAGGTCACAACGGCGGAAGACGGACTGGACGGATTGGAAAAACTTTATGCCATGGAGTCAGTTGATCTTATCATGTCCGATATCAACATGCCGCGCATGGATGGCTTTACATTCATTGCCCAGGTGCGCGAGCAGGATATTTACAAGGACATCCCCATCATCATCCTGTCCACTGAAGGTGAGGACCGTGATATTCAGAAAGGCATCCAGTTGGGGGCCAATCTGTATATGGTCAAGCCCGCCCAGCCGGACAAAATGGTTCGCAACATAAAGATGTTGCTTGGCTGACCGATAAGTTTTCTGGCAATGCGGCGAAAAAGGGCCGTATTGCAGCGTTCAGTGAGATGGTATTCACGGGCAGGGTTTTGCCTGGATGTCCGAAAAGGCATGAGGCATAGTGTTTTTCCGCCGGGCATGCCTGCGGCTCCGGTAAAAAAACACGAAGCGGAATTTGTCGCTGCCTGAGACGTTATTTCGCTATTTCTATAATTCGCGCATTATTTCAGGCTGGCGCGAAAGGTGAGATGTATGAGCCAGGATTTTCTCGATCCGGAACTTATCACGGATTTTATCATTGAATCCAAAGAGCACCTGGAAACCATCGAGCCCAATCTGCTTGAGCTGGAAAAGGCGCCGGACAATCTCAATCTGCTGAATGAAATTTTCCGGCCCATGCACTCTCTCAAGGGCGCCTCCGGGTTTCTTGGTTTGAACCGTATCAATCTGCTTGCGCATCGTTCAGAAAATATTCTTGATGAACTGCGTAAAGGCACCATGGTCGTGACGTCGGAAATCATGGATGTGATCCTGGCGTCCACGGATGCGCTGCGTCAGATGATCGATAATCTGGAAGCCACCAATTCCGAAGGCGATGTGGTTATCGAGCATATTATCGCGCAGATTGATGCGTTGATGGCCGGGCAGACTGTTCCTCCTCTGGGGGCTGCCTCTCCCTCTGAACCGGCGCCGGCGAGTCCTGAAATTCCCGCTGAGGCTGTGGAAGAACATCCGAAGGAGGACGCTGTTTCTTCCCGTACGGCGGCATCCATCCCTTCGCAGGAACCGGTGCGTTCAGAGCGCAACGGCATGAGCACCGTTGACTGGATAGAGATGTTGCCGCGCAAGGATACCGTGACGCTCACATCCTTTGGGGAAGGACACCTGAAGGATTTTATCGACGAAGCGCGGGAAAATACGGAAAATCTCAACAGCGGCCTGTTGGAACTGGAAAGGAATCCAGGGGAAAACAAAGAGCTTGTCAACGATCTGTTCCGCTACTTTCATAACCTGAAAGGGAATAGCGGAATCATTGATTACAAGGAGCTTAACGGACTTACTCACGAGGCGGAAACATTGCTCAACCGCGCCCGGCAGGGTGAACTTGCGGTGACGCACGAGCTTGTTGACCTTCTGCTGGTTGTCGTGGACGTCATGGATGCCTTGATTGGCGTCATTGACCCCGCGTCTGGTTCTGCTTCTCCCTTTGATGCCGGAGAGTTGCTGGCCCAACTGCAGCAAGCCGTGGCTGGCGGGCCGATTGCTCTGCCGCCGAGCCTGAGGAGCGTGCCGGAGAGTTCGCCCGCTCCGGAAGCTGAGCCGTTGCAGGCCGCCGGGGCGGATCGTAATGAAGACGATCTGGATATGTTCCGTACGGCGGTTCGCCAGCAGCAGGCCATTATTAAAGAAGCCCTGTCTGTTCTGGACAAGGATTCCTCTCAAAAGGAAAAACAGGACGCGCTGTACCGTTGCCTTGTCGCTATTCAGAATTCCGCCGCATTCATGGGCTTTGACCAGCTGAAAATCTATGCGGAGCGTACGGCCGGGCTGGTGGATCAGGCTCGCAAGAGCGACATGGATTTCAGTCTGATGCTGGATTTGCTCCGGCAGGAGATCAGCATTATCGATGACATGGTAGAGAGCGTGTTGAAGGCCCCCGCGCCCGAAGCCGCCTCTGCCGCTCCTGAGCCTCCTGCCGCTCCTGAAGCTCCGGTTGTGCACAAGGAGCCTGCCGCGCCCGCCCCCCCCGCCCCGAAAGAACCGGTCGCTCCTGCCGCGCCCGCTTCGGCTGCTCCCGCTCCCGTGGCTGCCAAACGGGTTGCTCCCTCTCCTGCGCCCGCGGCGCAGGCCGCTCCTGCGCAACCCCGGCCAGCTTCGGCTTCCGCCGCAGCTCCGGCCAATAAATCGGCGTCTTCCAGCATTCGTGTGGATCATGAAAAACTCGATCATCTGATGAACCTCATCGGGGAGCTTTTGATCAACCGCAACCGCTATGCCATGATCGCCAAAACTCTGGAAACCTCTCCCGCTGCTCAGGTGGATGTGGCCCAGGTTGCCCAGGATATTTCTGAAACCACCTATGCCATGGCCCGTGTGTCCGACGAACTTCAGGACACGATCATGAAGGTGCGTATGGTTCCGGTTTCTTCGGTGTTTTCCCGGTTCCCGCGTTTGGTGCGCGATCTCTCCCGCAAAAGCGGCAAAGAGGTTGAACTCATTCTCGAGGGCGAAGAGACGGAACTGGATAAAAGCGTGGTGGAAGTCATTAATGACCCCCTCATGCACCTGATCCGAAACTCTGTTGACCACGGTATTGAGTCCGCGGAGGCGCGAATTGCCGCCGGCAAGCCGGAATTGGGCAAAGTGTGGCTGCGCGCCTATCATAAGGGAAATTCCGTTGCCATTGAAATTGAAGACGACGGCAAGGGGATTGACCCCGAAAAAATGAGGGAAGTCGCGGTCAGAAAAGGAATCATCACCCCTGAAGAAGCCAAGAATCTGGATGACCGCGAAGCCATAGATCTTATTTTCGCTCCCGGCTTTTCCTCGGCGGAAAAAATTACGGATATCTCCGGCCGCGGCGTGGGCATGGACGTGGTGCGCACCAACATCAAAAACCTCAAGGGCAGTGTGAGCACCTCTTCCCGTTTGGGTAAAGGAACCCGTTTTACCCTTTCTCTGCCGCTTACGCTGGCAATTATTGAAGCTCTCATGATCAAGATGGGCGAACAGGTGTACGCCATTCCCCTGGATGCAGTAGCGACGACCACCAAGCTGGAATCCGTCCGACTGACCGATGTCAAGGGCCGCAAGGCCGTGACCATGCGCGGTGAAGTGCTGGGCATTGTGGATTTGGGCGAATTGCTCAACTTGCACCCGCACCAGCAGGAACTGCCCGAAGTGCTGTCCGTGGTTATTATTCAGGACAACGACCGGCGTTTGGGTCTGGTGGTGGATCATCTGCTGGATCGCCAGGAGATTGTGATCAAGTCCCTGGGAACCTATCTCAGCGATGTGCGCGGTCTTTCCGGGGCAAGCATCATGGGCGACGGAAGTGTTGTGCTCATTCTTGATCCGCATGAAATCTATATGATGGCCACGTCCAAGGCCATTTAGCCGTGCCCCTCCGGATGAGGCACGGCCCAAAATCCGTCAGGGGGAGGGATACTTCCCCGAGTTTCTTAATAGAGATTCGGAGGGAATACTCCCCCTGAAGCTGCCGGCAAGGTCAGCGGTTCCGAAACCTGCGAGCAGATCGTGGCTTGGCTGAACCAGTATCCTGATTCATAATTCATTGAAAGCATAGGCAGATTTTGCTCAACGATTTATGAATCAGGACATTAGGCAGTGTAGTCATGCGATTGTTTAAACATTGATAGTGTGGCATAGCCTTCGTCAATAGTCCTGTCTTAAACGTTTGCTTAAAATTTAGATGCGCAAACCCTGATAATAGCGCCAAAAACAGTTTTCAGCACGTCCGAAACGTGGTGGGATACTCAGGAAATCAAGGCTGTAAGCCCTCACATGGGGCTCAACACGCTTTTGTGAGAGTGCCAAAAATTATTGCCTGTTCATGTCATTATTGACCTTTTGTCTGTTATTTAATAAAAATATCCAAACATGTCATAAATTGATACCGATGTGTACGAAGCCTTTCGCGCCAAAGCATGTCGACATTCGGGGAGCCTGTATGGGAATAGAGCAAGGTCGCGCATGTTTAAACAACATACTTATCATAGATGACGACGCGATAAATAGAGAAATCCTGACAAATATCTTTTCTCCTTTTTATTCCATTGAAGAGGCGGAAAACGGCAAAGCAGGTCTGGAAAAATTGCTTGCCCGCAAGGATGACATTTGCGCGGTGCTTCTGGATTTTGTCATGCCGGAGATGAACGGGTTGGAGGTTTTGCGTTTTTTGCATGACGCAGAGCTTACCCGACAGATTCCCGTTTTTCTGATTACGGCGGAAAGTTCCAACCCTGTCATGAAAGAAGCCTATGAACTGGGGGTGATGGACGTGATCGGCAAGCCGATCACGCCCTATATCGTCATCCGCCGCGTACAGTCCGTAGTAGAGCTGTTTCAGGCCAGAAGGCTGTTGAGCAGCACAGTGGAACAGCAGCAGGCGGAACTCCTCGTGAAAGCGCAGCAGATCATTGAACTGAACCAGGGGATGCTTGAAGCGCTGGCTACGGCCATTGAATTTCGTAACGGAGAATCCGGCGAACATGTCCGGCGTATTCATGATATAACAAAGTTCATTTTCGAAAATACAGAACTCGGCGAAGGATTGACGCTTGAGGATATCGAACATATTGCGCTGGCTTCCGCCATGCATGATGTGGGGAAGATTGCCATTCCGGACGCTATACTGACCAAACCGGGAAAGCTCACGTTTGAAGAGTATGAAGTTATGAAGACTCACTCTGCACAGGGCGCGTTGCTGCTGGAAAAAATTCCGCAGTTGCGGGGGCATCCCGTTTACAAGTATGCTCATGACATTGCGCGGCATCACCATGAGCGGTGGGATGGAAAGGGATACCCTGATGGCCTGAAAGGCGACGAATGCTCTACCTGGTCCCAGGTCGTCGCCTTGGTGGACGTGTACGACGCGTTGATCAGCAAAAGGGTGTATAAAGATTCCTTTACGCCGGAACGGGCGCTGAGCATGATTGCGGACGGTCAGTGCGGCGTTTTTAATCCTCGGCTGTTGAAAATTTTCTTTGCGGTGGAGCCGGAAATCCGGCGAACCCTCACCAGTGAGTGTGCACATTGAAATGGATGAAGCACGACGGGAACGGCTGCCTGCTTCCGGTATGGAGGTCGACAGCGTTCTGCGACGCCTCGTTGGGAAATGCACGCCCCCCGAGCAGTTTAATAGTGAAATGACTTTAAAACGCAGGATGTACCACAGGTAAACCTCCGGCAAGCTCGCCGCGCGCGCACGCTCCGCCGTACAGCTTGGTCAGTGTGTTTTTGCTCAGTACGCTTTCCGGAGGGCCGGAATTCAGCGTTTGTCCGTCCTTGAGCAGGACGACCTGATCGCAGAACCACAGAATATGGTTCGGGTCATGACAGCATACCACCACAGTAAAGCCGCGCTCGGCAAGGCCGCGCAGCGTTTTCCACACTTCAATCTGATTTTGGAAGTCCAGAGCGGAAGTTGGTTCGTCCAGCAGCATGAGCGGAGCTTCCTGCGCTACGGCGCGGGCAATGAGCGCAAGCTGTCTCTGCCCGCCGCTCAGGCGGTTGCAGGGCTGATCCGCCAGATCTTGAATACCCACGCGACGCAGCGCGCGTTCCGTGGCCTCCTCGTCCTCTTTTCCGGGGCGGAACAGGCCTGTCATGCGCGGGTTGCGCCCCATGCGCACCACGTCCCGCACGGGAAAGGAAAAAGCCATGCGGTGTTCCTGCGGGACATAGGAGGCCAGTCTCGCCAGGCGGGCGGGAGAGAGGCGGAGCGTGGATTCTCCGTCCATGAGGATATCCCCGGATGATGCCTTGTGGAAGTTCAGACAGCAGCGGAACAGCGTGGTCTTGCCGGAGCCGTTCGGCCCGAGCAGGCCGCATATCGTGCCGGGCGCGACGCGCAGGGAGATGTCGCGCAACACTTCGCGTGCGCCGTAGCGGCAATGCAGATGCCGCGTTTCCAGAGCGGGAAGTTTATCCGGCATAGAGTTCCTTGCCTTTGCCGCGCAACAGCCAGAGCAGATAGGGCGCGCCGAGGATTGAAGTAATAATCGCCACCGGAATTTCCGCGCCGGTCAGGGTGCGGGCGATGGTGTCGCACAGCAGCATATACATGGCTCCAAGCAACGCCGCCCCCGGCACGACCAGTCGATTGTCCGGGCCGAGCAGCATGCGGGCTGCATGGGGCATCATGAGGCCTACCCAGGCCACTATGCCCACGGTGGAGACGCAGACGGCGGCGGCCAACGTGGCCAGAGCCAGAAAAAGCAGGCGGGTACGGTCAGGGTGCAGACCCAGGGCGCGGGCTTCTTCATCACCAAGGGAGAGCAGATTGAGCTTCCAGCCCATCAGGGCTATGAGCGCCACGCAGGGTAGTACCGTTGCCGCATTGGTGAATACGTCATCCCAGGCGGCATAATAGAAGCCGCCCATCATCCAGAAGGTGATTTCCCTGAGTTCCGTATCCGCCGCGAGGTACTTCATGATGCTGACCAGCGCGGAGAAAACGGCCCCCACGATGATCCCGGAAAGAATGAGCGTTACGGGCGGCGTTTCGCCATCCCGGCGGGCCATGAAGCAGGAAAGCAGTACGGCGATAAGGGCAAAGCCGAAGGCGCTGACCTGCCCCTGTGGGAAAATTGCGGGGAAGACAATGGCCAGAGAAGCACCCCAGGCCGCCCCGGAGGAGACGCCCAACAGATAGGGTTCCACCAGCGGGTTGCGGAAGCACGCCTGATAGGCCGCGCCGGAAACCGCCAGCGCCATGCCTGCCAGCACCGCCAGCAAAAGACGCGGCAGGCGGATGTTCCATACAATGACTTCGTCCATGCGGCTGATGCCCGCTTCCCGCAGAGCGTCCGGACCCAGCGTGTTGAGCTTGGCCCAGACCGTATGCCAGGCGCGGAGCGGCGACATGGCGTATTCGCCGGCGGTCAGCGCCCAGACGAACAACACGATGAACAGCAGGGCCAGAGGCAGAAACAGGAAGGGGCGGGCAGTACGCCCGCGCGGGGCGGAAAGGGAACTTTTCATAGACGGAGCTGACAGCGACGGTCGGAGCATAGTTAATATTGCAAAGAATTCAGTAACCCAATGAACAGGCTGCCCCTGCATGTGCGAGGTGCATCATTGAAACGTTTACGGGAAGAGGCAGAGAAGATAATCGCTGCTATGCGCTAAAAATCAATGCCTTTCATCCAGTCGAGGAGCTGGTGCGAACGCAGCGCCCTGGCCGTTTCTTCACTCACGCCATAAACTTCCTTGTAGAAGTTCAGGGCGAAGTCATACACGTTGATGTCCCTGAAGCGCTCCGGGTAAGATGCCTTGGCGATGATAAGCATATCCAGCGGGTATTCCACGCGCCGCGCGCAATTCATGGGCGACCACGGCATGGCGTAGACCTTTTTTTCCCGCACGGCGCGCAGTTCACGCAGGTTTTTGAAGTACGGCGCTTCCATCAGTTCGCGCGGGGGGTGATAGCCGTTGGAGGTGGGGAGCAGGATCACGTCCGGATCCAGTGCGTAAATCTGCTCTGCGCTCACGGGCACGCCCGATCCCGTTCCGTTAAAGGCGTTTTTCGCCCCTGCCACGCTTTCGATGATATAGGATTCCGGAGTATCCACGCCGTGGGCGGTACCTGCGCCACCCTGCTTGCGGATGTTGGGATTGAGGCCCATGTACAGCACACGCGGCTTTTCCGCATCCGGGATATCCCTGGTGCGTGCCCGTATGAGCTGCTCAGTGGAGGCAAGTTTGTCCATGAGCGCCGCCGCCTTGTCTTCCATGCCGAACATGGCTCCGATCACCCGGCCTTCTTCTTTCATGGAGGCCAGGTCGGCAGACCTGAACCAGGTGGGAGCGTAGATGACCACCAGCGGCAGCCCCAGCGCTTCAATGGTGTCCATTGTTTTGGCCGCCGCCTCCCGATTGCCCGCGCCCACGGTGCAATCCCCCAGACGCAGAATGACGGCTTCGGGATTTCCGGCGGCCAGGGCTTCAAAATTGATGACGTTGCCCTGCGGGGAATTGACGCACACCTTGTCATTCAGCCGGGGGTGGAGGAACTTCATGGTATTCCAGCCCCGAAGTTCCCAGCTTTCCCCGTTTTCCGCCTCAAAGGCGTACTTGTAGTCGCGTTTCATGCTCCATGATCCGATCATGTCCACCGCGTCAATGACGCCCAGATGCGTCATGACGCCTTCCACAAAGCCGTCATCAATGGTGGCGACGCGGGTCAGATTGTCCGGCAGGGGGATCCGCTTGCCGCGCATGTCCGTTACGAGGCGGGCACAAGCAGGTGCGGCCAGAGCGATATTCAACAGAAGGATAAAGCCAAGGAGCATGGAACCAAGCGGGAAAGCAAGAACAGGGGCGCGCATGAAAGAGCCTTTACTAAAGAATACGGGAAGGATCGGGCCGGCAATCAGGACAGAAAGGCTTTCCGTCCCGCAGACGCACAGCATACTCCGCCGTCATTTCACCACATTTTGTACAGGCAAGGGAACGGGAAATAAGTGCGCGGGAAGGCGGAGCAAAGGGAATTTCACACACGGCAAGCAGCGTTTTCTCCGGGCCGGAGAGAAAGCAGGCCATTTTTTCGGTACGCGGCATGTCTCGTCCTGCCGGGCTGTGGATGTCGGCTTGCCAGAGCACACGCACGGCCTTTTGGGTCGGGCGATGGTAAAAACTCATGGCCGTTTTGCCACGCGGCTTGAGCAGCAGATTACCCTTGCCCAGCGTACAGCCGAGAAGAGCCTGAACCGCGTCCGCGCAGCAGGCGTCGGTTTCCGTCACGCAGACAAGTTCTTCGTCGGGCGAGAGATTGCGGGAAAAGGGGGCGTCTTCCCGGGTGAGGAAAGAGTCGTCGAGCAGGAGCGCACGAACGGCGGCAAGGGCCATGCGGCAGCCGAGAGCAAGGCCGGGGCAAGCGTGTCCGTGAAATTGCACGGCGGCATGCCAGGCGGGAGAATCGGTGGAAAAGGCGGAAGAGGATACGGACATGGCAACGTGGGGTTTGATGTTACAAAATCTATAATAATAACACTACCCCTCCGGGGCTTGGAACGTCAAGATAAAGCTGCGGGCCGCTCTGTTGCGGAGCTGCGTTGGCGGCGGGGGGGCGTTGCTCCATACCTCGCCGCGTTCGCGTCACCGGCGTTCGCGGGCAAGCGCTGAGAGGGCCATGCATAATTTGACAGGCATCTGGCCTTGCGGGTAAGTTGTCACAGCATGGCGAATCATGTCATGCGGTGTTTTCGGCATGGTTCGGAATTTTTTATTTGCGAACAGATCCCGTCTGAGAGGATGCATATATGCGTTTGGGCCAATGGACACATGAAGAATTTATGGAAGTGGCGCGCAAGTTCCACGGCTACCCCGCTCCCGGCCTGATCATCGGGGCCTATATGGTGGAATTGGCCAAAAGCCATATGCCCGGCGGGGTATTGTATGACGCGGTCAGCGAAACGTCCTACTGTCTGCCGGACGCTATCCAGCTGCTTACCCCCTGCACTATCGGCAACGGCTGGATGCGTATTCTCAATTTCGGTCTGTACGCCATGAGCCTGTATGACAAACGATCGGGCGAAGGCGTTCGCGTGCGCCTGGATGTGGACAAGCTTGACGCCTACCCCACCATCCGCACCTGGTACATGAAGACCACGCCCAAGAAAGAGCAGGACACTGACCTTCTCCAGGAAGAAATTTATGAGGCGGGAATTTCCATCCTCTCCGCCCAGCCCGTAACAGTGAAGGCCGAGTTCGTGGGCCGCAGGGAGCGTGGGGGCATTGTGCGCTGCGCCATCTGCGGCGAACCGCATCCGGGTGTGTTCGGAACAGTGTGCCGTTCCTGCAAGGGGGAATCGCCGTACCTCAAGGGGCCGGGGCTTTCTTTTTCCGGGCCGGAGCTTGCGCGTATTCCCGTGAACAAGGCCGTGGGCCGGGTTGCTCTGCACGACATGACCCGTATTGAACCCGGCGTGTTCAAGGGGCCTGCCGTGACCGCCGGTCAGGTAATTACCGGGGGCGATTTGTGCCGCCTTCAGCTCATGGGCCGCAATTCCATTTATGTGGAAGACAAGGCTGTTTCTGAAAACTGGGTACATGAGAACGTTGTGGCGGAAACCTTTCGCGAACTGATGCCTGGCGGCGGCGTTGATGCCGCGGGAGCAATCAGGGAAGGGAAGATCAGCTTTCGCGCCGCGCACAAGGGCGTATTCTGGATAGATGAAGCGCGTTTGCGCGAATTCAATATGGTGCCGGAGGTTATCTGTGCAACCCGCCATTGCGGCAGTGTGGTGGAGCAAGGCTCTCCGTTGGCGTCTTCCCGGGCCATTCCGTTGTATCTTTCTCGGGAAAAGTTCCTGCTGGCCCGTAACGCGCTGGCTGAAGGGCCGCTCTTTTCCGTTCTGCCGATGCGGCGCAAACGTATCGGCGTGCTCATTACCGGTACGGAAGTTTTTCAGGGTTTAATCGAGGACAGGTTTGAGCCGGTCATCACGCAAAAAGCGCAGGCGCTGGGCTGTGAAATTGTCAGAGTGAACAAGGCTCCGGATGATGCGAAGCTGATCCGCGAAGGAGTGGAAGAGCTGCTGACCGCCGGGGCGGATGTGGTGATTACCACGGCGGGTCTTTCGGTCGATCCGGACGATGTAACCCGCAAAGGCTTGCAGGAAGCGGGGCTGCGGGATATGCTGTACGGCATCCCGGTGTTGCCCGGAGCCATGAGCCTGGTGGGAAGCCTGGGAGGGGAAGGCGACAGCGCCGCCGCTCCAGCCCGCGTGATCGGAGTTCCCGCCTGCGCGTTGTTTCATAAAACCACGGCGCTGGATGTGCTGTTGCCCTGTGTTCTGGCTGACGCTCCGTTGACCCGTGAATATCTTTCCGGCCTCGGGCATGGCGGCCTGTGTCTGGACTGCAAGACCTGTACCTATCCGAAATGCACGTTTGCCAAATAGAGCAGCCTGTTGAGCGCGCGGGAGAAACGGCGGCTGAGCCTCTGGTCGGCGTGGTGCTGGCCGGAGGATGGAGCCGTCGTTTCGGTCGCGACAAAACCGGGTTGCGTATTCAGGGCGTGAACGGCGCGAAGGGAGAACAGAGTCTGTTGCTGCGTGCAGCGCGCGTGTTGGAGCGCCTGCTTGGCGATCCGGCGCGCGTATTCGTGAGTTGCCGCCCCGTGGAAGGTGACGCTGACGGTCAGGGGCTGCGGATCCGCCGGGAAGTTGCGGAACGCGGATACGGGATTGTGGAGGATCGTTTTCCCGGCGACGGAACCCTGCGCGCGGTGTACTCGGCACTGGAGCAGACGCGCCGGGCCTGCCTGGTGATCCCCTGTGATTTGCCCTGCATGGACAAGGCTACGCTCGGAGATCTGCTGGCATTTCGGGAAGACAAGCGGCGTGAAGGCCGCAGCAGCCTGTGTACCTGTTTTTTTGATGCGGTATATGGAGCCACACAACCTCTGGTGGCGGTTTATGAGGCGGAGGCGCTGGACTTGTTCCGGAAAGCTGTGGCCGCGGGGAAATACAAACTTGCGGCTGTGGTGCCCCCGGATTTGACGGATTGCCTTCGATATGGCGAAGAAAAGGCTTTTTTTTTCCAGAACGTAAATTATCCGGAAGACTGGGAACGGATACGGCGGGATGTGAAGGCGCTTTGAACGCGCCCGCCGCCGTCTCCGCAAGCTGCGCAGGATGTACACAGGAGCGTGCTCATGTTTTTTCAGCGCAAGCGCAAGATGCAGGCCGAGGAGAATCGCATCGTGATCGTCGGTGCCGGGGAAGTGGGGTTCCATATTGCGCGGCGTCTGGCGGCGGAAGGCAAACGGGTGTTGATCATCGATCTCGACCGGGATCGCCTTTCCGCTGTAGAGGAAGAGCTGGATGTTCAAACGCTGCAAGGCTCCGGCACAACGCCTTCGGTACTGCGCAAGGCGGAGGTGGAAAACGCGGCCTTGTTTCTGGCCGTGACCGACAGTGACGAAATTAACATCGTATCCTGCCTTTTTGCCGGAGGGCTTGCCCCCAACCTGACCAAACTGGCCCGTATCCGGCATCCCGAATACGCGGACATGCCGGAGGCATTTGCCGGGGAACCCTTGAAAATCACTATGATGGTCAACCCGGAAGAGGAAGTTGTGCGCAGCATAGAGCGGCAACTGACCTTGCCGGGAGCGATGGAATATGCGGAATTTGCTGACGGTTCGTTACGCATGGCCTCCATGCGGATTGAAGGCCCTCCCCTCGCAGGCCAAAGCCTGATGAAATTTTCGGAACTCGCGGGAGATCCGGGGCTTATGGTGGGGGCAATCAACCGGGGAGGGCGCTTGCTGATCCCGTCCGGGCGCGACACGCTGGAAAAGGGGGACGTGGTTCATTTTGTCTTTCTGCCGGGCAGTCAATCTTCCCTGCTCCGGCTGCTGGGGCGCCGGGGCGGATACCCTTCATCGGCCTGCATCGTGGGCGGCGGAGATATCGGCTTCAGGCTGGCCAAGCTGTTGGAAGGCCGTCAGGTGGATGTGAAGATTATCGAGCGCGACGCGGCCCGTTGCGAATTTCTGGCGGAACATTTGAGCCGATCTTTGGTTCTGCACGGCGACGGCACGGATGCCGACCTCCTGGTGCAGGAAAATGTGGGCCGTATGGACGCGTTCATTTCCGTGACCGAAGATGAGGAAAACAATATGCTGGCCTGCCTGCTGGCCCGTTCGCTGGGGGTGCGGGAAACCGTGGTCCGGGTGGACAAGGCCGCCTATCTGCCTCTGGTGGAACAGGTGGGCATAGGGCACAGCGTCAGCCCTCGTCTTTCCGCCGTGAACAGTATTTTGCATTATTTTCGGCAGGGCCGCATTTTATCCAGCGTGGCGGTGGGAGGAGAAGCCGCTGAAATGATGGAAGCTCTGGTGGAAAAAGACTCCTGGCTGGCGGGCAGGGCCGTGCATGAACTCGGTCTGCCGCGCGGCGTACTGCTTATCGGCGCAAGCCGCGACGGGGAAACGCGCATCCCTTCGGGCGGGACAGTCATCCGGGCGGGCGATACCATTGCCATTCTCTGCCTGCGCGCCCGTGTCGGTGAAATGGAAGAAGTGCTGGCCGGAAAAAAGGCGTGATCCGGGGGCGTTCCGCCATCATGTTTACAAGCCCGGAGTAACATTACGTTGAAACTGCTCATGGAGCCGAGCGAGGCGAGACTCATCTCCGCTCTCTCAATATGACGGAAGCAATATGCACGTGCGCGCGGTATGTTTTGTCCTTGGGGTTCTGCTGGTCTGCATCGGAGCGAGTTTCATCCTGCCTGTGGGCGTTTCGCTCTGGTTTAAAGACGGCGCGGCACGTTCCTTGTTAATCTGCATGGCGGGAATTTGCGCAGCGGGCCTGGTTCTGGCCTTGCCCAACCGGCCTTCACGCGATGTCGGCATGTCCGCGCGGCAGGGCTTTGCCGTAGTGGGGTTGTGTTGGCTGGCCGCCGGCTTCGCCGGTGGCGTGCCTTATATGCTGTGCGGGGGCCTGGGGTTGACCGACGCCGTGTTTGAGTCGGTTTCCGGCTTCACTACCACAGGGGCGACCATTCTTTCCGACATCGAAGCCCTGCCCAAGGGGCTGCTGATGTGGCGCAGCCTGACGCACTGGCTGGGCGGCCTGGGGATCATTGTGCTGACGCTGATCGTGCTGCCTCTGCTTGGCGTGGGGGGGATGCAGCTGTACCGTGCCGAAGCCAGCGGCCCTCACCCCGGCAAACTCACCCCGCGTATGCGGGATACCGCGCTTGCCTTGTGGAAAATTTATCTGCTGCTGACCGCGCTGGAAACCGTGTTGCTCATGGCCGCGGGCATGGACTGGTTCGACGCGATCAACCATGCGTTTTCCACCCTGGCCACGGGGGGCTTCTCTACTCGGAACAATTCGATTGCAGCCTTTCCCGGTGCGGCGATTCAGTGGATCATCATCGTGTTCATGTTTCTGGCCGGGATGCGATTCAGCCTGCATTACGCGTTCCTGAAAGGTAATTTCCGGGCTTACAGCAGCAGTACGGAAAACCTCTCCTATATATGGATGCTGCTGAGCTGCACAGTCATTGTGTCGGCGCTCCTGGCCTTGCGCGGGACATTCCCTCTGCGCTGCCTCGCGGATTTGGAATATATTGTGCGGGCCTGCGCCTTTCAGCTTGTTTCCCTGTGTACGACTACGGGATTCGTCTCGGAAAATTACACCGGATGGCCTTCTCTGGCCCTGGGAATTTTTCTTTTGCTGACTTTTTTGGGAGGATGCACAGGGTCTACCGCCGGAGGGCTGAAATGTATGCGTGCGGTAGTGCTGCTGCGCGCAGCCTACGGCGAGCTGTTCCGTTTGCTGCACCCTCATTCGGTGCGAAGCATCAAACTCCGGAGCGGAGCAGTGTCCCCCGAAGTGCTGTCCGGTATCGTCAATTTTTTCATACTCTATGTGCTGGTGACACTGGCGGCCTGCTTTGCCCTTGCGGCGCAGGAAATTGACCTTGCCACCGCCTTTACCGCCAGCCTGACCTGCGTTTCCAACGTGGGGCCCGGCCTGGGCAGGGTCGGCCCCGTGGATAATTTCGGCTGGATGCCGGCTTTTTCCAAATGGGTGCTGTCGCTGGCCATGCTGATGGGGCGTCTGGAGTTCTACGCCCTGCTGATCATGTTCGTGCCCGAATTCTGGAAAAAATAACCTCACTGTTCAGCGAGACCTGCCCCCGTCTTCTGGCGCGGAGCGACGACAACGCGAGCACCCGACTTTCCCTTTTCCTCCGTCCCCAGCGGGGGATTGCGGCGTAGCGCAGGGCGGCGAGGAAAATCAGCGTGCAGCCGAACAGTTCACGACCTTTTTCAACGGCATGCTTAAAAATCCTCTGACCAGGATGAAGCCGTTCCGGTATTCCTGCTTGCGGGAAGACTCCCTGAAAAAGTTGCTCATGGCAGCGCACTTCTCGCGCAGTGCGGTCAACATGGTTTTGCGACAGGGCGCTCCGATTTTATGCCTGTAAGGCATTTTTTAATATAAAATATAAGTATTTTACATTGGTTGTCTCGTTTTTTATTTACAGAACACGGGAAAGCAACCGTATTTGCAGGCATACAACAGGGGAATGCATTGATTGAACCTTTGAAAAAGCAGACGCCCCTCCGCCTTACCCGTACACCCTGTGCCACCGTTGACCAGCAAAGGAGACGTACCATGACCATGTTGAAACAATTGAGCATGGCGGCAGCCGCCATAGGCATCATGTCCGCCGCACCGGCCATAGCCCAAGAAATCAAAACGCCCGCCGACGCCGCCAACTTTTATCAGAGCGACAAGGTGAGCATGCAGCCGGTCACTTTCCTGAACCAGTACAAGATGACCATCGCAGGGAATCTCTTTACGCCCAAGGCCGCGGACAGCAAGGAAAAGTTTTCCGCCATCATTGTGGGGCATCCCATGGGCGCGGTAAAGGAACAAAGCGCCAATCTTTACGCCACAAAAATGGCGGAGCGGGGCTTCGTCACTCTGGCCGTGGATCTTCCCTTCTGGGGCGGCAGTTCGGGGGAACCCCGCAATGCCGTTTCGCCGGACATGTATGCGGAAACCTTCAGCGCGGCGGTGGATTATCTTGGTACCCGGCCTTTTGTGGACAAAGAGCGGATCGGCGTCATCGGCATCTGCGGAAGCGGTAGCTTTGCCGTCAGCGCCGCCAAGATTGACCCGCGTCTGAAGGCCCTCGCCACCATCAGCATGTACGACATGGGGGCCGCCAGCCGTAATGCGTTGAACAGGTCGCAGACGCTGGAACAGAGAAGGCGGATTATCGCCGATGCTGCTGAACAGCGCTACGTGGAATTCACCGGCGGCGAATCCAGGTACACGAGTGGTACGGTTCACGAGCTGACGCCCGATTCCAACCCCATCGAGCGCGAATTTTACGAGTTCTACCGCACGCCGCGCGGAGAATTCACGCCACAGGGCGCATCCCCGCTGACCACGACTCACCCCACCCTGAGCAGCAACGTGAAATTCATGAACTTCTATCCGTTCAACGACATCGAGACCATTTCCCCGCGCCCCATGCTGTTCATTACCGGTGATCAGGCGCATTCCAAAGAATTCAGTGAGGACGCCTACAAGCGTGCCGCCGAACCGAAAGAACTGCTTTACGTCAAGGGCGCGGGCCATGTGGATCTGTATGACCGCACAAGCCTCATTCCCTTCGACCGCCTGACAGGCTTCTTCAAAGAAAACCTGAAATAGTCACGCCTGATAACTCTTTTCCCGGCAGGTATGCTGATGCTCATACTTGCCGGGAAAGGTAAAAATCTGTCTCACCTCTCCAGCGTCTTTTGCAGGTGCTCCAGAAATTTCGCAGCGGCCCTTGAAAAAACCTGGTACTTTTTCCAGACAATATCCAGGCCCACCTCCAGCCTGGGTTCCAATGGCCTGAAGCAAAGCGGCCCTTCCCCGGATGTTCTGATAATCTTATCCAGGCACAGGGCGTATCCCATCCCCTCTTCCACCATCAAAGAAGCGTTATACAGAAGATTATACGTCGTTACGATATGCAGCTTCTCCCTGTTGGTTCCCATCCAGCCGGAAAGTTCATTTCTGACCATGGGCTGTCGGGAGCAGAGAAGCGGCAGCCCAAGCAAATCTTCAGGTCGTATTGCCTGTTTTTCCGCCAGAGGACTGTCCTTGCGCATCAATACGCCCCATATGTCGGTTACGGGCAGTTTGATGAAATCATACTTCGACAGATCTGCCGGTTCCACAAAAATGCCGAAATCCACAAGCCCTCTGTCCAGCCGCTCCGCGACATCTTCCGCATTTCCGCTGAACAGATGAAAGGAAATATGGGGATGCGACACCTGAAGCTCATGCGCGGCGCGGGCAATCAACCGCATGACGTCAGTTTCGCCCCCGCCAATCCAGACTTCCCCGCGGATCTCCTTTTCCGCATCGCTGAACGCGGACTCCGTCTTTTCCACCAGGTCGACAATCTCCTGCGCTCGCTTGCGAAGGAACATGCCTTCCTCGGTCAGTGAAATCCTCCTTTTCCCGCGCAGGAACAGCGTTTTCCCAAGTTCTTCTTCGAGATCCATCATTTGTCGGGAGAGCGTGGGCTGGGTGACATGCAGGGCTTCCGCCGCCCTGGAGATGGTTTCCTCCCGGGCCACGGCCAAAAAATAGCGAAGAACGCGCAGCTCCATAGTGCCTCCTCCGGGTCTGTGGCGACGCGGTCAATCCAGCTTCAGGCGCCTTTAAGGAAACGCTGGTTAAAGCGTTTCCCGCGGTCTTGCAGAGCAAGACCGCCCGCAAGTCGTGAATAGGGAAAATTTACTTTTCCCGTTAAATGAACGACTTGACGTGCCTTTCCCAAAGAGGCTTTTGCCTCTTTGGGAAAGGAGCTGATTTATTCTACGAATAAATCAGCGGTTCCTTAATCCTGTGACGGGGGATAGCAAACATATCTATGCTTGTAAAGCATAGATATGTATTAAATATAAGCAGTTACCATTATATTTGCCGACGTGTGAAAAAGCAGTATCCCAAGCCCCGAAAATTGCGAACAGGCCGCGGCTTGGCCGCGCCGTAAAGCGAGCGATGTTCGTGCGTTTCCGTCAAGCCGCATTGCGGCCTGGACGGCGCAAACGCCGCGAAGCGGGGTTTGCCATCAGTCTGGCGCGTGTGGAACATGGGCTCTCTTGGCGGCAATGAATACGGCCGCCTGTGCCGGAGCAAAACCATACGCTCCGCGCAACGCTGTCAACACGGTTTTATGACAGAGTCATCTTAAAAACCTGCCCTGTTTTGTCATAATGGGACTTGCTGGGCTGGTATGCTTTTTCTTGCCCCTCTTCCGGCCTTTTGCTACAATAATCCATCTTAATTTTCAGGAGTGATTTCATGGCGAAAAAGGCCTCTGTTTCCGCAGCATCCACGGAGGACGCCCGCAAAGAGGCGCTCCGTACCGCTTTGTCCACCATAGAACGCAAATATGGACAGGGCGCCGTCATGAAGCTTTCCGACGACGCCCATGTTCGTGTTCCGGTCATTCCCACCGGTTCCATCGGGCTGGATCTCGCCCTCGGTATCGGCGGCATCCCGCGTGGCCGTGTGACGGAAATTTATGGCCCCGAGTCTTCGGGCAAAACCACGCTGACTCTGCATATCATCGCCGAATGTCAGAAGATGGGGGGGACGGCAGCTTTTGTGGACGCAGAACATGCGCTGGACACCAACTATGCCGCCCGCCTGGGCGTGAAGATCGATGAATTGCTCATTTCCCAGCCTGACCACGGCGAGCAGGCGCTGGACATCGCCGACATGCTGGTGCGTTCCAACGCGGTGGATCTGGTGGTCATCGACTCTGTGGCTGCGCTTATTCCCCAGGCGGAACTTGAAGGCGTCATGGGGGAAAGCCAGGTGGGCGGCCATGCCCGCCTTATGAGCCATGCCATGCGCAAGCTCACCGGCACCATTCACAAGTCCCGCACCTCGGTTATTTTCATCAACCAGATACGCATGAAAATCGGTCAGATGGGCTATGGCAGTCCGGAAACCACCACAGGCGGCAATGCGCTGAAATTCTACAGCTCCGTGCGCATGGACATCCGCCGCATCCAGACCCTGAAGGACAAGGACGAAGCCTACGGTTCCCTTACCCGCGTCAAAGTGGTCAAGAACAAGATGGCTCCGCCTTTCCGTGAAGCAAAGTTTGATATTGTGTGGGGCATGGGCATTTCCCGCTCCGGCGAAGTGCTGGATATGGCGGTGGAAGCGGGCATCGTGGACAAGAGCGGGGCCTGGTTTGCCTACGGGGCGGAAAAGCTCGGCCAGGGCCGCGAAAACGTACGCGCCATGCTGGAGGAAAACCGCACACTGCGTGATGAAATCGAGCGCAAGCTTATCGAACATCTGGGCGTTGCCGCCGGGCAGGGGGGAGCCGCCGGGGTTTCCGACGATATAGACGGCATGCCTGGTGAAGGCACAAGCGAAGAAGATTTCGATATGTAACGCTGTTCAACCGGCGTCCCGGCCTTGTCCGGGACGCTTTTCTTTTGGGGAGGCATATGTTCACCGCTCAGGAAATTCGTCAGAAGTATCTGGATTTCTTCAATAAACATGGCCACGCTGTGGTGGCTTCCTCTTCTCTTGTGCCGCGCGAGGACCCCACCCTGTTGTTCACCAATGCGGGCATGGTGCAGTTCAAGAAGTGCTTTCTCGGGCAGGAAATCCGCTCGTACAAGCGCGCTGCCACGGCCCAGAAGTGTCTGCGCGTGAGCGGCAAGCACAATGACCTGGAAAATGTGGGCCGTACGGCGCGCCACCACACCTTTTTTGAAATGCTGGGGAACTTTTCGTTTGGCGACTATTTTAAGGAAGACGCCATTCGCTGGGCCTGGCAGTTTGTCACCGAGGAACTTGGTCTGCCGAGGGAAAAGCTTTATGTCACCGTGTTTCGCGAGGACGATGAAGCGTTTGCGTTGTGGCAGAAGATCGCCGGTCTGACCCCGGATCGCATCACCCGCATGGGAGAGAAGGATAATTTCTGGACCATGGGGGACACCGGCCCTTGCGGCCCCTGTTCGGAAATTTACATCGATCAGGGCGAAGACATGGCCTGCGGCCCGGATTGCGGTATCGGCAAGTGTGATTGCGACCGTTTTCTGGAAATCTGGAACCTGGTGTTCACCCAGTTCGATCAACTGCCGGACGGCCGCCGTGTGCCGCTGGAACATCCCAACATTGACACCGGCATGGGGCTGGAGCGCGTGGCCGCTGTGTGTCAGGGCAAACGCTCCAACTTTGATTGTGATCTGTTCCTTGAGCTTATCGAATATACCGCTTCCATCGCGGGCGTAAGCTACAGCCACAGCGCGCCGGACACCAATGATGTGGATACTGCCCTGCGCGTCATTGCAGACCACAGCCGTGCCGCGGCCTTTCTTATTTCCGAAGGCATTTTGCCCTCAAATGAAGGGCGGGGCTATGTACTGCGCCGTCTCATCCGCCGCGCATTGCGCTTCGGCACCCTCATGGGCCTGCACGAAGCGTTCATGTACAAGTCCGTGTCCAAGGTTGTGGATCTGATGGGCGACGCTTATCCCGAACTGAAGGGCAATGCCGAATTTCTTGAGCGTGTGGTGCACGAGGAAGAGGATCGTTTCCGCCTGACTCTGGACAAGGGCCTGGCCTTGCTGGAAGAGGAGCTGGTCGCGCTGGAAAAAACGGGCGACAGGGTGCTTTCCGGCGAAGTGGCGTTCCGGCTTTATGACACCTACGGCTTCCCCCTTGACATCGTGGAGGACGCGGCTGTCAAGCGCGGCTTCTCTGTGGATACCGAGGGTTTCATCGGCCACATGAAGGAACAGAAGGCGCGTGCCCGCGCGGCCCGCAAGGATAAAAGCGGCAGCGACGTGCCGGCCCGCTTCCAGGCGCTTCAGGATGAAGGCGTGCAGTCCGAGTTCTTCGGGTATGATTCGCTGTGCGGCGAGAGCCGTATTGTGGCCCTGCTGGATGAAGAAGCACTGCCGGTAGATGTTCTTCCGGCTGCCTCCAGAGGCTATGTGATCACCGCGCGCACGCCGTTCTACGGCGCATCCGGCGGCCAGAGCGGCGATACCGGGCTGCTGGAATTCCCCGGTGGCAAGGCCGAAGTGATCGATACCATCAAGCCTCTGCAAAAGATTATCGCCCATCATGTGGAAGTGAAGGAAGGTGAAATCCTGCCCGATCAGGAAGTAAAACTGACAGTGCAGGAGGGCGCGCGCATGGCCTCCGCCCGCAACCATACGTCCACGCATCTGCTGCACGCCGCGTTGCGCAAGGTACTGGGCACGCATGTGCACCAGGCCGGTTCGCTGGTCGCGCCGGATCGTCTGCGTTTTGACTTCTCCCATATTGCGGCGGTGAAGCCGGATGAACTGGCCGCCATCGAGGCGGAGGTGAACCGCCTCATTCTGGCGGATTACCCTGTTTCCACCAAAGAAATGGCGCATGATGAGGCTGTGGGCTCCGGCGCCATGGCCCTGTTCGATGAAAAATACGGCGACATAGTGCGCGTGGTTTCCGTGGGGGAGGCAGGAAGTGACCCGGCTTCCGTGGAACTGTGCGGCGGCACGCATCTGTCCCGTACCGGACAGGCGGGCGCGTTTGTTATTCTTTCCGAGTCCGGCGTAGCCGCCGGGGTCCGCCGCATTGAAGCTGCTGCGGGCTGGAATAGCCTGAAGCTGCTCCAGGAGCAGCGGCAGGAACTTGCGGAACTTGCGGCCCGGCTCAAGGCCCGTCCCGGCGAGCTGCCTGCCCGCGTGGATGCCCTTCAGAAAGAAGTCAAGACCCTGCGCAAGGAGCTGGAAAAGGCGCAGACCCAATCCGGCGGTTCCGGCAATGTCATGGACGCTGTGGTTGAAGTGGGCGGCGTAAGGCTGCTGGCCGCGAAAGTGGGGAACATGGGCATGAAGGCCCTGCGCGAAGTCATGGACGACGTGCGCTCCAAACTGCCTTCGGGCGTGGCCTGCCTGGCTGCTGAAGATAACGGCAAAGCGCAGCTTATCCTGTACGTCTCCAAGGATCTGCATACCCGTTTTACCGCGCCGGATCTGATCAAGGCCATTTCCGCCCCGGTGGGCGGTTCCGGCGGCGGACGCCCGGATATGGCTCAGTCCGGAGGAAGCAATCCGGCCGGCATTGATGAAGCCCTTGAACTCCTTAAGGCGAAACTCGCCGAGTGAGGTAAAGAGAAAATAGCAGAAGGGAAGGGGCGGGAAACATTAAAGGCAGGTTCTTCCCGGCGGCTCCGTCAGGAAAGCGAGGCTCGCTCCGGCTTTACGCGGGGCTGTGCGGGAAATGGCTGAATGTCATGTATAATTTCAATGTCAAACTGCTCTGAAATGAATTCCTTTCCGGGCAGCCTCCGGCCGGTTAACGGCACGGCCAAGCTGCGGCCTGCTCCTGATTTCCGCTTGCGTTGACTTTGTTAACATTCTCGGGCTGCTGATAAGGTCAGCAGCCTTCAGGTGTTCTGCAAAGCATATGGGCTGCGTCAGAGCATTTTCGGTTGGCTCTGTCATAGAATCGTGTTGACAGCGCTGCGCGGAGCGTATCGTTTCGCCGAAAGCGTGGCTTCAGCGGGAGACCCCGGCCATGCCACCGCGCCCGGCTTGCGTCTGGCGGCTCGCACTCCGCAACATTTCATGTTGCGCAGTGCTCATAACATCATAATCCTCTGGAAGCGCGGGATAACAAGTTTGTGAAGGTAGCCCGGTTTTTTGCAGGAGAGCTTTGACATTGCGCCGCAAAATATGTAGTTTCTAACGAGCCGGACGGTTACAGGTGCGGGAGTACGCAAAAGTGCGGATGCCCGTGAAGAACGCAACTTTTGCGCGGAGGATGCTCAGACGTGATCAGTATTGACATAACTCTTGTTTTTCAGGTGGTGAACTTTCTCATCACGCTGTTTATTCTGAATGTGCTGATCATTCGCCCCATCCGGGAAGTACTGGCCCGCCGCCGCGCCCATAACGCGGCGCTTGCCGGGGACGCAGGCAGCATGAAAGACATTGCCGCGCGCAAGCTGGAAAGCTATGAAGCGCGGCTTGTTCAGGCCCGCGCTCAGATGGCGTCTTCCCGTGATGCGGCCAAAAAGGCCGGTGAACGGGAGGCTCAGAAACATCTGGAGGCCGTCGGAGCGGAGGCCCGTACAATCCGGCAGAACGCCACGGAGCGTATGCGTGAAGAAAGCGCCGCCGCCCGGCGGGAACTGGAAGGCAGGGTGGCCGCTTATGCTGAAAGCGCCATCGGTAAGGTGCTCGGCGTGTGACCCGGCTCATTCGTAAGGAGAACAGCGTGCGAAAACTGGTGCTATCTCTGGCCGCTTTCATGGCGGTGCTTGCCGCCTCGGGTCACGCCATGGCGGCGGACGAACACGTTCTGGCCTGGGACAACTTTGCGTTGCGTGTGCTGAACGTCATCATCTTTATCGGCATTATTTGGTATGCCGCCGGTGCGCTCATCAAAAAGTTTTTCATCGGGCACCGTGAGGCTATCGCTCATGAATCGGCTGAACTGGAACGCCTGAAAAAGGAAGCCGCGGAGCATCTGGCCGATGTGGAGCGGCGTGTCGCGGGCGTGGAACAGGAATGCGAAAACTTGCTTGCTGAAGGCAAGGCCCAGGCTGAAAGACTGAAGGCCGCCATTTTGGCTGACGCGGAAAAGCAGGCCGCTCAGATTCTTGAACAGGCCCGCCGCAGCGCCGAACAGGAGGGGAAGTCCGAGTTCGACGCCATCCGCGCCGGTCTGGCCGATGAAATTGTCAGGGCCATGGAACAGGGGCTGATGAAAAAGCTCGATGCAGCCGAGCATCAGAAGCTCATTGACAAATCGCTGACCAAGGTGGTGCTCCAGTGATTGGCAATGTCGTGTCCCGGCGTTATGCTTCCGCACTTTTTGCTCTCGGCAGAGAAGCCGGTGAAAAGGAAATGGAGCGCTATGCCGCTACGTTGAATGCTCTGGGTGAAGCGGTGGAGGAGTCCCGCACGCTTGCGGACGCCTTTCGCAACCCCGTGCTCAGTGTGGAAGAGAAAAAGAACGTTGTGCTGGCCCTGCTCGAAAAGGCCGGGGGCGGCACGATGGAGCGGCGTTTTTGTGAACTGCTGGCGGACAAGGACCGTCTGCCGCTGTTGTCCGCCATTGCGGCGGATTACAGCGCTTTGCTCGATAAGGCCAAAGGTATTTGCCGCGGTGTGCTGACCACGGCGGTCGAACTCGACGCCAAACGCAAAGCAGAGATCAAAGCGCGGCTGGAATCACAAACAGGGCGCAAGCTCGAACTTGCCTGGGCGGCAGATCCCGCCATTTTGGGCGGCCTTGTGCTCAAAATGGGAGATACCGTTCTGGACGCGAGCCTGCGCGCGCAGCTCGATAACCTCAGGGAATCCATCAAGAGGGGTGAGTAAGCCATGCACATCAAGGCTGAAGAGATCGGAAAGATCATCGAGGATCAAATCCGCAACTACGACCAGCGCGTGGAAATGAGCGAGACTGGCACCGTACTGTACGTGGGGGACGGCATTGCCCGCGTGTATGGGGTCAATAACGCCATGTCCATGGAACTGCTCGAGTTTCCCGGCGGAGTCATGGGCATGGTGCTCAACCTCGAAGAAGACAATGTCGGTGTCGCGCTTTTGGGCGATGATACCGGCATCAAGGAAGGGGATCCGGTCAAGCGTACCGGGAAGATTTTCTCCGTGCCCGTCGGCGAGGCTGTGGTCGGTCGCGTGCTGAACCCCCTGGGGCAGCCGCTGGACGGCATGGGCCCCGTTGAAACAGACGAAAGCCGCCCGGTGGAGCTCAAGGCTCCGGGGCTCATGTCCCGCAAGAGCGTACACGAGCCCATGGTGACCGGCATCAAGGCCATTGACGCTATTACGCCTATCGGACGCGGTCAGCGCGAACTGATTATCGGTGACCGTCAGGTCGGCAAGACCGCCGTGTGCGTGGACGCCATTCTCGCCCAGAAAAATACCGACGTGCATTGCTTCTATGTGGCCATTGGCCAGAAGAAGTCCACGGTGGCTCTTGTGGCGGAAACCCTGCGTAAATACGGGGCGATGGAATACACCACCATTATCTCAGCCTCGGCTTCCGAACCCGCGCCTCTGCAATATATTGCAGCCTACGCCGGTTGCACAATGGCGGAGTACTACCGTGACAGCGGCAGGCACGCGCTCATCATTTACGACGACCTTTCCAAACAGGCTGTGGCGTATCGCCAGATGTCCCTGCTGCTCCGTCGTCCTCCGGGACGTGAAGCCTTCCCCGGCGACGTGTTCTACCTGCACTCCCGCCTGCTCGAACGCGCGGCCAAGCTGAGCGACGAGCTGGGCGCAGGGTCTCTGACGGCTTTGCCCGTTATTGAAACGCAGGCCGGCGACGTTTCCGCGTATATTCCGACCAACGTGATTTCCATCACCGATGGTCAGGTCTTCCTTGAATCCAACCTGTTCAACGCCGGTATCCGCCCGGCCATCAACGTGGGCATTTCCGTGTCCCGCGTGGGCGGCGCGGCTCAGATCAAGGCAATGAAACAGGTAGCGGGCACCTTGCGCCTCGATCTTGCCCAGTATCGTGAAATGGCCGCTTTTGCCCAATTCGGTTCCGATCTGGACAAGGCGACCCAGGCTACTTTGGCCCGCGGCGCACGCATGACCGAATTGCTGAAGCAGCCCCAGTACCAGCCCATGCCGACCGAAGAACAGGTGGCGTCAATCTTCGCCGCCACACGCGGTCACCTCGACAATATCGAAGTGAGCAAGGTTCTTCCCTTTGAAAGGGGGCTGCTGGAAATGCTTCGCAGCGCCAAACCTGATATCCTCCAGGATATCCGCGAGCGCAAGAAGCTGGACGACGATTTGGAAGCGCGGCTCAATGCCGCCATTGAAGAGTTCAAGGCATCCTTCCAGGCGCAGGAGTAATTCATGCCTTCGCTGAAAGATGTAAAACTCCAGATTGCCGGTGTGGGCAAAACGAAGCAAATCACCAGGGCCATGGGCATGGTGGCTTCGTCCAAGCTGCGTGGTGCGCAGTCGCGCATTGAACGGTTCCGGCCCTATGCCGAGAAGTTCGGGCAAATGCTGGGGGATCTTGCGGCAAGAACAGATGGAGCGGCCCACCCGCTGCTTCAGGTCCACGACAAGCCGAAGATTGCGGTGATCCTGCTGGTTTCTTCCGATCGCGGCTTGTGCGGTGGCTTCAATGTCAACCTTATTACTGCCGCTCAGCAGCTGGCGAAAGCCCGCGAGGCCGAAGGCAAGACGGTCAAGTTTCTGTGTGTGGGACGCAAGGCCCGCGATGCGGTGCGCAAATCCTCCTGGGAACTTCTGGACGCCTTTCCCGATGTCATGGGCAGTTTCAACTTTCAACTGGCAGCCCATCTGGGCAATCGCATTTCTCAGATGTATAGTTCCGGCGAAGCCGACGAAGTGCATCTGGTGTACAGCGAATTCGTGAGCATGTCCCGTCAGGTGGCTACCGCCATGCCGCTGCTTCCCGTCGTTCCCGCGGCTGCGCAGAACGAGGAGGATGCCTCCGGCGCAACGGTGTATGTATACGAGCCCAAGGTCGAAGTCCTGCTGTCCGAACTTCTGCCGCGTTATGTCAATGTGCAGATTTATCGCGGTCTGCTGGACACTTCCGCCAGTGAAAACGCCGCGCGCATGGCCGCCATGGACAACGCGACGCGCAACTGTGACGAACTGATTGAATCTTTGACGCTTCTGTACAACAAAACGCGCCAGGCTTCGATCACTAACGACCTCATGGATATCGTCGGCGGCGCCAATGCGCTGCAAAGCCAGTAGTAGGAGCATTAAGGCATGACAGCTAACACAGGCCAAATTGTACAGGTCATTGGCGCTGTTGTGGACGTGGCCTTCCCGGACGGGAAGCTCCCCAACATCTTCAACGCCCTTGTGATCAAAAACGTCAATAATCCAAACGCGCCCGAGCTGGTGTGTGAAGTAGCCCAGCACCTGGGTAACAATGTTGTGCGCACCATCGCCATGGACGCCACGGACGGTCTTGTACGCGGCATGGAAGCGGTTGACACCGGAGCGCCGATCATGGCCCCGGTGGGCAAGGCCGCCATTGGCCGTATTCTGAATGTTGTCGGGCAGCCCGTGGACGGCCTTGGCCCCATTGACACCGACAAGCACCTTCCCATTCACCGCCCCGCTCCGTCCTTCACGGATCAGAATACGGATGTTGAGTTGCTGGAAACCGGCATCAAGGTCGTGGATTTGCTTATTCCCTTCCCCAAGGGGGGCAAAATCGGCCTCTTTGGCGGTGCCGGCGTGGGCAAAACTGTTGTGCTCATGGAAATGATCAACAACATCGCCAAGCAGCACGGCGGCAACTCCGTGTTTGCGGGCGTAGGCGAGCGCACTCGTGAAGGCAACGACCTTTACCATGAATTGAAGGATGCCGGGGTTCTGGAGCGGGCCGTGCTTGTGTACGGGCAGATGAACGAGCCCCCCGGAGCGCGTGCCCGTGTGGCTTTGACCGCGCTGGCCTGTGCGGAATATTTCCGTGATGAGGAACACCAGGACGTGCTTCTCTTCATTGACAATATTTTCCGCTTTACTCAGGCCGGGTCGGAAGTGTCTGCATTGCTGGGCCGTATGCCTTCCGCCGTGGGGTATCAGCCTACGCTCGGCACAGACCTCGGTTCCCTGCAGGAACGTATCACCTCCACGCAGGCGGGTTCCATCACTTCCGTGCAGGCCGTATATGTGCCCGCTGACGACTTGACCGACCCCGCGCCCGCCACGACCTTTGCCCACCTTGACGGAACGCTGGTGCTTTCGCGCGCCATTTCCGAATTGGGCATCTACCCTGCCGTGGACCCGCTTGACTCCACTTCCCGTATCCTCGACCCCAATGTTGTGGGTGTGGAACATTACTCTGTGGCTCGTCAGGTGCAGCAGGTATTGCAGAAATACAAGGACTTGCAGGACATCATTGCCATTCTCGGCATGGATGAACTGTCGGATGAAGACAAG
>CAJTSU010000009.1:0-1983 GCA_910579055.1 uncultured Mailhella sp. | reverse complement strand
GTCCCAGCCGTTCCATGTGGCGGAAGTGTTTACCGGCGCGCCCGGCGTTTATGTGAAGCTTGAAGATACCATCAAGGGCTTTAAAGGCCTGCTCAGCGGTGAATACGACTACCTTTCCGAATCGGACGTGTTCATGGTGGGCGGTATCGATCAGGCCATTGAAAAATATAACAAGCGCCAGGAAGGCTAGAGCATTTCAACCTTCGCGAGACGCCGGAGCAGCCGTGATTCACTTGCGTCAGCTCCGGCGGAGGCGTGAAACCTGCGTGTCAGAACATAGTGTTCTGGCCATGTATGATTTCAAAGTTAATACTGCTCTAGGAGGCAGCCATGGAAGGGCTTCGCCTTGAAATAGTCACTCCTGACAAGGTCGTCCTGCAGGCCGATGTGGATTATGTCGGCGCTCCCGGCGTGGATGGCGAGTTCGGCGTTCTGGCCGGTCATATTTCGCTCCTGGCGGCACTGTCCATCGGCGGCATGTATTACAAGCAGGGTGCGCAGACGCACCATGCCTTTGTATCCGGCGGATTTGCCGAAGTGGCCGACAATAAGGTTACAATACTTGCCGAAGCCGCTGAACTTGCAGACGAGATTGATGTGGATCGTGCTCAGCAGGCTTATGAGCGAGCAAAGGCTCGTTTGGAAACTCCGCATCCGGAAACGGACATCGCGCGCGCCCAGTTCGCCATGCGACGGGCGTTGGGCAGAATTTCCACCGCCGGCCGCTGAAGTCAGTTAGTGAAGCGGTTCTTGTCAGCCAACTAAAAACGCCCCTTAGAGGGGCGTTTTTAGTTGGCCAGGTTATCCACCGGCAGCGACTCCGCCGGGCGGAAGGTACAAAAAACGCTTCTTTGCAGCTTGAGTAAGGTATGTTTATCCTGCTTTGAGGGAGAGCGCATGTTGCATATCGGTTGTCATCTTTCCTCATCCAAAGGTTTTCTGCATATGGGAAAGGCGGCTCAGAGTATCCAGGCTGATACCTTTCAATTTTTTACCCGTAATCCGCGTGGCGGCGCAATTAAAGATTTGGATGAGGCCGATGCGGCGGCACTTGCCCGTTTGCTGAAGGATTCCGGATTTACGCGCATCGTGGCCCACGCACCCTATACGTTGAATGCCTGCGGAGCGGAAGGGCGTGTGCGCGAATTCGCGCGGGAAGTCATGCGTGAAGATTTGAGGCGCATGGAATACCTGCCGGGAAATCTGTATAACATTCATCCCGGCAGTCATGTGGGGCAGGGCATTTCCCGAGGTGTCGAGCTGATCGCGGAATTGCTGAACGAGCTGCTTGACTCTGCGCACGCTACCACCGTGCTTCTGGAAACCATGGCCGGCAAAGGCAGTGAAGTGGGGGGACGTTTCGAGGAATTGCGAGATATCCTCGGTATGGTTTGCCAATCGGAAAAACTGGGCGTCTGCCTTGATACCTGCCATGTGTATGATGCCGGATACGATATTGTGCAGGATCTTGATGGCGTGCTGTCCGAGTTTGATACGGTGATCGGGCTGGGCAGGCTGAAGGCTGTCCACCTTAATGACAGCAAAAATCCTTTTGGCAGCCGCAAAGACAGGCACGAGGTCATAGGCAAGGGGAGTATCGGACTGGAAGCCATGACGCGGATTGTTGTGCATCCGGCTTTGCGCGGCCTGCCGTTTATTTTGGAAACGCCCAACGAGCTTCCGGGCTATGCGGCGGAAATTATTCTGTTGCGTGGTCTTGCAGACAGTACGGCCGCACGCGGGTAGGGCGTGTTAACACAAGGAGAAAGGCGCTGTTGCGGAACCATGCTGATGGCGCTGTGCTGACGTGGGCAGTCGTCAGGCGACGAAGGAGCCTTGCGAATGGCGGCGGCAGAGATAAGGCCGCATGTACCTGCGGCCGGCTTGCTTGCGCCGAGTGCCATTTTAGAGCGTTTTGTGATTGAAACTATCTGCCAGCAGACCCTATGTTCTGACCCGCAGGTTTCACGCCTGAAGCCGGAG
>CAJTSU010000008.1 GCA_910579055.1 uncultured Mailhella sp. | reverse complement strand
TTTTCTGAACCTCTGGCGATCCGCCTTACGTTTATTAAGAGCCACATCAAGCCCATGTTCAACGAACCGTCGTTTAACCCGATCCACTTTTCTTGTGCTGATAGGCAAGTTTTCGGAAAGCTGCGTCGTAGTTTTTTTGGATGTTTGGAACTCTCCCTCATCCACCCCCAATAGAATCAACGCGTTGAGAACTTTCTGGGTGCTATGACATCCACTTGTAGTAATTTTTTCAAGTTCAGCACGTTCCTCTTGCGTAAGGGTTACTTTATATAATTTAGGCATAGTTTCCTCCATGCTATGGAAGAAGATATGTCGTATCTTCGACTTTTCAACCTTGACTGACCACTAGTCCCCCGGCATAGCCGGGGGATTACCTATGATATTTATCATGTGCCCCACACACAACCTATTGAAAAGAAAAGGGATGGGACGCTTGGGACACTTGGGACAGTCGAAAACATAAAGTTTCAGGAGCGGGAGCTATGTCCTATCTCGTACTCCACATGGACAAATTCAAAAAGGAAGCCATACGCGGCATCCAGAGCCACAACCGGCGGGAACGGGAGAGCCACAGCAACCCCGATATTGACTACGACAGGAGCGCGGCGAACTACGAGCTGCACGAAGTCGCCTCATCGAACTATGCCGAGGCCATTCAGAACCGCATTGACGATCTCCTGCTGGTCAAGGCCGTGAGAAAGGACGCCGTGCGCATGTGCGGGCTTATCGTCACCTCGGACAAGGCGTTTTTTGATGGTCTCACGCCGGAGGAAACAAGGCGTTTCTTTGAGGAGAGCAAAGCCTTTCTCACGGAGTTTGTGGGCGCGGAGAATGTCATTTCCGCAATGGTTCACATGGATGAAAAGACGCCGCACATGCACTTCCTTCACGTGCCGGTGACGCCGGACGGGAGGCTCAACGCCAACAAAATCTATACCCGTCAGAGTCTGCGGAAACTGCAAGCCGGGCTTCCCGCCCATCTGCAAAGCCGGGGCTTCGTCATTGAACGCGGCGTGGAACAGACACCCGGTTCCGCGAAAAGGCATCTGGATACCCGCGAGTTCAAGCAGCAACAGGAAGCTTTGGAAAAATTGATTCAGGAATCCGAAGAGACTTCCCGAAATTCACGGCAGCTTATCAACGCATTGGAACAGCGTGAGGAAGAGTTGAGAAAGAGCATTGAAGAGTATGAGCGGCAGGCTGAGGAAGCGGAAAAGGTGCTTCGGGAGGAGACCGAACTACCGAAAGCCTCTTTTCTCAATTATCCGTCCGTGCTGAAAAAAGCCTCTTCCCTCATTGAAGAACTGAAAAAGGCGCTTGCCGTCAAACACCTTGTCCAGACGGAGAAGGAAATCCTGCAACGGGAAGTGGATACCCTTCGCGGAAAACTGACGCGGCTTGAAGCGGGATACACGGCCCACAGAAAACAAAGCCATGAGGAAAAAGAGGAGCTGGAGAATCAGTTGAAGAAAATAAAGAGAATCATGGCAGGCTATCAGGAATTTCTGCGTCTGCCGGAAATCCGGCCGCTCCATATCGAGTTCGTGGAGCGCAAGCGCACCGAACAGCTCCAACGTCAGCTGGAAGAGGAACGGCAGCGGCAGGAGCAGGAAGCGCGGGACAGGGAGCGCCGGCAGGCGCGCTCCGCCCGTGGCATGAGAATGAGGTAAGGCGTCGGAGGGAAATCTTCGCACAGGCCGAAGATATAGCCACTATGCTTCACTTTGTGAAGCGTGGGCGACCGTCCCGCTCGACCGGAAAGACAAAACGCCAATCCGGGGAGATACCCCGGCGAAACACAGGAGAACACGCCATGACCATTACCGCGACTCAGTTGAAGGAAATCAGACAGGAGTTTGCCGCTCTCAAACCCGCTTCCGTCACATTGGACGGTAATCGAACCATGTCCGTGAAGGAAGCCGTGTTCATCCTTGCCCCAACACTGGAGCGCATGAAGAAGCGCGGCTTCGACACACAGGAGATTGTCGAAAAACTGCATGAAAAAGGAATTGAGGTGAAGGCCCAAACCCTGACCAAATACCTGACCGAAGCCAGACGGCAGCGGGAAGGACGAAAGGTAAAGAAGCAAGACACACCCCCACCGCCTCCGAAACGCGAACAACGCTCCAGCTTCATTACTTCTGATATACCGGATGATGAATTGTGAAGATGGTGCTACCCCGTTCCCGTAGTCCTGGCATGGGGAGGTGAGAGCCTTTGGCCCCTGTTCGGCCCAAGAGGTCACATTGTGCGAACAAGCTTTTTCGTATAGTATCCGGGCACGTCAATTCTTGGTGAATACCCGTACTCCCCCCACCGGACACCTTGTGAACGGAAAAGTCGGATTACACGATACAGTCTAATCTTCCAATTGGGGCAGCAAGCTCATGACAGAGCAACAAATCGAACAAGAGCTGATAAAGCACCTGACTGATCTTAAATATATTTATCGACAGGATATTCACGATCGCGCTTCGTTGGAGGCCAACTTCCGGGAGAAATTTGAAGCTTTGAACCGGGTACGCCTGACAGACGGCGAATTTTCACGCCTGCTGGAACAAATTGTTACCCCAGACGTGTTCAGCGCCGCCCGGCTTTTGCGCGAACGCAACAGCTTTGAACGCGACGACGGCACACCGCTCTTCTACACACTGGTCAATATCAAGGATTGGTGCAAGAACACCTTTGAAGTTATCAACCAACTCCGCATAAACACAGATTACAGCCACCACCGCTATGACGTCATATTGCTCATCAATGGCGTCCCTGTAGTGCAGATTGAGTTGAAAACACTGGCTATCAGCCCGCGCCGGGCAATGCAGCAAATTGTTGACTACAAAAATGATCCCGGCAACGGCTACGGCAAAACACTACTCTGTTTTTTGCAATTATTCATTGTCAGCAACATGAGCGACACATGGTATTTTGCCAACAATAACAACCGCCATTTCAGTTTTGATGCGGATGAACGCTTTTTGCCGCTCTATCAGTTTGCCGGAGACGACAACAAAAAAATTACCCAACTTGATCGTTTTGCAGACCATTTTCTGGCCAAATGCACGCTGGCAGAGATGATCAGCCGTTATATGGTGCTGGTGGCCAGTGAACAAAAGCTCATGGTTATGCGCCCTTATCAGATATATGCCGTCCAGGCCATTGTGGACTGCATTCACCAAAACTGTGGCAACGGCTATATCTGGCACACCACAGGCAGCGGCAAAACGCTGACTTCCTTTAAGGCGTCCACCTTGCTCAAAGACAACCCGGACATAGAAAAGTGTCTGTTTGTGGTTGACCGCAAAGACCTTGACCGTCAGACGCGGGAAGAGTTCAATCGCTTTCAGGAAGGCTGTGTCGAGGCTAACACCAACACGGCTGCGCTGGTGCAGCGGCTGCTTTCCGATGATTACGCCGACAAGGTCATCGTCACCACCATTCAGAAACTGGGGCTTGCCCTCGATGCCGGCAATCCCGGCAACTACAAGGAGCGTCTGAAACCGCTGCGTAACAAGCGCATGGTGTTCATTTTTGACGAGTGTCACCGTTCTCAGTTTGGTGATAACCACAAAGCTATCAAAGACTTTTTCCCAAATGCTCAATTGTTCGGCTTCACTGGAACACCTATTTTTGCAGAAAACGCTTCCTATACGCAAATCACAGGGGAGCAAGGTTACTATAAAACTACAGCGGATATTTTTCAGCGTGAGCTACACGCCTATACTATCACTCATGCCATTGAAGATCGCAACGTGCTGCGTTTCCTTGTTGAATACTACAAACCAGAGGGCAAAGGCGCCTCCAAGCTCAACGAGTCGATGCGCAAGCGTGCTATTGTGGAAGCTATACTGGATAAACACAATGCTTCAACCGCACAGCGCAAGTTCAATGCGTTGTTTGCCACATCGGGCATCATTCACGCGATAGAGTATTATCAACTTTTCAAAGAGATTCAGGCAGAGCGCACGGCGGCGGACAGCCATTATGAGCCGTTGAACATCGCCTGTGTGTTTTCCCCACCTGCGGAAGGCAACAAGGATGTGCAGCAGATTCAGGAAGACCTGCCACAGGAAAAGCACGATAATGCCGAAGCTCCCGAAGAAAAAAAGGCTGCTCTCAAAACTATTATTGCCGACTATAATGCCAGCTACAACACAAATCACAGCATCAATGAATTTGATCTGTACTATCAGGACATACAAAAGCGCATCAAGGATCAGCAATATCCCAATGAGGACTTGCCTCACGCGCAAAAGATCGACGTCACCATTGTGGTGGATATGCTGCTCACCGGTTTTGATTCCAAATTCCTCAACACCTTGTATGTGGACAAAAATCTCAAACATCATGGCTTGATTCAGGCATTTTCGCGCACTAATCGCGTACTGAACGACACCAAGCCCTATGGCAAGATTCTGGACTTCCGCCAGCAGGAAAAGGCCGTTGATGCGGCCATAGCCATGTTTTCCGGCGAAAAATCCGACACCGCCAGAGAAATCTGGCTTGTCGATCCTGCCCCTGCTGTCATTGCCAAATTGGAAAGCGCAGTCACGCAGCTGGATGCCTTTATGCACTCCCAGGGTCTGACATGCGCCCCGGAAGACGTGAACAATCTGAAGGGTGACGAAGCCCGCTGCCAGTTCATCAATCTGTTCAAAGAGGTCAAGCGCCTGAAAACCCAGCTTGACCAATATACGGATCTCACCCCGGAAAACGCTGAAACCATAGAAAAGATTATTCCTGCCGATCAGTTGCAGGGCTTGCAGGGGGTGTACCTGGAAACTGCCCAGCGCCTGAAAGCCCAGCAGGAAAAAAAGGATGGCAAGACCAACCCTACAGATGATGCGATCCAGCAACTGGAATTTGAGTTTGTGCTCTTTTCCTCCGCAGTGATCGATTATGATTATATTATGAAGCTCATTGCCGGATATACCCAGGCGGTTCCGGGCAAGCAGTCCATGACCCGCGACGAACTCATCGGCCTTATCCAGGCTGACGCCAAATTTGTGGACGAGCGCGACGACATTGCCGCCTATATCAAGACGTTGAGCCCTGACAAGGGGATGAGCGAGGCCGCCATCCGTGAAGGATACAAGCAGTTCAAGGTCGAAAAAAATGCTCGCGAGCTGGCGGAAATCGCCGCAAAACACGGTCTTGAAGCGGCCTCTCTGCAAGCTTTTGTGGACAGCGTCATGCAGCGCATGATCTTTGACGGTGAGCAACTCGGCGAGCTGCTGGCACCTCTGGGCCTGGGCTGGAAGGCCCGCACACAAAAAGAACTGGCCCTGATGGAAGACCTTATCCCCCTGCTGCACAAGCTTGCCAAGGGGCGCGACATTTCGGGGCTGGGAGCCTATGAGTAACGCTGTTACCATAAATCCGGCATTGCTGACCTGGGCGCGAGAACGCGCCGGTGTGGAAGCATTTATGCTGGAAGATCGCTTCCCCAAGCTTGCCGCATGGGAGGCGGGCGAAACGCAACCCACCTTGGCGCAATTGGAAAAATTTGCCCATGCCGTGCATGTGCCCATTGGGTATTTGTTTTTACCTGCCCCCGTGCAAGAAACATTGCCCATCGCCGATTTTCGTACCGTGCCTGGGCATGCTTCCTTGCGCCCAAGCCCTGACCTGTTGGATGCGCTGTACCTCTGTCAGCAAAGGCAGGATTGGTATCGCGACTATGCCCGTATAAACGCTTTTGCACAGTTGGACTTCATAGGCAGCGCCACCATAGCAAGGGAGCCTGTGGCTGTGGCAGAATCCATGCGCCACATCCTGGGGCTTATCTTGGCGGAGCGCCAGCAACTGCCTAGCTGGGAAGATGCCTTGCGCCAACTTGTCGCGAAGGTCGAAGACGCAGGCGTGCTGGTTATGGCGAGCGGCATTGTGGGAAGCAATACCCACCGGACGCTGCGCGTGGAAGAATTTCGCGGCTTTGCGCTGGCCGACGAGCTGGCCCCCCTGATCTTTATCAATGGCGCGGACAGCAAGGCGGCACAAATGTTTACGCTGGCACACGAACTCGCCCATCTGTGGCTGGGGAAAAGTGGTATTTCCAATACCGAAGCAGGCCGCCTGCCCGAGCAACGCACAGAGCGCTGGTGCAATGCCGTTGCCGCTGAACTTCTAATGCCCCTTCAGGCGACACGTGAAGCCTACAGGCCCGATCTGCCACTGACGGATGAAATGACCCGGCTGGCGCGTCTGTTCAAAGTCAGCACGCTGGTGGCCCTGCGCCGCCTGTTTGACGCTGGGTTCATTGACAAAGACCAGCTTTGGCAACTTTATCGCACTGAACTGGCACATGCCCAGGCACGCGGTCAGCGCTCCGGCGGTGGTGACTTTTATCGCTCTCTGGGCGCACGCGCCAGCAAGCGCTTTACGCGGGCCTTGTTGGCCAGCACATTGGAGGGGCAGACTCTGTTCCGCGACGCTTTCCGTCTGCTGGGAGTAAAAAAGAGCGATACACTTTTCAGCGCGGCGCGTGCGCTGGGGGTAGCACCATGACCTACCTACTGGATGCCAACGTTTTCATTCAGGCAAAAAATCTGCACTACGGTCTGGATTTTTGCCCGGCCTTCTGGGAATGGCTGACAGAAAAAAATGCGGCAGGCACGGTGTGCAGCATCGACAAGGTGGCGGATGAGCTGGAAGCCGGATCAGATGAACTGACCATCTGGATGCGCCAGCAAAACCCGGACCTGTTCCGCAAAACCGACGCGCACGTCGTGCCCCATTTTGCCACAGTCAGCACCTGGGTTATGGGGCAGAACTACGAGCAAACAGCCATCAACACCTTTTTGCAGGTGGCGGACTACTACCTGATTGCCCATGCTCTGGCCGACAACCTTGTGGTTGTGACCCACGAGGTGGCCGCCAGCTCAACCAAAAAAATTAAAATCCCCAACGTCTGCGCCGGGCTCGACCTGCGCTTTATGACCCCCTACCAGATGTTGCGCGTTGAAAGAGCGCGTTTCGTACTTGGGTCCGTATGAACAAGGCTGAAATAATGACCAAAAGGCATGACAAGAAATGTCCCCAGGCTCCGCGCCTGCGCTTTCCTGAGTTTCGGGATGAGTGGCACAGCCAAGCGCTTGGTGCAATCGCTTCTATTATCAAAGAAAAAGTGGGGAATAAAAAGTGTACTTTAATGAGTATTATGACAGGAGTCGGCCTTATTCCACAAATTGATAAATTTGGAAAAGAAATTGCTGGAGATCAATATAAAAATTATATTATCATACGCAATAATGATTTTGCATATAATAAAAGCGCAACAAAAGGCTATCCTCAAGGTTTCATTGCTCTTTATACAGGGTCTGAAATTGCCGCAGTACCTAATAGTATATTTACTTGCTTCAAAATTCAACCAGAAAGTATTGTTCCTGCATATCTAAATTACCTATTTTTAGGAAATTTTCATGGGAAATGGCTACAAAGGTATATAACTGTTGGGGCACGAGCTCATGGTTCCTTAAGTATTGATGATGATGATCTACTATCATTACCAATTCCTTACCCCAAAGGCGTTTCATCCTTGGGTGAACAACAACGCATTGCCGACTGCCTATCATCTCTTGATGAACGCATTGCCGCCGAAACCAATAAGCTCGACGCGCTCAAAGACCATAAAAAAGGGCTGCTCAAACAACTTTTCCCGGCAGAGGGTGAAGCGTTGCCGCGTTTGCGCTTCTTCAAGTTTCGGAATACTGGAGAATGGAAAGAAAGACCTCTGGTATCAGTTGCCAACTACGAGAACGGAAAAGCATACGAACCGCATATTGTCGAAAATGGAAGATATATTGTAGTAAATTCTCGTTTTATCTCTACTGATGGGACTATAAAAAAATATTCTAATGTGCCAATCTGTATTGCCAAACGTGGTGATATTCTAATGGTTTTGAGCGACCTCCCAAACGGTAGGGCGTTGGCAAAAACTTATTATGTAAATGCTGACGATCTGTATGCTGTGAATCAACGAGTGTGTTGCCTTACCCCTCATAGTGCTAATGGGAAATTTCTTTGTTTTTTATTGAATCGTCATCCAAATTTATTGATTTTTGATGATGGCAAAAACCAAACACATCTTAAAAAAGATAGTGTACTTCAGTGTCTTATAAAACTACCTCTTAGTTTTGATGAACAGCAACGCATCGCCGACTGTCTATCATCTCTTGACGAGCTTATCACCTCCCAGACAAAAAAAATTGATCTGCTCAAAGAGCATAAAAAAGGGCTTATGCAGCAGCTTTTTCCACGCATTGATAAGGTTCTGGCATGAGTGATTCACGAAAAATCTGGGAATTTCTATCCCTGTCCCAACTGGTGAGGCGCCTGCGGGATGACCTGAATAACGTAAATTATGTATTGCTGTTCGCCTACAACGGCACAGGAAAAACCCGTCTTTCCATGGAATTCAAGAATGCCGGAAAAAGAAACGGTTTCAGCGACACACTCTATTTCAACGCCTATACCGAGGATCTCTTTTTCTGGGACAATGATCTTGAAAACGATACGGAGCGTTACTTACGTCTTAACACCGCCTCCAGATTTTTTTCCGGTTTTAAAGAGCTGGCGTTGGAAGAAAAAATTTTTTCATATCTCGAACGCTATGCAAATTTTGACTTCAAGATTGACTATGAACAGTGGTTGATTTCGTTTTCTCGTGGCGAAGAAGAAAATATCAAGATTTCTCGTGGCGAAGAGAATATCTTTATCTGGTGTATTTTCCTTGCCATTTGCACCCTTGTCATTGAAGGTCACGAGTCCTATGCATGGGTGAAATATATCTATATTGATGACCCCATATCATCTCTTGATGATAATAACGCCATTGCCGTGGCCACAGACCTCATCAATACACTAAAAAAACCAGAAAATACCATAAAGTGCATCATTTCTTCCCATCATGGATTGTTTTTTAATGTCCTGTGGAATGAGTTCAGGCGCTCACGTACAAAATATAACACTTATTTCTTTTACCGCACGGCACAAGGTGAAAAGTACTCCCTGCAAAAAACGGATGAAGCGCCCTTCTTCCATCACGTAGCCATGCTCAGCGAGTTGCAGCATGCTGTAGAGAGTAACCACATCTACACGCATCATTTCAATGCGTTGCGCAGTATTATGGAAAAAACAGCCGTCTTCTTTGGCTACAAAGATTTTTCATCGTGCATTCATGGAGTTGATGACGAAGTGCTGTATACGCGCGCCCTCAATCTCTTGAGCCATGGCCAATACTCCATCTATACCCCTCGGGAGATGATGGACGACACCAAAGAGCTTTTTAAAAGTATTTTCACGGCATTTCTGAACCGCTACCAATTTGAAATTCCCAAACTCACCAAAGAAATTGCCAGCACCTCTAACTCCAAGGAACAGCCATGACCGAACAAAATCAAAAACAACTGGGCGCTGTCCTTTGGAGCATTGCCGATACCCTGCGCGGAGCCATGGACGCGGACGACTTCCGCGACTATATGCTTGCCTTTCTCTTTTTGCGCTACCTGTCTGACAATTATGAGGCCGCAGCCAAAAAGGAATTGGGAAACGAGTACCCCGATGCCAGCACACAGCCCGGCGTGACGCCTTTGCGCATCTGGTATGCCGCCAATCAGGATGATGTGCCGGACTTTGAAAAGCTTATGCGTCGTCGCGTACATTACGTCATCAAGCCGGAGTATCTCTGGGGTAGTATTGCCGAAATGGCTCGTACGCAGGATGGGGAATTACTGAACACCCTTCAGGACGGCTTCAAATATATTGAAAATGAATCGTTCGACAGTGCCTTTCAGGGACTGTTTTCAGAAATCAATCTCACTTCTGAAAAACTTGGCAAGCGCTACGCCGAGCGCAATGAAAAACTTTGCGATATTATCAAGAAAATTGCCGAAGGCTTATCCAACTTTTCCAGTGAGGGCGATACGCTGGGCGATGCCTACGAATATCTGATCGACAAATTCGCGGCAGGCTCCGGCAAAAAAGCCGGCGAATTCTACACCCCGTATGAAATATCCAGCATTTTATCGGAGATAGTGACGCTGGACAGCCAGGATCCCAGCACAGGCCCCAAAAAGCATCTTGCCAGCGTGCTTGATTTCGCCTGCGGCTCCGGCTCGCTTTTGCTCAATGTACGGAGGCGCATGGGAGCGCAAGGCATAGGCAAAATCTACGGTCAGGAAAAAAACGTCACCACCTACAACCTGGCGCGCATGAACATGTTGCTGCATGGTGTGAAAGACTCGGAATTTGAGATATTCCACGGCGACACGCTGACCAACGACTGGGACATGCTGCGCGAAACCAATCCCGCAAAAAAGCCCTATTTCGATGCCGTGGTGGCCAACCCACCTTTCAGTTACCGCTGGAATCCCGCTGAGGCGCTGGGCGAAGATGTGCGTTTCAAAAATTATGGGCTGGCTCCGAAATCCGCCGCAGACTTCGCCTTTTTGCTGCACGGCTTCCACTACCTGAAGCGGGAAGGGACTATGGCCGTTATCCTGCCGCATGGCGTACTGTTCCGTGGCGGTGCGGAGGAACGCATCCGCCGCAAACTGCTTGAAGACGGCAACATAGACACCATTATCGGCCTGCCCGCCAATCTTTTTTATTCCACGGGCATTCCCGTATGCATTCTTGTGCTCAAAAAATGTAAAAAATCTGATGACGTGCTCTTCATCAATGCCTCCGAGCAATTTGACAAGGGCAAGCGGCAAAACAGACTGTCCACGGACCACATAAAAAAAATTGTAGATACCTATCAGTTCCGCACAGAAGAAGAACGGTATTCCAGATGTGTCGACATGGAAGAAATTTCCAAAAACGGCTACAATCTGAATATTTCCAGATACGTCAGCACGGCAATGCCGGAAAAGGAAATCGACCTTGCCGATGTTCATAAAAAAATGCTGGAGGTGGATGCGCAAATCAAAGCAGCCACGGAAAAACACAATGCGTTTTTGAAAGAGCTGGGTTTGCCGCTCTTGCCATAGGAAAGCACGTTATCTTTTACGAGGGAATAGCTCATGGCTCAAATCACCAATAAGCGTCTTGGGGAACTGATACAGGCCCTTTTCCGCATTCTTGAAAAGTACCCAGGCGGCATGAAAGCTAGGGATGCCCTGGCGGCGCTGGCTGCTACCGTCACGCTTACAGAATATGAGGCGGGCAGCTATGAAAGCGGGCGACGCTTTGAAAAAATTGTGCGCTTTGCCACTGTAGATACGGTACGCGCGGGCTGGCTCATCAAGAATGACGGCATATGGACGCTGACCGGAGAAGGAGCGAAAGCCCTGAAGCTGTATAAAGATCCATTGGAATTCCACAAGAAAGCCGCACAGATATACCAGTGCTGGCTCAAGGATCATAAAAAGAGCAAGACTGGACTTGATTCGCCCATCGCCGAAGAAAGTGACCTTGAAGACGAAAGCGACAAAAGCGTCAGTGTCTCCTATGAGGAAGCGAAGGAACAAGCACAGGAAAAAATCGACACCTTCCTGCACGCTATGGACGCCTATGCCTTCCAGAGGCTTGTCGCTGAACTGCTTAAAGCCATTGGCTACCACGTGACCTGGATTGCTCCTCCGGGCAAAGACGGCGGCGTGGATATTCTGGCCTACACCGATCCTCTGGGTACGCAGGGACCGCGCATCAAGGTACAGGTCAAGCAACAGCAAAAAGCCGTCACAGAGCCCGACCTGAAGTCCTTTATGGCAAATATCGGTCAGCATGACAGCGGCATTTTTTTCTGCACTGGCGGATTCACCAAGGATGCCGAGGCGTATGCCCGCAGTCAGGAAAGCAAACGTATCATGCTTGTGGATAGTGCCAAACTTGTCCAGCTCTGGACGGATAATATCCCCCGCCTCAGCGATCAAGCATGGCAAAGATTACCACTGACGCCCATCTATTTTTTGACGCCGGAAGGGTAGGCTCTACAATGGGGAAATGGTTAGGAAAGCAGTTAGGACGTTCCTTGAGGCATCCCCGGCCAGCTGAAACACAGGGAGCAAATTTTCCTTTTCCCACCATGCTCCTCCTACATACGGAATACCGAGCCGCAAACCTCTTCAAGTCCAGTGAGTCCGCATCAATCCACGCCATCCACTATCTCCCACTTTCCCCTTCTGGTTAGAAATAGGTTAGAAAAATGAAAAGGCACTTATGGTTATGATTCCATAAGTGCCTGAATTTCTTGGTTGCGGGGGCAGGATTTGAACCTACGACCTTCGGGTTATGAGCACAGAGGGAATAGTTTTCGATTTCTTTCATTTTTCTACTAACTACTGCTTATTATTCAATTAATATAAAAGCAGGCATACGGTCAACTTCGCTGTTTTTCGGCATTTTTCGGCTTGACGTGGTGGGAATATGGTGGGAATAGAAAGGGGCGAAATCCATCGGGAGTCCTTGCCATGTCTTCACTTGCGCGACATCAGACAGAAAAAATCGGCGTGTTTTATGTGCTCGGAAAACCTCGCGCCAAGTCCAGAGACGATACCGCCACCGGCAAGCCGGACAAGATTTTCTATATCATGTACCGGCTGGACGGGAAAAAGATTGAGGAAAAGGTCGGCCGCGAATCCGAGCGTATGACCGCCGCCAAGGCCGCCAAGATCCACGAGCAGCGTGTGAACGGCGTCAGTCTGCCCAATGCCGAGCGTCGCCGCATCCGGCGCGAGCAGGAAGCGGCCCTTGCCGGGCGTTGGACCATCGCCCGGCTGTGGGAGGCATACAAGACCAACAAGCCTGATCTCAAGGGCATTGTCACGGACGAGAATCGCTACAAGAACTACCTGCAGGACTTTGCCGGCCGCACACCGGATGAAGTCAGCACGCATGACGTGGATGCCCTGCGCCTCAGGCTCGCCAAAGCCGGGAAGAAAGCCGGAACCGTCAAGAATGTGCTGGAGCTGCTGCGGCGCATCATCAATTTTGGCGTCAAAAAGGGGCTATGCCCCTGGCAGTCGCCCGCCCAACTTCATTTTGAGATGCCGCGTCTGAACAATGTCAAAACCGAAATGCTCACCGCCGAGGAGCGCGCCCGTTTCATTGAGGCCGCCCGCAGCGCGCACAACCGCAAGGCAGGGCAATTCATGCTCATGGCCTATTATACCGGCATGCGGCGCGGCGAACTCTTTCGTCTCAAGTGGACGCATATTGACTTCGAGCGCGGCTTCATCACGCTGAAAGGCGAGGAGCAGGAAGGGGCCAAGAGCAGCCGGGACGAGCGTATCCCGCTCACCCAGCCGGTACGCGAACTGCTGGCCGAAATCGGCGGCAACGACAGCGCCTATGTTTTTCCCGGCAGGGACGGCGTGAGCCGCATGACGGACATCAACAAGCAGGTCAACGCCATCAAAAAGGCGGCCAATCTTCCAGCAGATTTCCGCCCCCTGCACGGGCTGCGGCACACCTTTGCCAGCGTGGCCGTTTCCCATGGCGTGCCGCTTTCCCATGTACAGAAGCTGCTGACGCACAAGGATCCCTCCCTGACGCAACGTTATGCTCACCTTGAGGACAGCGCACTGAAAAACTCGGCCAGTCTGGTAGGGGATTTTCTGGCGGATTCCGTGCAACCAGACGGAGACGACGGCAACAGCCGATAGTGACGCGTCACTTGCCAAGTCTCTGTTCAGCCGTCATGATTCCCTCAATCCCTGCCAAGAGTACCCATGAGCGACACCTTTCCCTTTTTGATATAGCGTGCACCGGATACTGGCGAAATCTGGACAGGATGATGCCGAAGGCTCTGTCCTGTGAGCCTGGGAGATAAGGAGCGAATGGATGACGCTCCCCGGCAGTACCAGTTATCCTGATAAAACAGGCGTTCCCAGCTATGCGCTTTGTCTGGTAAAACAGCGCCACACGGGGTAACGTCCAGAATTTTTCGCACAATTAAGTGGCTCAATCGGTTAGACTCTTCCCTCAGTCGAGTTCGGTAAACGTTTTCATGTTGATATACCGTTCCAGTCCCCATTTTTTCCCTGAGAGGTATCTCAGACGGGCCGCGACCAGCATCAGGGCTGACTGACCGTCAGGAAAGTTCCCCACCACTCTTGTGCGTCGTCGAATTTCCCGGTTAAGTCGTTCCAAAGGGTTATTGGTTCGGATATGACGCCAGTGATTGGACGGAAACTCATAGAAAGAGAACGTTTCCCCGGCTCCGGCCTGGAGGATGCGAGCTGCCTTCTCCAGGCGAAGCGCCTTGAGCTTGGCGAAAATCTGTTCTGCCTTTTGCTGGGCAGCTTCTTTATCCTCTTGTGCGTGGATAGCCTTCAGCATGGTGGACACAGCTTTGGATTTTCCCGCAGGAACAGCATTCAACACATTCCTGTAGAAGTGTACCACACAGCGCTGCCAGCGGCTTTCCGGGAAAAAATCTCCTATGGCGTCCAGCAGCCCCGTACTCTTGTCCGAGACAATAAGCCGAATGCGCTGAAGGCCACGCTGCTTCAAATAGCGAAAAAAGGCCCTCCAGCTTTCCTCATCTTCACGACTGCCTTCCGCTACGCCGAGGATTTCACGATACCCTTCCTTGTTGACCCCGATGGCGACAAGGACCGACACCGACTGGACAACGCCTCCCCATGACCGCTTGAGCCATATCCCATCCACAAACATATAGGGATACATGCTCTCCAGAGGACTGTTTCTCCATTCTTCGATGTTCTTGTAAATCTTCTGATTCAGCTCACTGATGGTGCTGGAACTGACCCTGCTGCCCCAAAGGGCCTCGGTGATATCTTCCACACGGCGAACGGAAACACCGGCCAGATACATTTCGACCAGGGCCTCTTCCACAGAGCTTTCCCGCCTCCTGTACCGTTCGATAATGGCTGTTTCGAAAGGCAGATTGCGAAGCTTGGGGACCTTCAGTTTCACTTCGCCGGAAGTGGTCTGCAAACTCCTCGTATAATGCCCTGCCCGGGTACTGGCCCGTTCCGCGTTCCGCTCATACCGCCTTGCCTGGCAGAGACTGTCGGCCTCTGCCTCCAGCAGGCTGTTCAAGGTGTCTTCCACGCTTTCCCGAACAATTTCCGACACATGCTTTTTGAGTTCTCCCTCGTTGACCTGGATAACTCGTCCTTCCTTTTTCCCGAAGTCCCTGCTACTCTCCATGACGTGGCTCCTTTTTTTCGGATGGGTTCGTTTGCCAACAAAACTCTAACCGATTTGAGGAGCCACCTCCATTTTCCAAATGTGCGAAACTTTCCTTACACTACCTTTATGAACGGAATACTGGTTTCGACCTGATCTGACAATAATTCCTTAAAGAAGAAAGGGCGTTCTATGATGAACGTGTAACCAATCCATCAAGCGGGAGTTGTTGGTGCGAATGGCGCGTAAAAAGCGCTACGGCGAGATGGCCATTGAGAAGCATGCGGACAGGAGACAAAGCACGAGGGCTAGTGTTTCCCTTTGCCACGGCATCAAGCGCGGCACGGAGACGGAAAGCATTTTTCGGACTTTTCAGCTAACAGGTTTCGGCAAGACTGTTGTAATCGGTCAGCGAGAGCATGACGACCGGATCGGCCTTTGCCGGGTGATGATAACCAGCGCATGAGCGGCGCATACACGGGCCATAGTCATAGTTTCCGATTCTGACAGGCCTCGCTGTAGGTAATAGCGTCAAACGGTTACTGTGTCATGTAAAATTCTCCTTTCTTGTACAAATTTATGTACATATTTTTCTTGTACCAAAAGATGGAGGGCGGCGCATCTAAAAGTTGATCAGTGCGAGCAAGCCAAATATGAAGTGAGGGGGGGATTCAGACAGAGGTTGCGATCATGTTCGGCGTAGTCATCGAAAGTCAGCTCATAGGAAACTAAAAACAGGGTCAGGACACAGCGAACAATTAATCTATTAATGTCCCATAATGTAAATTATGTAAACTTTTATCCAGAAAAACTTACTCACACCACGCTTGATTTTTTTCAACTCCCACTCCTGCCATGCGCGTTTGTTGTCATCACCAAACTTGCTCCCTCACAGGCTTTGCGCTATTTATTAGGCCATGAGACTCACAAGCATGATGAAACAATCCAAAATTTTTGTTGTGGCTATCTGTCTGACAGCCGTCTTTTTGAACCCATTAACTGCCTCCGCGTTGCCACGCAGTTTGGCCGAGCTGAAAGATATTCCTGATGAACTGACACAGACAGGGATCGTCCATGGGGATATCCCTTCCATTAATACTTATACCATTCTGCCCATGAATGAGGCTCTGATGAGCCTTGAACCAGATGACCCTGTTTTTATCGTCCCTCTGCCCGATGCCGTACATATTTACCCGCAAAAAGTGTTAGTCTGGCATGAAGTGGTAAACGAGGTCATTAAGGGGGAACCATATTGCATTTCCTATTCTCCCCTCAGCGGCTCTCTTGCTGTGTATTATGCCAGAGCAGACCAGCAGAATCTTATTTTCGATGCGGATGGGCGTCTTTTTAATAGCAATACCACCCTAATTGATCGTAATACAGGTAGTTTGTGGTCTCAAATATGGGGGATGGCTTTTGACGGTCCGTTGAAAGGGACAGGATTAAACATTCTGCCGTGTTACTGGACACGCTGGAAATATGCACGAGAAGTCTATCGTGATGTAGAAAACGTCAAAGTAATGCAGACACCGCGTGGAGGATTTCGAAATTACAATCGAGATCCGTACGGTTCTTATCTTATTCCTGAAGATAACTATTATAATGACGAACGTATTTTGTATCCCCTTAAATATCTCGACACGCGCATGTATCCGAAGACCCAAATCATTGGTCTTGAAATTGACAAAAATCTTGTTGGAATTGATATCAACTATGTGCGCAAGCAAAAAGTAGTAAACTTCTTTTCCGGTCTGGTGCCTTTGGTAGCTATATATGATGCGGAGCTTGATGTAGCGCGTATTTTTATGCGCAGCATTTGGGACGGCAAGCCCCCTGCTCTTTTTGCCTGGCGAGACGGTCAAATTCAGGACATCGTGACCCGGAGCGTATGGAATGCTCAAGGTCGCTGTGTGCAAGGCAATCTGCAAGGCGCGTCCATGGTGGAAAAATTTGGGATTTATGCGTTCTGGTTTGCCTGGGCGGCCGCTAACCCGGAAACAAGTACTGTACCTGGGGAATCCGTTGTACCGGACAGTGCATTAGACTTTGGAAGCTCGATCGGCAAAGTGCTGCCATAAGAGAGTGAAAACTACATTCGGCTTGCGGGCAGGTTTTGCTCCGGCACAGGCGGCAATATTCATTGCCGCAAAGGCAACCCGTGTTCCACACGAGCGAAAGGCAACAATATCCACGGCTGGCTTGCTTGCGCCTTCATGAAGCTGCGCTCCGCGAGACATTGCTTCCGCGACCTCCTGATGACGCTCGATCGGCTTTACCGATGCGTTTTGTGCGGAAAACGCTGCGCTCGCACTCCGTGCCCCCCCTTCATCCTCCATGCCGCATGACCATGCGGCGGGGGCGTCGCTCCATGGCTCACTAACGCTCGCGCCTCCGGCGGACAAGATTTGTATCAACACTATTCTGGAACAGAGCCAAACGTTTTAACCAGCGGTTCCTTAAAGAGTACGGCGAGCACATAATACAGCAGTTCTCATCATGACTATAATCTGTTGAATTTATTGGTAATTCAAAACAGGTGCTTTTGACACAACCCCAACCATTTCAACAGGTTAGGCTCTCCACAATGAGAATTGCTGCACATAATGCGCTCGCCTTGAATTAATCAAACGCTCTGTTGTAGAATAATGTTGAAAATATTAAACATATTATTCTTCCCGATACGTTGCAGATTGCGCAGTTTTTTCGCTTACAGTTACACTGTAAAGCTCCACAGAAGACTGAGCAAAGCGGGGTTCCAGTTGTTTCCAAATATATCGGGCAAGGTTCTCTGACGAAGGGTTTATAACATCAAAAGGCGGTATCTCGTTAAGAATATGATGATCGAGTTGCTCCAGCACTTCTCGGAATATTTTTTTCATTTCTGAAAAGTCCATGGCCAATTCCGTGTCGGAGCTCAATTTTTCTCCACGTACAGTAAGTTCTGCCCCGTAATTATGGCCGTGCATGTTCTCACACTTGCCTTGATAATGGCGTAATGCGTGCGCGGCAGAAAACTCCCCGCGCACAGTGAGATACCAGACAGATTTTTTCATATGCCGTGTCTCCTGGCTCATGCTTCGAACACCTGTTTGCTTTTCATCCATTCTTCAATATCTTTATGAAGTTGTGGGCCGGATTGAACGCGCCAGCGTGAACCCAGCTCCATAACGCAGTACTTGCCATCCACAGTAAAATGAATCTGAACGTGCGATGTCCCTTTGTGCTTGTCCAGAATGGCCTGAAATTCCACAATGTCTTCCTGCCTGGTACATTGGGGAGGATAGGGGATCAGTACCGGATGATCGCTTTCGGCACAGGCTTCGAGCAACGTTCGCGCGGAATCCCCCAGCAGTTTGACCTCCTTGACAGTATCTTCCATATCCTCGTCTTCGTCGAAAGAGTTCTCGTTCTCTTTCAGATCAACTGTGGCTGTCAACTCTATGAGCGCGCGCTCGGCATTCAATATTTCCCGCAATGAGGCATAAGTTTTGGGGAAAAAGGTAACTTCTCCATGCCCGGTGAGATCTTCTATCTGCACAAAAGCCATGCGGTCGCCTTTTTTGGTCAGAATCTCCCGAATGGAAGTCACCAGTACGCCGATCCGCACCTGCCCCTTGGCATCACGCACTTCCTCCAGAGTACTCAGCCCAAGCCGCAGCATATCACGCCGGAAGGGCTGGAGAGGATGACTTGTCAGATAAAAGCCGAGGGATTCTTTTTCAAAGCCGAGACGCTGATCATCATCCCACTCAGGGGTATCTTTTTCCGGGCAATCGAATCCTATGCCGCCCACAGGGCGTTCTTCCTTAACGGGAGCAAGGGCCAACAGAGAAACCTGATTGGACTGCTTTTCCTTTTGCTTTTTCTGCGCACGCCCCACAACCACATCAAGGGCAGCCAGCAACCCGGCCCGGCTCACACCAAAGCAGTCACAGGCCCCACCCTTAATCAGGCTTTCCAGCACGCGCTTCGTCACCTTGCGCAGGTTGACTCGCAGGCAGAGGTCAAGCAGAGATTTGTATTCTCCGCCCTGCTCTCTTGCACTGACGATTTCATTGATAGCTTCATCGCCTACATTCTTGATACCGCCCAAGCCGTAGATGATCGCTTCGCCATATGCAGAAAAGGTTCTGTAGCTCCGCTGAACGTCGGGGGGAAGAACTTCAATTTCCATATCACGGCATGCGGCGATGTATTTAAGAATTTTGTCCTGGTTTCCGATTTCCGAACTGAGCAGCGCCGCCATAAACTCCACCTTGTAATAGCGCTTCAGAAAGGCGGTGTGGTAGGAGATAACAGCATACGCCGCACTGTGGGCCTTATTGAACCCGTACTCGGCAAACTTTTCCATGAGGTCGAAAATTTCATTCGCCTTGTTCTCCGGCACATTGCGAGAAAGGGAACCCTCCAGAAAGATGCCGCGCTGCTTGGCCATTTCCTCAGGTTTCTTTTTGCCCATGGCTCGGCGCAGCAGATCGGCCCCACCCAATGTATATTTTGCCGTAATCTGGGCAATTTGCATTACCTGTTCCTGATAGACGATAACTCCGTAGGTATCTTTCAGGCAATTCTCAAGTTCAGGCAAAGGATAGGAAACTTCGATTTCTCCATGCTTGCGCTTGATGAATTCATCCACCATGCCTGAATTGAGAGGGCCGGGGCGGTATAAAGCCAGCATAGCGATGAGGTCTTCAAAACAGTTGGGCTTGAGCATACGCAGGTATTTGCGCATCCCTGAGCTTTCCACCTGAAAGATGCCGTCCGTATCCCCTTTGGTATATAAGTCGTACACAGCGAGATCATTCAAAGGCAGGTTATCCAGATCGGGTACTTCCTTGCCTTGCCGTTCGATATTTTCCAGCGCCCGGTGGATCAGCGTCATGGTACGCAAACCAAGAAAGTCGAATTTGACCAGGCCGACTTTTTCCACGTTTTTCATGTCAAACTGGGCCACAAGTTCGTCTTTTTTGCCCTTGAACAAAGGAAGGTAGGCGTCCATATCCAAGTCAGCCACCACCACGCCGGCGGCATGGGTGGAAGCATGACGGGACAAACCCTCCAGACGCATGGAAACATCAAAAAGTTTTTTGACAGGGGGCTCGGTTTTGTACATGTCGGCCAACTCGGGCACTTCGGCCAAAGCCTTTTTGAGCGTCATTTTGAGGTCGGGGGGAATAAGTTTGGCAATACGGGATGTATCGTTGAACGACATGCCGAGGGCGCGCCCCACATCGCGTACCACTGCCTTGGCCTTCATTTTTCCGAAGGTGGCTATTTGCGAAACCTTGCTTTTTCCATACTTGTGCGTCACGTATTCAAGAACTTCCAGCCGTCTGTCTTCGCAGAAATCCACGTCGATATCAGGCATGCTGATACGCTCAATATTCAAGAATCGCTCGAAGAATAAATGGTACGGGAGAGGGTCAAGGTTGGTGATACGCAACGCCCAGGCCACCACGGATCCTGCTGCTGATCCGCGCCCCGGTCCGACCGGAATACCGTTGTTCTTGGCCCAGTTGATGAAGTCTTGCACAATAAGGAAATAGCCGGGAAACCCCATGTCGCAGATGACTTTAAGTTCCATCTCCAGGCGTTCCCGGTATACTTCCGGATTAATTTTATCCCGATCCGGATGTTTGCGCATCCGTTGAGCCAGACCTTCCCGCGCCAGATTGCAGAATTCCTGATCCAGCGTCATACCTTCCGGCAAATCATATACTGGAAAATGGTAGGGCGGCGCATGCATCTGGATTTCCAATCCGGCGCACAGTTCTGCAATTTTCACCGTGTTGGCAATGGCTTCCGGCACATGGGAGAATGCTGTCTGCATTTCCTCCGTCGACTTGTAGTACAGATCCTTGGCGTCAAACCGCATGCGCTTGGCATCGTCCACTTTGGCCTGTGTTTGAATGCAAAGCAGAATGTCATGGGCTTCAACATCATCCGCATCCAGATAGTGACAATCATTGGTGGCAACCAAGGGAAGCTTGGTTGCGTCCGCGAGCTTCAGAAGGTTCTCGTTGAGACGATCTTGCTGCGGCAATGTGTTGGACTGGAGTTCCAGATAGAATCGCCCCGGATAAATGGAAGAATACTCTTTGGTCAGTTCAACGGCGTCTTCAAATGTGCCGCCGCCTGGAATAAAACGGTTTTCTCCCAGCAAGGTGCGGGGAATTTCTCCTGCCAGGCAGGCAGACAGAGCGATGATTCCCTCACTGTGCCGACGCAGGATATCTTTGTCCACACGCGGCTTGTAATGAAAACCCTTAAGCCAGCTTTGACTGACTATGCGCAGAAGATTCTGATATCCAATCGTATTCTGCGCCAGAAGGATAAGGTGGTGGCGCACCCTGGCGAACTCGGAAGAGCAATCGGTATGATCGCGGGTAACATATACCTCGCACCCCATAACCGGATGAATGCCCACATCGTGGCAGGCTTTATAAAAATAAGCGGCGCCAAACATGTTGCCATGGTCGGTAATTGCGGCGGCAGGCATGCCGAAGTCCTTGGCCCTTTTACATAGATCTTCGATACGAATGGCGCCGTCCAGCAGGCTGTACTCGGTATGGCAATGCAGATGAACAAAATCAGACATGAAATAAATTCCCGTTAACAACGTTCTTTCATAAAAAACTGTTTGGAGTCTAACATAGGGGCGTATGAGACACAATCCGCTCATCCGCCTCTTGCCCTTCAACGGGCAGGACGATATTATGGAAAACTGTGCGAGGGATTTATTATGATTGAAGAATTTATGAGCAGCCGCTGGGGCGGTTATGCTGTCATGGCGGTTATGTTGGGAGCAATCGCCTTGCTGCTGCGCTTTTTATACGGGCCGCGCGGTATATTGCGCGATCCGCGATGGAACGAGGAAAGCCCGTGTATCCGTTCGGAAAAAAATGCTGAACCGCAGCCGCCAAAAGAAGGCTTTTTGCTCGACATGCTGTATCCCCCTGCTCAGGATATTCCCCTTTCCCCCAGCCGGCTGCTGTCTTTCGATGAACATTGCTCACTTTTCCGGCACTACGCAGCGGGTTTCACCAGCGACAGCCCTGAAGACGCACCTATCCGACTCAAGGAAGCTCACTCTCTCCGGGTTTATGCCCATGTAGAAAACATCGTTGGAACCGAACAGATGCCGGACGATATAGGCCGAGCCGCCCTACTTGCGGGACTGTACCACGATTGCGGGCGCTTTCCTCAATTTCGCCAATATCGTACGTTTGCGGACGCGGCATCGGTCAATCATGCCCGGATCGGCTTGGATGTGTTGAAAAAAAAGGGATTCCTGACAGGAGAAAAGCAGTACGTACGCGCACTTGCCCATACCGCTGTACTGTTGCACAACCGAAGCACTCTTCCGGAGTCATTATTACCAGATGCGCGTCTGGTAACAGATGTGGTACGCGACGCCGACAAGCTGGATATTATTTGTATTATGGTTTCTCATTTTGACCAGGCTCTGCCGGAGAACGATGCTGTTTTTCTTCATGTGGAGGATAATCCTGAAGCCTATTCCCCGAAACTTGTTCAGGATGTGCTCGCCGGGCGCGTCATATCATACCGCGACTTGCGCTATGTCAACGACTTTCGCCTGCTGCTCGGTACCTGGACGCATGAGCTGCGCTTCTCCGTCACCCGGGAGATACTGCGAACAAGCGGTCACCTGGAAAAAGTCTTTGCCGGCTTGCCGGACACACCGGAAATTCGTGCGGCTGTGGCCTATTTGCGGGAGCTGCTGAATGCGTGTCCGTCTCCTGTTGCCGAAGGAAGCAAAGGAGGTGCAGGATGAGAATCCTGGCTCTGGGCGATGTAGTCGGCAGACCGGGCAGGCAGGCGCTGAAAAAGCATGTATCCTGCTTACGGCGTGAGCTGGCACTTGATTTTGTATTCGCCAATGGAGAAAACGCTGCCGGGGGGATCGGTCTGACCCACGATACCCTTGATGAAATTCTTTCTTGTGGTGTTGATGTGGTGACCGGAGGTAATCATATCTGGAAGCACCGGGAACTTTACGCTCGTATGGACGCTGATGTACGCGTTTTGCGTCCGGCCAATTACCCGGATGCGCCGGGCCGGGGCTATGCCGTTTATTCCCTTGGCGACGGTCGCGAAATCGCGTTGTGCAACTTGCAGGGGCTGACCTATATGGACGCCCTGCCCTGTCCCTTTCGTACAGCGTTCAACTGGGTCGAAGAACTGGAGGCCAAAAAGGCAACCAAAATCCGCCTGGTTGATTTTCACGCTGAAGCGACAAGTGAAAAAAAGACCCTTGGTCTGGCCTTGGACGGAAGAGTCAGCGCCGTACTCGGCACACATACCCATGTACAGTGCGCTGATGCACAAATATTGCCGCAAGGTACTGCCTATCTTACAGATTTGGGAATGTGCGGTGTGGAGATTTCTTCACTTGGCATGGATGCTTCCATCACGCTTGAACGTTTTTTGTCTCGCCGCCCTGTAGCGTTCAAAGCAGCCTCCGGACAGTCTTCGCTTAACGGAGCATTTCTTGATATTGATGATGAAAGCGGGCTGGCACGAGAAATCAGATTGATCCGGCTTGACGCGCCTGAGACTACCCGCACACAAGCCGTGCAAGCCGGATACCGCGAAGACAAGGAACAGAGTTCCCCGCAGAACGGACATCTGGTCAAGAGACGGTAAGGATAGGCTGTGTTGTAGAACTGTGTTGATGGCGTTGCGCGAGGCGTGTATTTTTGCTTGATCGGCTCTGCTGATACTCGCTCTCGCTTGCGTTTTGCGCGGAAAACGCTGCGCGCGGCCTTCGGATCGACCTCCAGGCTCGCTACGCTCGCGCCTCCGGCGGTCAAGGTATTCTACAACAGAGCGTAAGAATATGAGCCTTGCAGAACAGCACGTTGTGTCTTATCCTGACAAATATTTTCACTACAAACATTTTTGTGTAACAGGCGGACTTTGCATGCGTAAACTGATGGCGGCAAACTGGAAAATGTACAAAACTTCTACGGAAGCAACGGCAACCATTGAAAAATTGTCAACATTGCTGGGCGGAAGCGCCCCCGCAGGACGCGAAGTGCTGATTTTTGCGCCGTTTACCGCGTTGGAAGCCGCGGCCACGGCAATGCGTACATTCCATAATGGCAGCGTCGGGGCTCAAAATATGTACCCGGCAGAAGAAGGCGCGTTTACCGGAGAAATTTCTCCTGCCATGATTAAATCCTGTGGAGCGTCCTGGGTTCTTGCAGGGCACTCTGAGCGAAGACACCTGTTGGGGGAAAATGACGATTTTATCGGACGCAAGCTGCGTTTTGCTTTGGAAAAAAATCTTAATGTCATGCTCTGTGTGGGGGAAACGCTGGAAGAACGCGAACGCGGCGAATTACCCATTGTATTGGAACGTCAGATAACTCTCGCGCTCGCAGGCGTGACTGCGGAGGCGCTTCCTCACTTGGCCCTAGCCTATGAACCGGTATGGGCCATTGGCACGGGAAGAACTGCTGAAATGGACGATATACAGGAAGCCCACTCGCTGCTTAAAAGTCTGGTGAAAAAACATTTCGGCAAAGACTGCAAAGTCCCCATTCTGTATGGCGGGAGCGTTAAAGCAGAGAATGCTTCAGCCATTCTTGCCCTTGACAACGTGGATGGTGTGCTGGTAGGAGGTGCTTCTTTACAGGCTGAAAGTTTTACCAAGATTGTTACAGCCTGAGTAAGGAGTTTGTCGTGCAGACCATTATTCTGACGCTTCATGTCATTGTCTGCGTTGTGCTGATCATCCTGGTGCTGTTGCAGGCCGGACGAGAAGGCATGGGCGTGATTTTCGGCGGCGGTGGTAATTCCTCCGTATTCGGCAGTACCGGAGCGGGGGGTGTCCTTGTTAAGCTGACCACATTTCTGGCCGTGCTGTTCATCGCTACATCTCTCGGCTATAACCTGATGACCCGGACGGGTTCCGATCAGGGATCTTCCATTGTGGATATCCAGTTTGAAGAAATACCAGCCCCCAAAACTGAAGCTCCTGCGGCTCCCGTTTCTCCGGCACCGGAAACATCTGCCCCTGCCGGGCAGATACCCGCTTCCTGATCCTGCTCTTTATCCTTCTTCCCATAAAAAAGGCTGCTCCGGTAGCCTTTTTTTATGGAAAAACCTTACGAAGGTTTCTTTTCCAGCACTTTATGCAGAACCAAGGCATCTTCCCCCGTATCGGCATAGTAATGTTGACGAACCCCTATCTGGGTCATGCCGAACGAAGTGTACAGATTGCGAGCGGGAGTATTGCCGATGCGTACCTCCAAAATAATCCGTTTTACTCCCAGGCGAAGGGCTTCATCAAACGTATGCCTCAGCAGACTTCTGGCCAGGCCCGCACGTCGCACCGTGGGATGCGTCGCGAGATTGAGTACCTCTAGTTCATCAGCAATGTGCGCCAGAGCAATATACGCGTGTAATACTCCTTGAAATTTAATGCCGTATGCAATGAAATGAGGCAACCTCAGGGCACTCTTGATTTGATCCAGCTTCCAGGGCGCGGAAAAACACAGAGTTTCCAGTTCTGACAAGGCAGCGGCGTCACACGGGCCAAGACGTTGCGGAATGGATGCATTCATCACTTGCTCCATTAAAAGTTTCCCGAATTTTCCGAGGTTATGATGGCTGTTTCATCCTTTCTGAAATATCCGTATTTGAATGGACCCGCCACATTCGACGTTATGCAGGCGGGCAGCATATCACAGGAAGATGAGCTGGTAGAGGTGACCGATTCCTTTGATCAACCTCTTCTACTGGTGCCACGTTCTCTTGCGTTGCGCCGTCGTCTGTCCAGGAGAATTGTGCAGGTCTGCCTCAAAGATGCCAGAGGACGGATTTTTTTGCAAAAGCGTTCCCCTTCCCTGCATCGGCAGCCAGGTTTGTGGGATATCTCTGTCACAGATGAAGTTTTTGCCGGTGAAGCTACAGAAGGAGCTGCATTGCGCGCGTTACAAAACGCTCTTGGTATTGTCGTCCCGCGCCTCCGTCTGCTTTCCGCTCTGCCGTATACAGATGCATATGGTGCGCGGCTGAATGCCAGCTGTTATGTGGCCGGCCCCGTTCGAACCCATCCTCAGCCCGACCCGACTCGCGTGTCAGACGGTATGTTTGTGGATGAGGATGAGCTGCGTGGTTTAATGTCCCAACAACCCGAACTATTGACCTTTGAACTGGTATGGGCTGTTCGTTCAGGCTGGCTATTCCATTAACCTTTACAGATAAGGAAAAACAGCCTCTTTGGGCTTGATTTCTTAACGGTGAAATGCTCTGAAATCGTTGGCCCGCCGGAGCAGACATATTTCGGCTATCAAATCCGACCACCCCTCAGTTTTTTTCTCAAAGAATTCAAGCGATACTTTAAGGAAATCTTTTCCAGCGTAGTTTGCAGACTGTCCCCGACAAGCCGGACAAAGCGGCAAAGTTCATTGCTGAAACGGCGGGAACAAGAATTGGCCAGACACAACACGGCGCAGCACCCGCCGTCAAGTAATAAAGGAAGACAGATAAACGATGCAAACACCGGCAATCCGTTTAATTCTCCCCAAAGTCCGCCGCTGTACGGTGCAGGCCGTTCAGGGTCAACAAAGAAAGCCTTGCCTTCCAGAAAAGCCCGCCCAAGCAATCCATTCTTCAAAGGACGTTTCCCTATCTGTTCACGCAACTGAGCCTGGGGGAATTCATCTTCAAGCACATAACTGCCGGCGTCTTCTGAAAGTGTGACCAGAAACGCGTGTTCAAAGCCTCCGTCTTCCACAAGAAGCGTCAGGGTAACACGCAAAAGATTCGACCAGGAGGTTCCTTGCGCCCGTAAGGACTCTAACCTGGATAAAGAACAGAAATACTCGGCTTCTTCAACCACAGATGCCGCAGGAATATTTTTTCCGTCTTCCAACAACTGGGGGATAAATAACGCGAAAAGATGGAGAAGTTTTTGTTCTGACTCGGCAAAAGCATCTTTTTTCTTGCTGTCTATGCAGAGCACTCCTCCTCCCTGAACAGGACAGCCCATGAATGTCCGGATATGCCTTCCCGCTGTATCGCGGTAGTAGCCCGGCCGCATCTTTTCATTTTCCGGATTGACAAGTAAAGGGGCCTGATTATGAGCCACCCAGCCCGGCAGGTTTTGTCCGGGAAGAGCCTTCGCTTCGCCATTTATGTCGTCACTTAAACTGAAAAACACACGCAATTGTACGACCGCCGGTGTTTTTTCAGAAGAGTCAGGAAGAAAGAGTAACGCAGAGTGTGCGTCAAAAACACTTGCTATAATAGCAAGCAAGGATTCCAAGGGGGTTCTGCCGAACATAATCAGCCTGTTTTTAAGCATTTTGCGATTGACAATATCTGCCGGCCAGGATCCAAATTTTGGGCCGCAACGTTTAGAGCGTTTTGCGATTGAAACTATCTGCCAGCCAGACCCTATGTTCTGACCCGCAGGTTTCACGCCTCCGCCGTAGCTTTACGCCGCAAGTGAATTGCGGCTACTCCGGCGTCGCGACGGAGTCTCACTTCGCTCGACTCCGGAGCATTTTCAAAACGAAAATGCTCTAGGCCTGAACTCGGAACCCTGATCCGCCGGTTCTGCCGGTATGCCCACCAGACAACACGTCGCAAGAGAATTGCGGTACCCCGGCAGAGCGTCGGTATCTCGATACGCTCGACTCCTTGAACAATTTCATTTTAAAATTGCTCCAGATTCATGTTTTCAAAAATTCATCCTGCCCTCTGACCGGGACAGTTTATACTTGAAACAAGTATGGGGGAAGCCAGCCGAATTCGCAAGGGGCAGATTCAGGGAATAAGAGAAATGGCCCTAAAAACTCTGGCTTTTTTATATCGTTTATGGTAATTCTTTTCAAGATTAGTGTATGGTTAAAAGTACTGCTTTTTCTGTATTGAAGCATCTCATCGGGATTGGAGAATCAAACGGTGGTGGATTGGAAAAAATGTTTTTCCAAAGGGCCGTGGCCCTTTGAAAAAGATGAGCTTTTTATGGCGGAAGCTCTTTCCATCACGACGCTGGTTGAGCTGAAATCGTTTCTTGATATGGTACATATCAGGCAGGCTTTGTTGCGCCCTTTTGCGGAATGGAAAGAGTACCCGGTCGTGGACGCCAGGGCGCTTTTGCCTTCTTTTGAAGTTGACCCTTACGAATATCACGGCCTGCCCGGCTTTTCACTTGTTGTCTTTGATCGCCCTCTTCTGCCGTTCAGCGAAATGTTCCAGTATGATATACTGCACCCGATAGGGGACTTTCTGGAAATGGCGCAAGGGCCATGCTGTCCGCTGGAAAAAAATATCGTCAATGCCAACATGCAGACCATGCTGGCACGGCTTCCGCGTAATCGGCATGAAGAATTTCGCAAGCTCTTTTCCCGTCAGGATTTTACGGTGCTGGAGATGTATCCTGCGCTGCTGCCCTATTTGCTGGAAATGGATCGCGCCCATGTTCTCGGCAAAAATGCTTTTGGGCAATTTCAATTATCTGGAGTGTTTGCCTCTCTTCCTTCTGATATTGATGGAGAACTGAAGCGTTTTGGCTTGCGCATCAGCAAATTCAAGATAGGCGATAATGATCTTTATGAACGCAATCGCATCTTTGTCATGCAATTTCTCATGGAGTTATACGGTTTTCCCATCGCTTCGGAACGTCGTACCTCTGCGGCGCTGTTCGCCCGTAAACTGCACAAAATCGGAGAACGTTTTCTTATTCGTGTACTGGGTCAGTCTGATCGTGTTCTGACGACTATCTGGAATCATGGTGATGCCTCCCGATACCCCCGAGTCGAAAAAGTCGCGCTGGTGCGCGTTGATGAGGATCAAAAAGATGTCATTGAGGCGCTGCGTGAACGCAAAGCCTTTGTTGATGAGAAAAATCGCATTGTCATTTTACGCCTGGTCTACCGCCAACATGCCTATGATCCGGACAATGTCCGCCAGGATCGTGCCCTTTCCGTGCTTTCCCAGCAGGTCATCCATCCGCTGACGGGTGAACTTATTACCGGATTGAACATTACCCGCGATTCCTCCAGTTTCATCCTTCGGCTCAACGATATTGCCCGCGGAGAATTTTCCGGTCGTATTGTCTACAAAAGAACAGAAATCGTGGAGAATACCGATACAGAAGAAAAGCGGCTGAAATTTCTGTATGCCTGGTTGACCAAGCATCAGCGCAGGGTTATTGGCTACGGCGACGAATTTTTCGCCAGCGCCAGTAAAGTGTTGGACAACTATTTCGATTCGCTACGGAATGACGATATTTTTGCAGAATACGGAGAACTGGCGGAACTTCGGCAGGAAGTGCTCAAGCGTTACCGGTACATTCAGCAGGCCCGAAAAGTACGTAACCTTGAAGAGATCCGGACACGCAACTATAAGGGTGAACGCCTCACCTATGATGGTATGCTCCAAGCCGCTATTGACGTTCTACAAGACCTGAAATTTGAAATTTCCGTGTATTTTGATGAGCTTGTCACAGCAGCCATCCACCACACGGAGGCCATGTTGAATGATCGGTATTTGCGCAAGACCTATATTGAAAAACCAGAGCAGGATCTGACTCGCGCAGGCCTGGAACTTCGCCGCAAATATGGCAGGCTGGTCGTGTTATTGGACGAATTTCGCAGTATTCACAAGAGCCATCAGGGAAACGCTCCCATCTCTTTATAGCTGTAAGGACTCTTTATGCATGCCTTTTATCTGCCCCCGGACGCATGGAGAGAGCCTTTCATTCTGGAAGGAATGGAAGCCCACCACCTTTCCCATGTACTCCGAATGGCGGTGGGGGAAAGAGTTTTGCTCCTCGACGGCGCGGGAAGAGAAGGTGAATTTCGTATTGCTGAAATTCAGCGTCGGCAGGTTTTGCTGGAAAAGCTCTCTGAACTGACGCATCCTCGCCCTGCTTCAGGCGTTATTCTTGCCGCAGGATGGGGTAAAGCTGCACGACGGGGATGGATTCTGGAAAAGGCCGTTGAACTGGAAGCAGCCGGGTTGTGGTTCTGGCAGGCCGAACGCAGTCAGTTTCCTGTCCCGAAGGACATTCGTCAACAATGGCAGGCCCAGCTGATAGCCGGAGCCAAGCAATGCCATAATCCTTGGTTACCTGAATTACGCACGCTTTCCGGCGGAATGGAAGAACTTGTTCAGTCAGCCCGTGATGTGAGCCATAGACAGGTGTTGGTAGAAAGCGGACATCAGGCGCAGGCATTTCTCTCGGAAGATCGGCTTGCCAAACCGGGCTTGACCCTCTGTGTCGTGGGGCCGGAAGGAGGACTCTCCTCCCGGGAAGTGGATTTTCTGCAGCGTGCCGGCTTCGAGGCATTAACTATGGGGCCGCGGGTACTGCGCTGGGAAAGCGCTGCGCTCATGGCATTGGGGCTGCATTGGTGGAGCCGCCAAAGTTCATTGATTTAATGTGTGAAATTAAGGCATCTTTGCAGTGACACGAAAATCATCTACATTGCTTTTTTTCGCGTGACGATCTTTTTTGCAGGATGCCCCTATGTCTGTATCCCAACCCCTTCCCGAAAGTCTGCGCCCGGAGGACTTTGCCGCTTTCGTCGGACAGGAACACCTGGCGGCGCGCATCAAGTCCCTGCTTTCCGCACCTCGCCTGCCGAGTCTTCTGCTGTTCGGCCCACCCGGATGCGGCAAATCTACGCTGGCCTTGCTTCTCGCCAGAGCCCGCGGGGGGACGGTGTTGAGGCTCAGCGCCCCGGAAGCCGGGCTTCAACAGCTCAGACGCCAGCTCAACGGTGTTGATATTCTGGTTTTAGATGAACTTCACCGTTTTTCCAAGGCACAACAAGATTTTTTTCTGCCGTTACTGGAAAGCGGCGAAATCACCATGTTGGCCACTACCACGGAAAATCCTTCTTTCAGTGTTACAAGGCAGCTTTTGTCACGTCTGCATGTGCTCAGGCTGCGCCCTCTGCTCAAAGAAGAGTTGGTTACACTGGCAAAGCGCGGTGCGGAAAAAGAAGGCGCAGATCTTGATGATGATGTGCTGGGTTTTCTTGCCGGCGTTTCCAATGGCGACGCTCGCACCCTGCTTAACCTCATTGAATATGTAGCATCAATGCCGGAAGACAAACGCAGCCTTAATGAGGTGCGCCAGAACCTTCCGGAAATTCTCAGCCGGCATGACAAGGACGGAGACAACCACTATGAACTTGCCTCCGCGTTGATCAAATCAATCCGGGGGAGCGACCCGGATGCGGCGCTTTACTATCTGGCATGTCTGGTCGAGGGCGGCGAGGACCCGCGCTTTATCTGTCGCCGTCTGATTCTCTCTGCATCCGAAGACATCGGATTGGCCCTGCCGCTCTACCTCTGGCCGTGGCCTGTCAGCAGGCTGTGGAATTTGTAGGCATGCCGGAAGGGTATATTCCTCTGGCGGAAACAGTTGTCTATCTCTCGCTCGCGCTGAAAAGCAATTCGACCTATGCAGCGTGGCATAATGTCGTACGGGAAATCAAAAACAGCGGTCCGCAACCTGTGCCGCTTCACCTGCGCAATGCCACCACCCGCCTGCAAAAAGAATGGGGATATGGTAAAGATTACCAGTACCCGCATAACTTTACAGGGGCCTGGGTCGCGCAGGAATATCTGCCGGCCGAAGTAGTTGTCCGCCGTTTTTACCAAGCCAAAGAACTGGGGCAGGAACCCCGCCTTGCCATGTGGTGGAAAAAACGTCTGAACAGCAGCGGCCCTGTTCCCCCGAAAAAAAAATCCTGACGTCTGCCAAACTGACGGGAGGCAAAGAATGCTCAAATACGCGCGTAATTACCATACTTCGGAAATCCAATCCTGCGCATTTCCTTCCCTGCGCTTTTACAGCCTGATGGCGGGTATTTTGTCAAGAGCCGGACGTATCGCCCGTAACGGAACCTATACCGGAGATGACTGGGTACAGAGCAGCCAAGAGGTAGGAGATGCCCTTGAGGCTACGGGTGCACAACTGCATATTGAAGGAGTGGAACATATCACCGCACTGGAGTCACCTTGCGTTTTTGTCGCCAATCACATGAGCACTCTGGAGACTTTTTTTCTGCCCTGCATCATTCAACCCATCCGTGATGTCACTTTTGTGGTGAAAGGTTCTTTACTCAAGTACCCGTGTCTCGGTCCTGTGCTCAAATCTCGTGATCCTCTGGTGGTGGGGCGTAAGAATCCCCGGGAGGATCTTAATGTCGTGCTGGACGGAGGCGGCAGGCACCTCGCTTCAGGACGTTCGGTGATTATCTTTCCTCAGGGCACACGTTCTCATACCGTGGATTCTGGAGCCTTCAGCAGCCTGGGCGTCAAGCTGGCCCGAAAGGCAAAAGTTCCGGTGGTCCCCATCGCCCTGAAAACAGATGCATGGGGTACGGGAACCATAATCAAGGATATCGGCTGGATCCGGCCGGAACTCCCTGTTCATATTCGATTTGGAGCGCCTGTTTCCATTGCGGGCAACGGTAAGGCGGAACATGAGGAAATTGTAGCCTATATCTGCGACTGGCATGAGCGTTGGATTCAGGAAGTGCAAACAAAGGAAACGCCCCGATGAAACGTCGCGCCATCGCCCCTTGCACACCCGAGGCGGTAACGCGTCTTTGCGACGACCAGGGATTCAGCGTTTCAGAAAGGCAAGCTCAGCAACTTGCAGAATATCTTGAGCTGCTCATGAAATGGAATCGTGTGATGAACCTCGTCGGCGCGAATTCATGGGAAACATGTCTGGAATCTCTGGTTTCAGACAGTCTTCATCTCGCGCGGTATCTGGAAAACCAGACAGACATGGCTCAGCGCTGTGCTGCAAACTATGGGGCGGATGATGCCCAAATATGGGATCTCGGAGCGGGCGCGGGATTGCCGGGCATACCTTTGCGTATGTTCTGGCAACGAGGCGAGTACTGGCTGGTGGAAGCGCGAGAAAAACGCGCTCTTTTCCTCTCCACCGTATTAGCCCGTTTGGTTCTGCCGCGCACCCATGCCTTTCACGGCCGAGTAGAGGCATTTATGCCGGGCCGTAAGGCACATTTGGTGCTAAGCCGCGCTTTTATGCCTTGGAGGGAGGTTCTGAAACTTCTGACAGACAAGTTGTACTGCGGAGGCCACGTCCTGTTTATGACGCGCGATCCGCTTGAGAGGAATCTCCTGCCGTCCGGATGGGAACTGGAAAATACCCAAATGTATCGCGTAGGACGCGATTCCCGCTACTTTTGTTCCGTGGCCGCCTTGCCGAACATTGCCCCCAGCTGAGAACCCTTGAAAATAACTGCGGTGGCCGTGGCATCAGCCAGCTCGCCAAGATCCATCAACTTTTCAAGAAATTCCAGCAACTCTTGTCGACGTTCTTCAGTGGACCACTTAAAATCCTCCTCCAAATTGCCGGACTTCATATAATCTTCCAGTTCTTCAAGATATTTCATGTTCAACATGTGCTCCTCTCCTCCATGTGCTGAATATTGGGATAAAATACGGGGAGTTCCCGGAGCGGTCAAGCGGGAAGGCGTTTGTACCCTGGATTGCGTGAACGAGAAGGTTGCGTTTTTTTGCATGCCGTTTATGTTCTCTCTTGAGTTTTGTATCTCAAAAGGACAAAGAAGGATTGTTCCGCGTTAAAGCAAATCCTTTTATAAGGATCGTGTAAAATCCACCTTGCAGCCTTTAACCCCATGACACAAAAAAGGACAACACCATGAAAAAGATTTACGTTCTCGGACTGTCACTGTCTCTGCTGATCGGCAGTGGGTGCGCCAATTACTCCAACACGGGCAAAGGCGCTGCCTATGGCACCGCAGGCGGCGCGGCGGCAGGGGCTATTCTCGGACAAATTATCGGCGGTAATACAAAATCCACCCTGATAGGCACTGCCGCCGGAGCAGTTATCGGAGGCATGGCCGGCACAGGCATAGGCAGCATGATGGATCGGCAGGAAAATGAGATGCGGCAGGCTCTCGCCTCCTCCCAGGCTGTAGCTCTTCAGCGTGAAGGCGATATGCTGGCATTGACCTTCAAAAGCGATGTGACCTTTGATGTAAATTCGGACGCCATCCGCCCGGGGCTATACAACGAGCTGAACCGGGTAGCCCAGGTGCTGAACAGCTATCCGCAGACCACCATCCGTGTTGAAGGCCATACCGACAGCAGCGGTTCGTCGGCCTATAATCAAACTCTTTCGGAGCAGCGAGCCATGAGCGTCAAAAATGCTCTTGTACAGAGCGGCGTGGCCCCCTCCCGAATCATTGCAATCGGCTATGGCAAAAATTCTCCCATAGCCGATAACAACACCGAGTTTGGCCGCCAGCAGAATCGTCGTGTAGAAGTACGTATCAATCCCACAGGGCAATACCAGTAATCCGTAACATAAAATATTTCAGATTATTGGCCAGCAGACGCAATCCTGGCGCGGCGGTACAGCCGGGTTCGCTCGCCGAAACCGCGCTTTCGGCGACGCGATCTTAACATTGAATATGAAGTATCCAACGTGGGGTTGCTGACTTTGTCAGCAGCCCCGAAAATTGTGAGCAGGTCGAGCCCCTTGACCGCCGGAGGCGCGAGCGCAACGAGCCTGGAGGCCGAGCAGCGTTCCCGTTAGCCGAGTCTTCGGGCTTGCGGGCATTGAGTGCTCGCGACGCCCCCCCCGCTGTATAGTAGGCCGCGGAAGCTATGACAGAGCCTAATCAAAAAGGCGATCCTCTTTCCGAGGGTCGCCTTTTATTCATGTGGGAAGAAAACTCCCCGTTCTTCAGGATGGATAAGCCTTATTTACCAGTAGCGAAAGGTACGGTGACGAAGAAACTGTCGCCCCGGCGGAGAACCTGGAACATGACCGCGCCACGTTCCTTGGCTTCCTTTTCCAGGATGCCGCGCAGTTCTTCAGCATTGTTCACTTCATTGAGGTTGGCGGAGCGGATGACATCGCCGGAGCGCAGGCCAGCCTTTTCGGCCGGGCTACCAGGCTTCACCTTGACAATGAGCAGGCCCTTGGTATCGGCGGGCAAGTCAAGGGAACGCGCATCTTCCCTGGTCAGCGGACGGATGTTCAGGCCGAGGGCGATGCCGCTTTCCGCCTTGCTTTCTTCCTGTCGAATACCGCTCTGGGCACGCTCGCCAAGCACAACGCTCTTTTGCAATTCCTTGCCGTTGCGCATCACGCTGACGGTAACTTCCGTGCCGGGCTTGAGTTCCGCAACACGGCGCAGCAACTCGGCAGAATTCTTCACGGGATTCTTGCCTACACGAACAATGACATCGCCGGCCTTGAGCCCCCCCTTATCCGCAGGTTCATCCTTGGTGACGGATCCGATGAGCGCGCCCTGCGCGTCCTTCAGACCCAACGCCTTGGCCACATTTTCGTCCACATCCTGAATGGCGACACCCATCCAACCGCGGCTGACCTTCTTGCCTTCTTTCAGTTCTTCGACAATTTTCATTGCCAGATTACTGGGAATGGCAAAACCGATACCCTGACCACTCGCTACAATGGCGGTGTTAATGCCAATGACTTCGCCGTCCATGTTAATCAGCGGTCCACCGCTGTTGCCGGGGTTGATCGAGGCATCTGTCTGCAGGAAGTTGTCAAAGGGGCCGGAATGAATGTCACGGCCCTTGGCACTCAGAATTCCGGCGGTGACAGTATTGCTCAGGCCAAAGGGGTTGCCGATGGCTACGACCCATTCGCCGACTTCAAGACGATCGGAGTCGCCAAAAGGAAGCACGGGGAGGGGCTTGCTGTTATCCACTTTAAGCAAGGCAATATCCGTTTCCGGATCGCGTCCGATCAGTTTGGCTTCCAGTGAATGAGCCTTGCTGGAATCGCCCTCCAGATTGATATAGATTTTATCAGCGCCTTCAACCACATGGTTGTTGGTCACGATATAGCCGTCACTCGAAATAATGAAGCCTGAGCCCAGGGCATTGCGGGTTCGCGGCCCCTGCTGCCCCTGGAACGGCCCGAACTGCTCGAAAAAGCGTTCCATACCGGGAGGCATACCTTCAAACATGCCGCCCATGCGGCCGACAACTTCTCTTTCCGTACTGATGTTGACCACAGCGGGGCCGGCGTTTTTCGCCAAGGGAACAAAATTCGGCAGTGTTGCAGCTGCCTGGGCCGCACTTGCGGCCATCAGCGCAAGCGCGAGCCCGGAAACGGTATGACGTAAAAGTTTGTTCATTATTAATCTCCTCAAGATGTGGTAAAAGAGCAACGAGAACTTTTTCAGATCGGTTTTTCCGCCGCGCCCGAGGGGCATGACGAACCGGAACAGCCTCCCGAACAATTCCCCCCGCATGAAGGGGTGGGGGTATGCATGACGGGATGGACAGGGCCGACCTTGAAAGGGAAAGCTCCCGTTTTTTGCGGACTTGGTGCAGAAACACGGCGTTCCGTCCGGACTTCTCCGCATTGCGGGCAGGGCGGAATTTCGTCTCCAAACACCAGATCCTCAAACAGATTCTGACACGTTGGGCAATGGAAATCGAACATGGGCATAAACACTTCTCCAATACAGACGCCACGGCAGTTTTGTCGAACACGGGCCGAGGCGCGACTTCGTTAAGCTAATTCTCTTTTTTATTATGGCAAGAGGGGCCTCCTTCCTCCGGCGTCTTGCCAAGCCCTTTCCCCTGTGCCACAAGAAGGCAAGGTCAATACTCATGTTCCGCCCCGACTTTCCAAAGTATTTAAAAACAGAGTAAACTCCGGCGAAGCTGTACATCCCAAAGGCCTGAGCATCACACCGCGGCTCCACATATAATTTCAGGATTAAAGTGAGTTATGAAACTTCGACGATGGAGGTCATCCTCCCCGGATGACAATATTCCCCTCCCTCCTGAAGAGGGCACTGAGCGACGTTCTCCTGAGGAGCAGAAAGAACGTGAACTGCGTCGTCGCCGCCTTGAACTGACGGCCGCGTTGATCACCGTGCTGGTTGTGATGATCAGTTCATGGTGGCAGCTCTCTTATCTTGAGGGCGATTCCTGGCTTTTCCTTGTGCTGCTCAACATCAACATTATTTTAATGCTGGTGGTGCTTTTCCTCGTTTCCCGCAGTGTGGTCAAACTCTTTGTGGAGCGGAAGAGAAAAATTTTCGGGTCGCGCCTGCGTACCCGGTTGGTGCTTGCGTTCATCTCCATTTCTTTTATCCCGGTGCTGATCATGTTTCTTGCGGCCAATCGTGTCGTAGTCACCAGCGTGGATTATTGGTTCAAGTCGCAAGTGGAGAATTCCATGCAGGCCGCGCTGCAAATCGGGCAGAATTTTTATGCGGCCGCTGCAGAACGTCTGCGTGCCAACGCCCACATTTTACTGGGAGAACTGGCCGCTCTTCCCCCCGACAGCGAACATTATGATGCGTTGCTTATACGCCACCAGAAACAAAGCGGGCTGGCGTTGGTCGGCTTTATCCAGCGTGTTCCCTCCAATCCGCCGTCCTATGTGGAACGCCATTGGCACGCACAGGAAAATTTCGTCCCGATCTGGCAAAATGCCCGCAGAAGGTTCAATTGGGAGCAGACCGCCCGATCCGGTTTTGATTCCATGCTCTGGTCCGAACCTTCAGGAGATTATGTCGTATGCAGTGTGCCTGTGCCCGGATCGGACGGACTTTATCTGGTCACAGCGGAAAGCATGGGTAAAGGGCTTTTGACCGAGCTGGAAAAAATCAGCCAGGGTTTTGAAGAATACAGCCAGCTGAAAAATCTCAAGCGTCCACTCAAACTTTCCTTTTCCCTTGTGCTCGGATTATTAAGTCTGGTAGTCATTTTTGGATCAGTATGGGTCGCCTTTCGCCTTTCCCGCCAGCTCACCGAACCCATTCTCGCATTGTCCCGCGGTACGGTCAAACTTGCCCGTGGCGAACTGGACGATCCCGTCAAGGATTCCGGCAAGGATGAACTGGGACAACTCGTCGCCTCATTTAACAGAATGGCCCAGGATGTCAGGGAAAGCCGGGAGCGCCTGACAAATCTCAACAAACTTCTTGAAGAACGCAGCAGTATTCTTCAAGCCCGTAATCAATATATTGAAACGGTTCTGGAAAATATTGCCACTGGCGTCGTCACACTTGACGCGCACGGAAATATCCAGACCATGAACAAGGCCGCCTGCACCATATTTGCAACATCGGCAAAACGCTGGGAAGGAAGAAATCCTTCTTTGTCCCTTCAGCCCGAATACACCCGTTTGCTTCTCTCCATGTATGAATCTTTGCGCAAGCACCCGGACCGTCCCTGGCAGCAGGAGCTGGATTTTGTACGCGGTGGCCGCCACTGGAAGCTGCTGCTCCACGTTGTGGTATTGCCCGGACAGATCGAAAAGGGAGGAGAATTCAGTAGCGTCGTCGCGGTTATCGAGGATATCACCGAACTGGCTCGCATGCAGCGTTTTGCCGCCTGGCAAGAAGTCGCCAAGCGCATCGCGCACGAAATCAAAAATCCCCTGACCCCTATCAAGCTGTCCGCCCAGCGCCTGGAAAGAAAATTTTCGACACACATTGATGATCCGGCCTTTGTTCAATCTATCGGGCTTATCATCAAAGAAGTCGAGCGGATGCAAAATATGGTCGCAGAGTTTTCTTCTTTTGCCGCCATTCCCGAAGTTTCCCTGGCGGAGGGAAACCTTTACCCTTTGCTTGAAGAACTTGTCATGATGTTCCGCACCAGTCACCCTCGTATTGACTGGCAATTGGACATTCCTGAACATCTTCCCGACATGCCGTTGGATGCCGAAGCCATGCACCGCGTATTGTTGAATCTGATGGGGAACGCAGCGGAAGCCCTGGGTGGGGAAACGCCGGTCTTCGGAGCAAAAGTCATCGTTCGCGCGGAACTGGACGCGAAACAGGAAAATTTGCGGGTTCAAATTGAAGATAACGGCCCTGGACTCCCGGAGGAGGATGCCGCCAAATTGTTTGAACCCTATTATTCGCGCAAACCGGGCGGAACCGGGTTGGGGCTTTCTATCGTGCGCGCTCTGGTGCAGGATCACGGCGGCAGTATCGCCGCGAAAAACGCGCCGGGCGGCGGCGCGCTCATCAATATGGAATTTCCGTTGGTTTAATGCTTTCATGGATCTGCCCGGTATGCCGCCGGAGAAGATACTCTCCTCCGCCCCTTATAGGGAGACTCTCGCTCAACATCATCAACAGGCTGTTTTTTCAGACAGAAATATACGCCGCGGGAAGAAAGTTCCGCTTGCAGGCCGCCGGAAAAAAGAAAGCGTTTTCCGTGACGCTTTTCGCGCAGCGCGCGATCAAGAGCAAACAGCACAGCATGACGGGCTTGTATTCCTCCTTTGGCTTCAAGTGGAAAGGACAAGGCCATGCGTTCCAACGCAAACCTGTAGGCGCGCAGACGCGCGCTTTCCGGCAGGCTTAACAGTTTTTCTCCGGGCAGCAGCAGGCCGCCTGCCTCCTCAGCCGCTGATTCCGCCCCCTGTCGGCTTTCATCAAAAATTTCATCCAGAAGATCTCGCCAATAGCGCTCATCCTGACGAGCGCTCCGCCACATGCGACGCGCGACATCAAGGAAGGCGGGGTTTTCCGCTTTAAACATCGGCAACACATCAAGGCGGATGCGATTTCTGCGGCCAATCCGTTCGCTATTCGTGGCATCTTCCCGCCACGGCACATGCAGACGTTCCAGCAGTCCGCGCAAGCTCGCTTTTTCTTCCATCAGCAACGGGCGCAGCAGAGGCAAGCCGGGAGCCGGATCGCAGCCGCGCATGCCGCCGAGGCCGGGCCATGCCGCGCCCCGCATCAGGCGCATAAGAATATCTTCCGCCAGATCATCCGCATGATGGGCCAACAGTACCCAGTCCGCATGTATCAAGCTCGCAGTTTCAGCCAGGAACGCGCGCCGCGCAGTGCGCCCCGCCTCCTCTTCCCCTATGGCCCCCGCCTGTGCCCGCGCCCGGATATCCTCCTTGCGCTCATGGAGAGGAATCTCCCAGGCAGCACACAGCGCGCGCACGTATGCGGCATCGTCTCCGCTTTCTGGACGCAGGCAATGGTCAAGATGCGCAGCGGCCAGGGTCAGATTTTCGAGCGGCCGCAAGGCCAGAAGCAGGCAGAGCAAGGCCGTGGAATCAATCCCGCCGGAAAGGGAGAGTAAAAGGCGCGCTCCCCGCCAGTCGACGCCCAGCTCTTCCCGCACAAATGTACGTACCCGCAGCGCCAGCAAGGCGTCACGGCGATCGAGTCCCCGGAGTCCCGCATGTTCCTCACAATCTGCCCGAAACGGCATTTCAGGAATACTGTTTGTGCCACTCATCAAGAAAGAGCAACCCCACTTCCAGGCTTTTCAGTTCTCCGCTTCTGTTCCGGAGGCGTACGATCATGTCATCGAACGAGGCGTCGCTTGGCAGCCCCAACTCCGTCAAAAGGCGGGCAAGTTCTTCCCGCGTGCCGTCAGACAAGCCTTCAGGCCAGCTATGCTGCGCGCGCGCACGCGGCCAGTTCGGAAGGCGGGATTGAATAAAGCCAAGCATGGCGTTCATCCGGTGCTGATAGGTGTGCTCGGCGAGAATGCGCTCCCTGCCCCGCCTTGTCACGTCTTGCCGGGCTTCGGGATGCGCGAGATAAAAATCGATGGCGGTTTCCATTTCCTCCGGGCTGGAAAATACGGCAAGTTCCGCCTGTTCTCCATCCAGGCGGAACAGATCGGGCATGAGGCTGCGCCTGTCCACCAGCTGAAACGCTTCCATGGCAGCAAGTTCAAAGGTTCGGGGATTCACGAAATCTCCGCCGCTCACCAGAGTGTCGGCGTTCAGGCTGGAGTGCAGATTTATGTTTATTTTTGTCGCGTTGTATACAAGAACGGACTCTTCCGCGCTGATCCGCACTCCGCCTCGCTGTACACGAGAAGCAAGCAGAGCGTCCCCTTCCCAGTCCGAGCCCCAGATTTTGAAGTTCCGCCGCAACAAAGTTCGGAAGGCTGCGCGTCGGTTGGGGTACCCTGCGCCAAGGAAGGAAAGATCCGCTCCGTACTCATGCTGCTGCCCTGGCGTCAACTCCAATTTCCTGTGAAAATCGGGTAAGGCCGCCACGGGGAGATACATGGCATTGGGCACACCCGCTCCTTCCAGCAGGGAAAGAAACGGTTCCTTCTGAATGACAAAGAAAAAATCGTACAGCGGGGCGAAAACCCGCCAGTAGGAAAAGATACGATAGTCTTCCACGAACCACATGGCACTGGGAATGCCCTCCTTGCGCAAGCGAAGGAGAAGTTGTCTGCTCATGGGAGCCTGAGCGAGAGCCAACACAAGATCAGGCTCAAAACGCTCTATACGGGCATAAATGGCCTGCCCCAGCAGATTGATAAAGGCGTTTTCCAGTTGTTCGGTTCTGCTTTCGGCCACCCGTAGCCCGCGCAGCGCGGTATGGGCGTCATGAAAGACGGGAGCCTCAAAAACATCCACTGTATGACCGAGATCCGTCAGGGCGGAAGCACAGTAGCGGCCAATGGGCAGAGAGCCGCCATACAGCGGCAGAACAACAAGAATGCGCAAGGGGTGTTCCATGAGATCACGTCCTTTCAGGCAAGATTATGCTTGGAGGGCAGAGATGTTGCAGAGTTCAGGGCTTGAGTGGAGGGAGGATCCAGTCACTTTCATTATACAGCAATGTCGCGGCCTCCGTGCCGTGTGCGCCGCCAAGGCCAAGGTATTCGGCCAATTGGGCACGCAGAGCGTTCCGCATGCGTGTATCATGCTCGCGTGTACCGGCGCTAGGAACGCGGGGAACGGGCACACCGCGAGGGGGGCCTGACTCCTCCCGCCAAATCTGGCCTATCTCGTCAAATGCACTGTGCAAAATGCGCACGCGCTGCGGAAAATGCCGCGCCGTTTTTCCTTTCCCGGCAAGATATGCCAAAAGATCCGAATCAGTGAAGAAGGCACGGCAAGGAACACCTTGCGCGCAAGGTGAGCTTTCCACGCAGGGCGCACAGGGCAAATCCGTCTGTAAAATGGTGTGCCCCAGGCCATAAGGCCCTGTTTCCCAGGCCCAGGCCGAGGAACAAAACAGGCCCATCACCGGAACACCCAGGTGCGCGGCCAGATGTGCTGTCCCGGTATCAGGAGAAAGCAGAAGATCCAGGCCGCTCAAAACATCAGCCAGAGCAGCCCAGTCAGTTTTCCCCGTGAGATCCCGACAAGTTTCCACAATAGTTCCGGGCAGACGCGACATAAGTTCACGTGCGGCGGGATGTTCTTTTGCCGTGCCAAGCAGATACACCGGACATTTCCCCGCGCCGCCCAGCCGTTCTGCCTGAATACGGGTCAGCAAAGCCAGTGCTTCCGGCGGCGCAGAACGGTGCCAGACCTGCCCTGCCAGCACAATACCCAGACCTTTTCCTCCAGGTGCAGCAGGAGGATTGACCAAGGCAGGAGAAAGCGGCGCGGGCGCAAGCGCCGCCCAAAAATCAGCAAGATTCAGCGGGGAACAGCGCCGCAGCGCCATCCACCGAAAAGCCATACGCATCCATCGACAACGCTGCACCTGCCCGGAACGCACGGAATACCCCCGGACTGTTTCCGGTGGAAACAAGGACGCCACGGCTTTGCATAATCCGGCATTGTTCAGCGTATAGACCTCGTCAAAACGCTCGGTATGCAGCCGCTCAAAAAGAGTGCGCCCTTCCTCCAATACCGTTCGGGCATCACAACTGTGCGCAGGTACTGCATGAACCACACAGTCGGGATATACGAGGCGGGCCAGGCTTGCCAGGCTCCGATCCACGCATACATGCACTTCCCCATCCCGCAGGAGGGAGAGAATCAGACGCTTGCTCTGGACAATGTCGCCAAAGCGCGCCAACTGAATAACAAGCCGTTTCATCATGACGCAAACTAGCCTGAAATCAGGTTGGCGGCAAGTTCCATCCTTTCAGCATACTTCCCATTGCTTACGCGCCATGCTATACAAGGAAATGCGCTATTATCCTCTGTTTCTCGATTTGAGCCTGGCCGCCTGCCTCGTCATTGGCGCAGGCAACGTGGGCCGCCGCAAAATCTCCACACTGTTGGAAAGCGGCGCCGCAAGCGTTGTGGCGCTGGATCCATTTGTCGATCAAAACGAACTTCAAGTTTACCTTGAAGATTCGCGTTTTCGCTTCGAACGCCGCATATTCAAAGAAGACGATGCAGCGGGAAAAAACCTGGTGTTTGTCTGCACCTCGTCAAGAGAAGCCAACCGTAAGGCGGCGGAGGCCTGCCGTGCGCAAAATGTGCTTTGTAATGTAGCGGACGCTCCGCGCGAAGGCATGTTTATTGTACCTTCACATGTGGAAGCCCCGCCGCTGACGCTGGCGTTGTCCACCGGTGGAGCCAGCCCCGCCCTGGCCAGAGCCTTGAAGGAAGACCTTGAAACTTGGCTGGGGGGGAGCTATGTTCCATTGGCGCGTTTTCTGGAGAGACTGCGCCCCCTGCTGCTGGCTCTGGGGCTGGAAAGCGGGCTTAATGCCGAGATTTTTCGTGCGCTTTGCGCACCTGAATTTCGTGCGGAATTCTGTGCCGCCGTTAGAGCGGGAGAGTATGAACGAATGCTGGATTTAACGAAAAAAATCGTTCCCCCTGCTCTTCATGCTTCACTTAAGGAGTTGCTGCATGGATTGGACTGATGTCCTCTTTCTTCTGACGCTTCTGCTCTATGCCGTGGCGTCGGTGGCTCTGCTGGCCGGATATATCGGGCGTAGCGGCAAGGCAAAAGGGATCGCCTTGGGTATCAGCCTGGCGTCCTTCGGCCTGCATACGCTGCTTCTTGCCGCAGTCGCTTGTACCGAATGGGAATTGATTGGTCGCAGCCTGTACCTGCTGCCCCTTTCCTGGGCTTTTATGGGTATTGGCCTCATTATGTGGTTATGGCAGAAAACAACAGTACAACTTTTGTTCATTCCCCTTGTGGCGTTTATCTTGCTGATAGTGGCACTGCTGCTGGACGCTCGAGGAGTTGCCGTGACAGCGGCCATGACAGGCCCTGTTTTTGGCCTGCACCTCATCAGCATCTTCATTGGATTGGGATTGATGTCCGTCGCGGCAGGCGCGGCTGTCTTCTTTCTCCGGCAAGAGAAAAAGCTCAAGGCAAAAACCAGGCTCTCCGGCCTGCGGGCTGACCTTCCCTCCATGGCCGCCCTGGATCGCATCAACGGTTTGGCCACGCTGGTGGGTTTTCCCTTCTATACCCTCGGAGTCATTTGCGGTTTTGTCTGGGCGGGGCTCGCTTGGGGAAGCATGTTCTCCGGCGATCCCAAGGAACTTATGTCCCTGGCTGTTTGGGCGCTGTACGCGCTGCTTTTCCACCAGCGCCAGGCACTCGGCTGGCAGGGACGCAAACCCGCGCTCATGGCGCTGGGCATTTTCGCTGCTTCGCTCTTCTCTCTGCTTGTGGTCAATTTTCTCCTGTCCACGCGTCATGCGTTCCAATTCACCCTCTGATCGCCGGCAACATTGTATATCATGGACTATACCATTTATCTCATAGGCCTGAACCACCGTACTGCGGCGGTTGAAGTCCGGGAACAGTTCGCTCTGACCAATTTCTGTTCTGTGGAAACATGGGCGTTTCCGTCGTGTGACGACATTGCGGAATCCCTGATCCTGTCCACCTGTAATCGGGTAGAAGTGCTCGCCGTAGGCCCCGCAGAGCGTTGCGCGCGCCATATTATTGATCACTGGAGCGCTGTTTGCGGCAAAACGCCCGAAGAACTCGCGCCTTATATCTATCAGTATCAGGGAGAAGAAGCGGTAAAGCACCTTTTTTCCGTCGCATCCAGCCTGGATTCTCTGGTTCTTGGTGAACCGCAGATTCTCGGCCAGCTCAAGGCCGCCTACCGTAAAGCCACAGATTCCCATAACGTGGGGCTTATTGTAAACCGCCTTTTGCACAAGGCGTTTTCCGTGGCCAAACGCGTGCGGACAGAAACAGCTGTTGCTTCCAGCGCCGTTTCCATCAGCTATGCCGCAGTGGAGCTGGCAAAGCGGATCTTCGACGACATGCCGCAGCATGAGGCGCTACTCATTGGTGCGGGAGAAATGGCGGAACTTGCGGCCATGCACCTCATTCAGGCGGGAATCCGGCGTATTCTGGTCGCCAACCGCACTTTGGATCGCGCTCGGGAACTGGCCGAACGCATTGGCGGGGGAGCCATAGCCTTTGACGCCATTTTCGAGGTCATGCCGCGTACGGACATTGTTATCAGCTCCACCGGCGCACCTGGAACAATCATCGGTGCGGAGGAGGTGCGCGCCACCCTGCGCAAGCGCAGAAACAGACCCATGTTCCTCATCGATATCGCCATGCCGCGCGATATCGACCCTGCCGTCAACAATCTGGATAATATTTATCTCTACGACATTGACGATCTCAAGGAAGTTGTCGAAGAAAATCAAGCTCAGCGCCGCGCCGAGGCGCTCAAGGCCAAGGGCATTGTAGAGGAGGAAACCGAAGCATTTGCCGAATGGCTGCAATCCCTTGCGCTCCAACCTACCATTGTCGATCTTGTAAAACGCGGCGAAGACATCATGTGTGAGGAACTCGCGTTGACCTACCGCAGACTGGGCACGGTGGACGAAAAAACCAGAGAAGCTTTGGAAATTATGGCCTCTTCGTTGGTTCGTCGTTTCAACCACGCTCCTATTGCCTACCTGAAAAGGGGATTCATCGAGGCACGGAAGCACGATCGCGAAATCCGCGCTATCAATACTATCCGTCAGGTCTTTCAGCTTGATGCTGTCGAAAATGCCCCCCCCCGCTCTGACACTCCCATGGCAAGCTAAGGGCCAGTGCCGACTTTTTCAGCAGGTTCTCGTACTCCGCAACATGAAATATTTCGCAGAGCCAGCCATCAGGTGCAAGCCTGGCGTAGCGGGGTGGCCGGGTTTGCATGCCGAAACTACGTTTTCAGCGAAGCGATCCGCAAGCGTTTTGTGTGCAAAAAGCTTTAGCACTGAATACGAAGTATACTATGTTAGAGAATACTGTTGATGGCGTTGCGCGAGACGTGTACTTTTACTTAGGAAAAATCCGTCTTGATCAGCCAGTTTTTAGCTTATGCCATTACTGGCCGATACTCTTCCCTTTTTGCCAGCAAATTCCAGATGATCCTTGCCGTTTTATTGGCCAGGGCATAGCGAGTAATTATTCTTGCTCCCTGGATTAATAGTTTGCGGATGGTGTTGCTGCCACGCTTGCTTATGCCAGGCAGTCTTTGTTTGCCTCCTGATGAATGCTCTTTGGGCGTCAAGCCCAGACTTGCGGCAAAAGCCCGGCCATTTTTATACTCAGCCGCATCCCCCGCACGCTTCCAGTCCGACAAGACAT
>CAJTSU010000007.1:11777-46893 GCA_910579055.1 uncultured Mailhella sp. | reverse complement strand
GGCGTGAAACCTGCGCGCCAGAACATAGGATCCTGGCTGGCGGATACTTTCAATCCTAAAATGCTCTAGGGAGAGCGGGCAGCATGTCGGCGATCCGTAGCTGCATGAGGTTAAGCTGTTTCAGACCCATGCCGAAAAAGGTTGGCACGCAAGTGCGGGGTGGAAATCTTTCTGGAAACTTAATCAGATCGAATGTAGAAAGCCTCATGGGGCTTTGTTCTGCGATTTTTTCGTAACGCATGGAGAAAAATCAAATGAAGGACAAAGACTGCCCGTGTGTTGTGTGATATCTGAATCAGGATGGCCCCCGCGCGAATCCCCGGTGCTGAAAAAAACGTGAGAGTGGTGATGAAGGAAAGTTTTGCTGTTTCGGTTATTATCCCCGTTTTCAACAACTGGGGCCTGACACGGCAATGCCTGTCAAGTCTGGCTGAAAACAGCCCGCCCAATATGGAAGTCATTGTTGTGGATAACGGATCTTCCGATGAAACGGCATGTGAGCTTGTTCCCTTGGGGCAGTCCCTGTTCGGAGCACATTTTCAGCGCATTCGCTTTGAAGAAAACCGGAATTTTGCTCCGGCCTGTAATGCGGGGGCCAGGGCGGCTCAGGCGAATGTTCTCTTTTTTCTCAATAATGACACCATTATTCTGCCCGGATGGCTGGCTCCACTGCTGGAGGAATTCGCAGTCACGCCCCGGCTGGGAGCGGCAGGTCCATTGCTTCTTTATGAAGATGGAACCGTACAGCATATGGGAATTGCCTTCTGGCCAGAAGGCGGGGTAGGCCATATCTATCAGCATTTACCGGCATCTCATGCTCTGCTCTCCACCAGGAAGCGATTTGTTAAAGCACTGACAGGCGCGGCTCTTTGTGTTCCGCGGTCATTATTTTTGCAGATTGGAGGGTTCGATGAAGGATATATTAATGGATTTGAGGATGTTGATTTTGATTTGAGACTCGTGCGGCAAGGCTATAAATTATGTTGTACTACTGCCAGTAAAATTATTCATCTGGAAAGTAAAACTCCTCGACGCCATGCATATGGTGATGACAACAGCAAAAGACTGAAAGAATCGTGGAATTTGTACAATTTTATAGATATCCCTGATATCGTTGCACAGGACGGCTATTGTCTTCAAGTTATGCCTGAACTGAGACTGAAAATTTCCTGTTCTCCGCAAATCTCAAAAGAATATATCAGTCATCTTTATCCATTTAATGCCGCAGCATGTTTTTCTTTTCTGGAAGAAGAACCTTTGTGGCTTGATGGTTACAGCTTGCTGGGCAGCTACCTTGAACAGCGGGGCGAGTGGCAGAGCGCCTTGCAGGTTTACAATGTTTCCGTAAGGTACAGTCAGTGTTTTTCATTTGATGACTATGCTCGGATAACACGGGTTATGAAAAAATCGGGATATGATACCGCGCTTCTGGATGGTCAATTTAATGCTTTGTGCCAGTCGCTTTGCGAGGAGAGATATGAAAGGGAACGTCATACCATCATGCGGTATTTGGCATTAGGGTCACAGGCGGGCAAGGCCCTGCTTCCGCTTTATGAACAGGCGGGGGAACAGGCCCGGAAGCTGCGTGAGAATTTTGAGATGCTGAAGTTTTCCGGCCAATGACAAGGCCGTTCCCTTCGCCGAACGACAGCGTGGCCGCAGCCACGCTGTCGCGCTTTTTCAGCGGGAGGAGGCGGACTGAACCTGTTTACAGGCACAACCAGGCCAGCACGGCGACCATCGGAAGAGCGGGCAGCATGTTGGTGAGCCGTATCTGCGTGAGGTTGAGCAGGTTCAGGCCGATGCCGATGACCATCAGTCCGCCGAGAGCCGTGATTTCATTGAGCGCCGCAGGGCCGATCCAGGGCTGGATCAGCCCGGCGAAAAGCACCAGCAGCCCCTGATACAGCAGCAGAGGAACAGCCGCGAGCGGAACGCCCGAACCGTAGGCGGAGGCCAGGGCTATGGCCGAAAACCCGTCCATGACGGACTTGGAATAGACCAGGGTTCTGTCTCCGCGCAGTCCTTCGTCAAACGAGCCGAGGAAGGACATGGCCCCGATGCAGAACAGCACGGCAGCGTTGACCAGCCCTTCCGTGAACAGGGGGTTGTCGGAACGCAGCCTGCCCTTGAGGCTGTCGCTCAGCCGCATGAAGCGTTCTTCCAGCCTTATGGCCTCGCCGCACAGGCCTCCGAGCAGGATGCTGAAGATCAGCATGACGGGCGAAGCGGTTTTAAAGGTCATTTGCATGCCGATGACCATCGTGCACAGCCCCAGCCCCTGAAACACGATGGTGCGCATGCGTTCGGGCAGACGCGCGCCGAGCGCCAGCCCGATCAGGCCTCCAGCGATGACGGCCGCCGCGTTGACCAGCGGCCCGAGGGGAAAAAACATGGCAGTCTCCTTGTACGATACAGGCTGATTTTGCGTGTTCATGTCGCGGAAAGCGGTTGGGCCGGGCTGATGGTTCCGGCGCGGAAAGGCCTGTCCCGCCCGGATCGGGCGGGAGGGGAACGCATCAGGCCGCATGAGGATCAAGCCGGATTTTGCGGCGCTGGGAAATGACCAGCAGGGCAAAGAGCGCCAGGCCCGCGCCGAAGACAAGAGGATTGAAGGAAAAGAGCGTCCATATCAGCGCCGCGCAGGCTCCTCCGGCGAACGTGCGTTCCAGTCCTGAAAGCTCCCTGGCGCCATAGCCCACGACAAAGACGCCGAACAGCGTGACGGCCGCAACTGCGGTCAGGAAGTAGCCGAGAATGATCAATCCGCTGTCGGGGGCGGCAACAATGAGGATATTCGGGCAGAAGACCACGAGGAAGGGGATGAGAAAGCCCACGCAGCCCACTTTTGAGGATTCCAGGGCTGTTCGCATGTATCCGGCGCCCGCTATGCCTGCGGCCGGGACGGCGGATGTGGCGATGGGGGGAGTAATGCAGGAGAACACCGCGAAGACAAAAACAAACATGTGGGCCGCGAAACGATCCACGCCCAGATTGGTCAGCGTGGGCACGCCCACCAGGGAAACAATAAGATAGGCGGCCAGCGTGGGGAGTCCGCAGCCCAGAATGATGCATACCAGCGCGGTAAGCACCAGAGCGAGGAACACGCTGCCGTGACACCACAGGGCGATGACGGAAGGAATTTTGACGCCCAGCATGGTTTTGGTCATGGTGGAGATGATGGGGCCGAGCACGGCGCAGGTCACGCCGATTTTCGCGCCCGTCACCGCGCCGTCCACCAGCGCGGGGACAATACGGCGGAGCAGGGACCAGTCGCCCTTGCGCCGGATATCGGCGACATTGAGCGCGAGCAGGGCGATCAGCGCCCAGAAGATGGTGAACATGGGCGTGTAGCCGAGCAGCAGGATGACGGTGATGATAACCAGAGGGAGCACAAAGACCGGCGCTTCCCACAGGAAATTGCGCAGATTGAAGTCAACCTTGAGATTGGAAGCGTCGATCCGGAGTTTTTTTGCCTGAAGCTGTGCATAAACGCCCACGGAATAGAAGTAAAGCACAGCGGGAAGAAATCCGGCGACCATAACGTCGGCATAGGGGCGCTGGACCATTTCCGCCAGGACAAATGCCGTCGCGCCCATGATGGGCGGCATGATCTGGCCGCCGGTGGATGCGGCCGCCTCAATCGCGCCGGCCTGATAGGGGTGATACCCGGCCTTTTTCATGAGCGGAATGGTGAAAGAACCTGTTGTGGCGACGTTGGCCATGGCGCTCCCGGTGATGGAACCCATGAGGGCGGAAGAAATGACCGAAGAGATGGCCGGGCCTCCGGCCATGCGTCGTCCGGCCAGATATCCGACCTGGTTGAAGAAGGTGGATGCTCCGGTGACGCCGAGGACACTGCCGAACACCACAAAGAGGAAGATGTAGTTCGCGCTGATGGCGAGGGAAGAGCCGTAAATGCCGTTGTCCAGCCCCATGCAGAAGCTGACGAGGACATCCTGAATATCCAGCCTGGGCGCGGCGAGTACCCCGCTCAGATGATGCCCGAACAGGGCGTAAAGAATAAAGCACAGAGCCACACAGGGGAAAACCGGGCCAAAGGCGCGCCGCGAGGCCTCAAGGCCGAGCAGCACCAGCAGCGTGCCGACAACCATATCCTGAGTGGTCAGCATGAGCACCGGGGCACGCAGCATCTGAAGGTCTTCAAACTCAAGAAAGACATATCCCGTGGCGTAGACGGAAAGCAGAACCAGAACGCCGGCAGTCCGGCGGGAAAGCGGAGTTTCCGCCTTGTGCATGGCGTAGAGAAACACCATGAGCAGGGCCAGCATGTAATGGAGATTGAGATGCTGGATGGGGCCAAGCAGCAGAATCTGCGTATACAAGAGATGATACGTCACCATGAACATGGACAGGATGACGATGAGTTGGGACAAGCCGCGATCAAGAAGATTTTGCATAGATGCTCCTGTGGATGTTCCGCGGTTTCCGGCGTCGCCGGAGCCTGACGGCCCCGGCGCGTTTCGGGCGGTTCAGCGCAGTCCTTTTTCCTTCAGGTACCTGAGCGTGCCGGGATGAATGAGGGCGTCCGGAAGCTCCTTGGGAGGCAGTACCGTTTCCGGAGCGGTGCCGCGGGCGTCGGGAGTGTATTTCGTCAGAGCGGAACCGTTTTCATACAGTGTCTTGAAAACGGCATACGCGACATCGTCCGGAAATTCCTCAAAGGCGTAAAAGCCGAGCTGCTCGGACCATGCCAGCGCAGGTTCGGCCGGTACGCCCGGAGCGATGGCTCCGGCCGGAATTTCGAGGGGCGGATAAATGAAGCCGTCCCGTGAGGCGGCTTCGGCCAGCTTTTCCCGGGTAAAGGGGATCAGGTGCGGGTTGCCGCGCGAAGCCACGATTTCGGCATAGACGGAGACAGGCTGCCACGGGCCGTCGGGAATGATCCCCACGCCGAGCACCATGCAGTCAAGGCTGCCGTCAATCATGCTGTCCTTGAGGCTGGACCAGTTCATCCAGAAAGGTTTCATCTTGTCGGAACCCGGAATGGAATCGCGCATGATGGACCACATGGTACGCCCCTGCATGCTGGGCTGGGGGCCAAGCCCGATGCGCTTGCCGGAAAGGTCGGCCAGAGTCCTGATTTGCGGATCAAGGGTAATCAGCGTTTCCGCATGCACGCATGCGCCGGCGACAAAGCGGAAGTTTTCAAATGTTCTGGGAAAGGGCGAAACACCCTGAACCGCTTCCTGGAGGGGAAGCGCGCTGCCCGCCACCAACCTGTCGGCCGGGGATGCCGAAGCCTTGACAATGCCGGCGGCATTGCCGGTGGTTTCCACCGGCACCAGCCTGATGTCGGGATGATCTGTTTTGAACACTTCAGATAATGCATAGGACAAATTGTAAAGAGTGCCTCCGAACATTCCTGCTTCTATCTCAATGGTGGAACTCGCGGCATGGACGGGATTCGCGATTGATGAAAACAGCAATAATCCTGCTGCAAGCCTGATACTTTTCATCATGTTCATGTACTGATCCTTTTAAATGTAGTGGTTTGGATTGGACTCATTCGGGACAGTATGATAATGATTTCTTCTCTCCTCCTTTTGTACTATATTAATAACATGAATACCGTTCAGGAGTGTATTATGATTGAAGAGTTCAACGGTGACTTTCTCCAGTGGATACGCGGCTTTTACTATGTCGCCAGAACGGGGAGCATTACCAGGGCTGCAAGAAAAATGAACAGAAGTCAGTCTTCCGTGTCATATCAGATACAGTGCCTTGAGCGGCAGTTGAATGTTTCGCTGTTTGACCGCATCAACAACCGATTGAAAATCACGCCGCAGGGGGTGCGCCTTCTGGATTGGACAATTGTGGCCTTTGAGCTGCTCGACGAGCTGGAGGAAGGTATTTCCGCCTCCTGTGACGAGTTGAACGGAAAGGTCGGCATTTCCGGTTCAATGCCGATTATCGGGCAGGACATGTTCTCAAGGCTGCTCAGCCGGTTCATGCGGGAGAATCCCAGGGTGCATGTGACCTTGAGAGCCTGCCGTCCTCTTGAAGCCATTGACGATATTGAAAACGGGATTTCTGATTTCGGCCTGGTTGCCGTTGGGCAGAAGCCGGAGCGTTTCAATGTCACGCCGCTCTGCTCCACGCCGTTCGTGCTGGTTGCGCCCAAAAAACACCGTTTTCACCTTTCCCCGGCCCCTCTGCCCGAAGAACTGCGGGAGCTTCCGTTTGTCATGTATATGGGGAACGACAGGAAGGAGGTCTATTCGCCCTGGCTGACCGCCGAACATCTGAAAGGTCTGACCGGCAGAACGGCCATGACGGTCAATCAGTACCAGCTTGTGCTCCAGTATATCGCCAGAGGATCAGTATGCGCCATCATGGACGAACTGACGCTGAAAACCTTCCCCGAATATGACCGTCATGTCGCGGCATATCCGCTTTCCCATCTGCTTGAGAATCTTCAGTACTTTCTTCTTGCCCGCAGGCATCGTCGTCTCGGAGCCGCGGCGACGGTGCTGAGCCGGGAAATTCTTTCCCTGTTTCAGGGCAATGAAGACAGGGGTAATCATACCAGCATGTTGAGCGGGAATTCGTAAGAGATGCTGCCCGTGCTGCACGCCAGGCGGCAGCAGCCGCAGTGCCAGCATTCGTCCGGGTAGCTTACGATCGGGCCGTCGTCCGTGGCGCTGAGAATATGGCCGGGGCAGGCCTCCACGCAGCTTCCGCACTGGTTGCAGTGGCCGCAATGCAGGCAGCGGGCGCTTTCCCTGATGCCGTCCTCGTCGGAAAGTCCCCCGTCAAGTTCGGCAAAGGGCAGCGTGTCTCCGGCGGAGCGGCTTTTCGCGCGAGGCGCGTGTTCATGGTAGGCGATGTTGTATATCTCGCCGAAGTCCACCATGTGCGCGGCAGGGGTATGTTCCGGGGCCGGGGCGAACACCGGCCGGCCCTCGGCGTCGATAGTCACATCCGGGACGTTTTCCATCCCCGTGAGAAAACGGTGGATGCCCAGCGCACAGCGGCGTCCGCTGCCTATGGCTTCCGCAATGGTGGAGGGGCCGTTCGTAGCGTCACCCGCGGCAAATATGCCGGGCAGGGAGCTTTCCCCCCATTCTCCGGCGGAGATGAAACCGCGCGGCGTTTTTTCGGGCGCGTGCCCGCCGAGAAAGTCGAGGGCAGGCAGGAGGCCGCTTGCGGAGATAATGATATCGGCCCGTACCGGGGGGAGGGGGGCCGCATCCGTGTCAGCCTCAAGAGCGCCGTTTTCCGCGAAAGAAAAGCTGCGCACGGTCAGAGAGTCCACGGCGTATTCCGCGCCTTCCTTTCTGACCCCTTGCGCCAGACGGCTTCCCAGCAGGGTTATCCCCTCCTGCCGGGCCTGTTCGATTTCTTCGGCGGGAGCGTGCAGGGCGTCGGCGTTTTCCAGGCACAGCAGGGCAACACTCCGCGCCTTCAGCCTCCGGGCGGTGAAGGCGCAGTCCAGCGCCACGCCGCCTCCGCCCAGAATAAGAACCTTTTTGCCCGCCAGAGATTCACGGCGCAGTTCGGTTTCCTTGAGGAAAGACAGGGCCGGCCGCAGGTATTCTTTCCCCGGTATGTCAAGGATGCGTTCTTTCCATGCTCCGGCGGCAATGACCCGCGCATGGTGTTTTGCCCCCAGTTCCTCCCAGGAAATGTCCTGCCCTACGTTGACGTTGGTGTGAATACGGACGCCAAGCTCCATGACGGAGGCGACCTCGCGATCCACGGCATCCTTGGGCAGGCGGAAATCGGGCACTCCCTGGCGCGGAACGCCGCCCGCCACGGGGGCCGCTTCGTACACGACGACATGATGGCCGAACAGCGCGCAGAACCACGCGCAGGTCAGTCCCGCCGGGCCTCCGCCCACTATGCCCACGCTTTTGCCCGTGGCCGGGGCGGGGCGGAAGGCAACCCTGCCGCCTCTGTCGGCGGCCAGACGTTCCAGGGAATGAATGGCAAGCGCCTCGTCATGGGAGGCGCGGTTGCAGGCGCTCTCGCAGGGATGGGGGCACACCCGGCCGGTAACGGCCGGAAAGGGGTTGCGCGCCTTGAGCCGGCGCAGCGCTTCGGAGAACGCTCCTTTTTCAATGCAGGCATGCAGTATCTGGACGGGATTGCCCGCAGGGCAGCGCAGTTCACAGGGGGATGTCCGTTTTTGCCGGGAGGGGAAAGAACCTTGTATCACGGGATGGATCAGGGGTTTGCTGAATACGGGAGGCATGGCTGTATCCTCTGGATAAATGTTCGTGAAAGGGCCGCGGACGCGCCGTTTTTCATGCAGGATGGTGCGATATCCGGTCAGGCCGCGGGCAGGTCGGGATTCCAGACAAGCCAGGAAAATTCGGGTTGGCCGTCTTTTTGCCGCGTAACCAGAATCCGGTTGTCATACCAGGCGTCCGCATCCGGGCAGTCGGAACGCCGGTAGGCGGAGCGCCCGCTTTCCCTGCGTTCCAGCGTGGCTTTGGTATTCAGCATGCATGCCTGCAGCAGATGCAGGGATTCATTGGCGGATGTCAGCTCATGCAGATTGCGGGCCGTAATGGAATCGGCATGTTCCCCGATGTATTCAAGGCGCTGTGCGGCCAGCTTCACGCCTTCCTCATTGCGTACAAAGCCCATGTAATAGGACATGACCTGTCGGATGGCGTCTTCGAATTTGCGGAAATGCAGGCCCTGCGCGGTATGGAGCGGGCGGAAAACCCGGTGTTTTTCCTCCCGCAGCATCTGTTCGCTGCCGGCGCGGAGGGGAGCGTCGGCGTGCTGTGCGGCGTGACGCGCCGCGTGCCTTCCCGCCGCAAAGCCGCAGCAGATGGCGCCGGAAAAGAATCCGAACATGCTGCCGACAAACAGCCCCGGCATGGTGGAGGAAAATTCGTCATCCGCCTGAACCAGACCGCTGAAGTCAAGATCGGAAAGTTCGACTTCCATGGGGCGTTTTTCAAAATCCACCCCTCGCTGGGCGCAGTATTCAAGCCAGGTGGATTTGTCGCCCGGCATGAGATGATATTGCAGGCGGCGGCGCAGGGAAGGCTCAAGGTGGCGCATGTCCATGTAGAAGGGAGGCCCGCTGCCCTCGGTAAGCTCAATATGGGTACCCATGGACAGAAGATGGCGCGGCCCCTGTTCCTCCATGGGATGATACTTGTACATGTATTTTTCGCCATGCGCATTGACGGCTTTTGAGCCGGAGCCGGCAATACCGTTCATGCCGGGGCACCCGAAACTCTTGGGGCACAGTGAGGCGGCCTGTCGGACATCCAGACCGAGAATTGCGGCCCCGGCCTGGTAGGGAAGCACATACTGACTGCCTGTGTTGTACGGGTAGTGCTGAATATTGTACGGGTTGCCCGTGGAGTTCGTGCTGACGCGTCCCGTGGAATAGCCGAACGCCAGAACAACGGATCTGGCCCGGAAAATATGAAATGAGCCGTCCAGCACATTAAAACCCGCCGCGCCCGTGACCCTGCCGCCGTCGGTGATGAGCCTGGTGATCATGACATGGTCGATCACTTCCACACCCATCTGTCGAATATGACGTCCAAGACGGCGTTTTATGAACTGACCGTTTTTGATGTTGATAAACCATGCGCCGGGATGGCCGAACCCAGTCGTGCGGTAATAGGAACCGTCAGAGTTGCGTATGAGTTCAATGCCGAGACTTTCCAGAAGTTGTATCATGCGCGGCATGACAGATACCCATTCGCGAATGTGCGAAGGGCGATACCCGCTTGCTCCCGAACAGAAGGTTCTGACGATCGCGTGTTCCGAATCGGTTGCCTCATCCGTATGCATGATCGCAAGAAAATGATCATTGCCGCCGCCGAGTGAACCGGAGCTTTCCAGCAGCCCCCGATCCACCATCAATGTCCGCACGCCCTGTTCGGCCGCGGCCATGGCCGCGCCGCATCCGGCAGCACCGGAACCAAGAACGAGAACATCAGTTTCATGTGTGATTTCTGCATGTTCTGATTCCATTGTCATGAGAAACCTCTCGTATGGTGAAAAGTATGACAGTAAAAGTATCTGTCTGTTTGCAGCTGTTATATGAGAAATGTGTTTTTTTTATCAAACGTATATTTTTGAAGAATACCATCGAAAAAACTGTGCCTTTCGGAAGCTGGCAATGTGAACAAACAGATAAAAAAAACAGGATGTTGTTGTGCAGTTTCAGTATGAGAGCATATTGACTTCACCATGCTCCCGGAGCAGAGCGAGGCAAGGATGCTCTCTGCTCTCCCGGGGTACTTTCAGGAGCAGAATGTTCGAGGACACGACGTCGGACACAAAAAAAGGCCCGCACCCCCGGCGGAAACCGGGACACGGGCCATGTTGTCCATGCCGGAACCGGCGGCTTCCAGCACGGCCTTCAGATTGGACAGGGACTGCCGGGGCTGCTTGAGGCTCGCTGCGCCTCCGGTTTTACCGCGTCAGCGCCCGGCAAAGGGTGACGACTTCTTCCGGTGAACAGGAATATGGGGCTGCGCGTTGAGCCGGCGGATGCGCTACTCAGACCAGCGGTTATGCTTGCCGAACCACACCACATCGCGGTAGGCGGCCGGAGATGTGTCGCCTTCCGTACTTACAAGCAGTACGGTAGAGGATTCATTCAGTCCGAGCCTTTCACGGGCTTCCTCGCCGTCTTTTGACTGCATGATCCACTGGACAACGCCCGTGGTGGCTGCTCCGGATTCGCCGGACAGAATGGGCGCGTCGCCGCGCAGGGGCGCGGCGAGGATGCGCATGCCGTTGGCGGCCGTGTAATCCGGGCAGGAAATGCAGGCGGTGGCGTAATCACGCAGTATCGGCCAGCTTATGGTGCTGGGGGCGCCGCAGGCCAGACCGGCCATGAGTGTATCCAGGTCACCGGTGACGGAATGGGGCCTGCCGTCCGCCGAACGGGCGGAAGTATAAATGCAGTTGGCCTTGTGCGGTTCGACAATGACAAAGGTGGGCATGTCCGGCCCGAGGGCGGCGGCAAAGTAACCGAGTACGGCTCCGGCAAAGGAGCCGACGCCCGCCTGAAGGAATACATGGCTGGGGGCCTGCAAGCCGCGCGCGTGCATTTGTTCCAGCGTTTCCACCGCCAGGGTGGTGTAGCCCTGCATAATCCAGGCGGGAATATCTTCGTACCCGTCCCAGGCCGTGTCCTGCACCATGACCCAGCCGTGTTCGCGCGCCTGATCCCAGGTCATGCGCACGGAGTCATCGTAGTTGAGGTCGGTAACGCGGCATTCCGCTCCGAGGGCGCGGATATTGTCCACCCGGCTCTGCGCGGAGCCCTTGGGCATGTAGACGACGGCCTTCTGCCCGAGCTGCCGGGCCGTCCAGGCCACGCCGCGCCCGTGATTGCCGTCCGTGGTGGCGGCAAAGGTGAGATCGCCGGTTTGACTGCGTATGTCGGGGGAACAGAGAATCTCCCGGCTGAGTGAAGAGAGCGGCCGCCCCAGTTTGTCGGCCAGGTATCTGCCGATGGCGTAGGAGCCGCCCAACACCTTGAAGGCATTAAGTCCGAAGCGCAGGGATTCATCCTTGACCAGAATGCGCCCCAGGCCAAAATCTTTGGCCAGATGCGGAAGATCATGCAACGGCGTGGGCGCGTATTCCTTGAACGTTTTATGAAATGCGCGGACTTCTTCGGCTGTATCGGGCATGAGGGCGTTTAGCGGAGCGCCTTGTCCGGAAGCTTTGCGCGCGGGGTTGTAATAAATGTCCAGTGTCATGGAAAACCTCTTGAGAGCATTCTGCTGTTGAACGTATCCGCAGGGCAGAGCCTATGTTCCGGCCCGGCGGTTTCACGCCTGAAGCCGGAGCTCTTGTTTTGCCGGCCATGCCTTTCCGTCAAGCCGCTCTGGCGGTGGCCGTGGTTACTTGAAAAGGGGGGACGCGGGCCGGGGGGCGGATACTCGGGGGATGTCGCACAGGGCGCCTAGCGCCTCCGGGTTCAGAATTTCTACTTTGCACGGCGTGAAGCGGCCGAGGATGCCCGATTCGCGCAGTTCTTTAAGAATGCGGCACACGGTGCTGCGGTGCAGGCCAAGATGTGAGGCCAGGTCGGACTGGGAAATGCCGGGGTTAAAGCAGGGCTGTGCCCTGTCCCTCATCATGCGGTGCAGATAGCGGCACACCAGGGCTTTGGGCGACTGTTCGGCGCGTTCCGTCAACTGGCAGTAAAAAGCTCCGGCCTTGATCCCCACAGACGAGATCAGATTGCACACAAGGTCAGGGTAATCATGGGCGAATTTGGGATCCTGCAACCAGGCGCGGGGGAAATCATACACTTCACACGGTTCCACGGCTTCAAACAGCGCCGGGTAGAGCAGGGAGACATGGAGGAAAGGCACCTCACGGAACAGGCAGCCCTGCTCGATGCGCAGAAGTATTTGTTCCTTGCCGTGTTCGGGCCGGTTACGCAGGCGCACTTGCCCCCGGTGCAGAAAGGAAAAGGTGTCCGCCGCGTTTGCCCATTGCCATGATTTTTTGACCACCTGCCTCTGACCGAGATGCAATATGGAACGCCACGGGCTGTTCAGTTCGCGAATACGGAAGACCGGCCCTTCCTGGATGCAAAGATGGTTTTCCATATTTTTCTCTATGAGTAAGGCTGCGTAATGCTTTTTTCAGTGAGCGCTCTTTTTCTCTGCGTCACGCATGGAGGCGTATCCGTATGCGCGGGCCATGTTGTCTCCTGTCTCTTCGGCCAGATTGCGTCCCTGACGCAGGCACTCGCGGGTAAACGCCAGATACCGGGTCAGGGTGGGCCTGGACCATGTTTTCAGTTCACCGGTCAGGTAGGTTTCAAAGGAGGTCACATCGGGACGATCTTCATCGCTGGTCAGAGGGCGGCCCTTGGAGCGGACGTGAGGATAGGCCAGATCGGTGCGGCGTTCCCAGTTTACATGAATATTTACTATTTCTTTAATAAATTCAAGAACTTCCTTGTCGTGGGCCGGTAACATGTGGCGGATGCGCCGGAATTCGAGCGGTGCCGTGGATTCCATCATAAACGCGTATTTTTCCGTCAGCAGATTGCGGCCCGCGCGCTCTGCGGCCTCAAGATCGGCAAGATAGCTTTGCAGCAGGTCTTGCGGCCAGGTCATGAACTGGCTGGAACGCATGATGCGAAATGTGGCGGGGTCGTTCTGACATGAGGCCCGTCCGCCTTCATTCCGCACCAGGTCGAACATCTTCCATTCTTTATCAACGATCCGGTCAATAAGTTCCTTTGTCATGATGATTCTCCCGAAAAGCCGCGCGGCGGCAAAGCAGTATAAGAAGGTGCATGGCACGATTTCTTTTCTGTTGCAAGCCTGTCTGCTCTTCCTCATAATAAAAAAAATGCTCCATGGAGAACATCATATGCAAGAAACAAGCGAGATGCGAGGGCTTCCGCTGGCCAGGGCTTTTTTTCGTTCCTGTGAGGCTCGTTTGCGTGAGGCGGTTCCTGATATTATGGACGCTGCGGCGGTGGGACTGGTGGGCGAAGGTTCGGAGTGCTTCGGTTGCGATGACGAATTTTCCCGCGACCATGACTGGGGGCCTGCGTTCTGCATCTGGCTGCCCGAGGCGGAACTTGCCGCCGGCGCTTCCCGCCTGAATGCCGCTTTGGCCGAATTGCCCGCTTCGTTCGCCGGGTACCCGTCGCGTATGCGGCCTGAATCCCGTATGGGAAGGGTAGGGCCTTTGGCCATAGAGGTTTTTTATGCCCGATTTACCGGCCTGCGCCGTATCCCGGAAAGCCGGCAGGAATGGAGGAATATTCCCGAGCACGCGCTGGCGGCCTGTACCAACGGCGAAGTATTTACGGACGGAAAGGGAGATTTTTCCGCATGGCGTCATGCCTTGCTGAACTATTATCCGCAGGATGTGTGGCTGAAAAAACTGGCTGCACGGTGCATGAACATGGCCCAGGCCGGGCAGTATAATCTCCCGCGTGCGCTGCGGCGCGGCGAGACGGTTTGCGCCATGCTGGCTGTAAGCCGTTTTGTCGAGGCCGCTTTGGGAATGTTGTTTTTGCTGAACAGGCGCTACATGCCTTTCTATAAATGGGCCTGGCATATCGGACAGGGGTTGCCGTTCATGGGGGAATCATCGGCGCAAGCACTGAAAAGAATAGCTTCAACGCCTCTGGTGCACGGCGGGGGGGAAACCGTTTGCCGTGAAGTGGAGGAATTGTGTGCCCGTTTTGCAGCGGCACTGCGGGAGCAGGGGCTTTCCAGCGAAAAAGATTCCTGGTTGTGGGCACATGGGCCGCAGTTGGCTGCGCGGATTTCCGACCCGGAAATTGCCAGGCTGAACCTGCTGGAAGACTGACGAAAACGGGAAAGGTTTTTATGGATACATTCAAGACGGAATATGAATGGGCGGGCAATCTGCTGGGAAAGGGCGATGCGGAAGGTGCTCGCCGCGTGTTTGCGCGGCTGCTTGGTGAGAAAGACCTTGTTCCCGCGCGGCGCGCCCTGGTGTTGCAGGGCATGGGCAGATGCCTGCATGCCCTGCATCGCGAAGGGGAGGCTGTGGATCTGCTGCGTGAGGCGTGGGAAATTCTGAGCCGCGAGTTCGGAGCCGGGCACCCCGCCAGCCTGGCGGCACAGCAGAATCTCTCCTTCATTCTTCAGTCAGCGGGCCGCTTCGACGAGAGCATCACGGTAGGAAAGAAAGCTCTGGACGCGCTGATCGCGCAGTCTGGAGAATGTTGCCTGCCCGTGGCGGACGCCTTGATCCGCCTTTCCGCTTCCTATTATGAGGCGGGCAATCTGGCGGAAGCGAAAGCTTTGTCCCTGCGGGCAAAAACCATGCTGGAACGCCTGGAGCCCGAAGGGTTCGCCATGTCCACCTGTCTGAACAACCTCGGGCGCATTGCGGAAGAGCGGGGCGACTTGGAGGCCGGGTGCGCGTTGCATCGGGCGGCGGTGAATATCCGGAGGAAGGTATGCGGAGCCGGCCCGGACACGGCCTTCTGTCTGGGAAATCTGGGCACGGCATTGGCAGCGGCAGGGCACAGGGAAGAGGCGGCCGCGGCGCTGGAAGAGGCCTTGCGCTGTTACGCAATGGCCGGCCGCACGGAAGGGGCCGCCATAGAAGGCTTGCGCCATAACCTCGCGCTGTGCCGTTGACGCCGGACGTTATTGAAGAGGGGGCGCGGCCCCTCCAAACCCGGGTTAACGTCTGTTCAGTGTTTTTTTCCCGGTGAAGATCCGGAAGGGCGCGGTCAGGACGTTCCCCACCAGATCGAGGGTGGAGGCGCCGATATTGCCAAGGGTGCTTGTAACCGCGCCGATGAGCTGGTAGGAGGTTTCCGGCTTGTCCAGGGTTCCCTGGATGCGGATGGGGATTTCCGGCACGCCGAACAGGGTGGCTGTAGCTTCGGCTGAAATGGCATGGGTGGCGAGGTTCAGCACGCCTCCCCCTCTGACCGAGAGCATGGGGCCGCGCAGCAGGAAGTTCCTGCTTTCGACCACCCCCTGTTTGACCTGGCCCGAAGCGGAGAGGATTTCAAAAGAGGTGCGCGCCGGTGCTTGTCCGGCACTGCTTGCGGTCTGCCGATCCGGCACGTTTTTTTCCGCGTTTGCCGAGCTGAAGTACCCTTCCCGGATAGAAAATTTCCAGGTTCCGTTTGCGAGGGTCAGTGCGTCGCTCCAGCGTCGCATTCGGGCGCTCAGTTTCATCTGGCCGTTCCCCGTGCCTGCGATCAGGGTATCCTGTTTGCGCTCCTTGCTGACGGCAAGGGCGTCAACGCCGGTCCATAGAACCTGGAGACGGCTGTTCAGAGCCATCGGGGAACCTTCAAGTCTGCCCTGAAACGCGCCGCGCAGGTTTCCTCCCCCCGAAAGGGCGGCTGTGACGTTTCCGATATTGAGAAGGCCGCCAGACAGCGTGAGGGGGATCGTGATATTGTGCAGCGGCGTGGAGAACAGATCCAGCCGCGCGGCACGGAACATCACGTTCAGTTCATGCGTTTTCAGAAATTCCAGGGGAAGAAGACCGGACGCAGTGCCTTTCTTTTCTCGCTTGGGCAGGTAGGCATCAAGATCCAGATGGTCGAATTTTACGTCGGCCCGCAACTCGTGCCGGGGAGTCGCCCTCCATTGCGCCGATCCGGAGAATGCGGCCGAATCCACACTGCCCTTGATATCTCCGAGGGAAATATCATTATTTCTCATTTTCAGTCTGGTTCGGAGCCGAGCCTTGCTGAATTTGGCCGGGTCTTCCGTCGCAGGCAGGGAAAAGCCCAGGGCTTCCGCCGTCCGACGCGGGCGCTCAAGCGCAACATCAAGTGCGGCATCAAGCAGGGGGCTGTTGTACAGGTCGCGCAATGTGGCGTTCGCGCTGATAATCGCGCCCGGAAGGGAGAGGTTCATTTCCTCGCTTTTCAGCGTGCCGTCAGGCAGGTTGAAACTTACGCTGCCCGTGCCGGAGACTTTCAGAGCCGGCGCTTTTTTTGCTCTGTCAGAGGAAGCGAATACTCCCGAGGGCCATTCTGCGGCCATGCTGGTTTTCTGGGGAGCCATGCGTATGGGGAGCCCGGTGGCTGTGCTGAAGGTCAGCGTCGCTTCTGTTCGGGCTCCGGCGTTCCAGGCCGGCGTTTTCAGAGATATGGCCCAGACTCCTGTAAAATCAGCTTCCGCGGGCAAGGTTCCGTTATCCGTCCCGCCCTTTTTCCGGCCTTTGACGCGGGCGTCCAGAGCCAGCTCGGAACAGGCCAGGCGGGTTCCATCCCGGCCGGAAAGAAAGCCGTTGGAAAGAACGGCGTCGAGCTTGCCGCTGAGGCTTTCCAGCCTTGCCCTTGGCGTCTTTCCACTGAAGGAAATATCCGTCTTCAGTTCTGCCGTTCCCCCGGCGGCGGGGAAACCGGCAAGGATACGAACGGGAGATTGCATCGCCACATTTTTCACGTCCGCCATGATACGGTTTTTGTCGTCGAGGTGGACGCGCGCAAAAACATTGCCCTTGTAAAGGTCATTCACGGTGATGGTCAGCAGCGCCCCGTGCCCGGCGTCCATCGGGGCGGGGGCATCAGGATCAGCTTGGGGCATGGCGTCAAGAGACGCCCCGGGGGCGGGGGTGATGAGGCACACGGCCTGCTTTGCCGTCAGCCCGATGATTTCTGCTGTCTTGGCGCGCAGCAGGATTTTGTATCCTACTGGTGCGGGCGAGTCGTCGCCCTTGTCGTTATTAAGAGGCAATGCCGGGGGAGGCAGATCGGGAGGAAGCGGAGCCGATTTTTCCTTTCCGGCCCCGCCAAGCTCAGGAAAGATGCGATCCAGGCATGCATGCTCCAGCGTGCCGGAAATGGTGACGGCCGGATGGGAAAAATCGGCGCAGGCCCCTTCTCCTTCAAGCGTCATGCCTTCGGTACGGGCGATCAGGCGGGGGACGACCACGCCTTGCGGGGTCAGCCTGAACTCCAGCAGACCAGTGATACGGTCAAGGGCCAGTTGCAGCCCGGCGGGCATGGATCTCCCGAAGCCGAACCAGCGGATCAGGCTGAATTGTTCCACTTCCAAAGTACCCCGCAAGGCGGGAGTCAATGCCGCCAGGCCGGAAAGCGTGCCGTTCAGAATGGCTTTGTCTTGGTCGAAACCGATGCGCATATCACGCAGATCCACACTGTCCGGGCTGGAGCAGGAAAAGGGGATACTCAGCGAAAGTGGCGTAAGGTGGTTGTTCATCGGGAGCAATGCCTGAAATTCAAGCTCGCCGGAACTGCTGAAATCGGCATTGAGCGGGTTCAGGGAAAACTCCATGCCAAGGCCGAGGCGCGCGGGTTCGGGCAGGGGGAAATAGCGATACGGATCAGCTATGCGGTGCCCCATTGCTTCGTCCAGCGAGTTCATCTGCGCGTCGAGAGAAAGCCGCAGTTCGGCGGAAACGGTGGCGTCCCTGCGGATATCAATATCGTGTGCCGTAAGCCGGAGCTGCCCCAGGCTGACGGTGACATATTCTCCGCAGCCGATGTCCGCGCGTGCCACCCGGATATCCGCATGCCCGCGCCGCAGGCCGGGCCAGGCCGCGTCAAGCGTCAGGCCGCTCAGCAGCAGACGCCGGGTGCCCTGTTCTTCTGTGATTCGCACTGTTCCGTTTTTCAGCACAAGGCTCATGCCGGATAATTCAGGCGGCCAGGAAAAAGACTCGTCTCCTCCTGTCCCGTCTCTTGCTCCCTCCCGCTTGTCGGATAATGCGCGCGCGGACGGAGCAGTATCGGGAACGCCGCCGGAATTGCTGTTCTCCGGCGTTTTTTTCCAGTTGAGGTCAAAAACGGGAGAACGCAGTTCCACCCGGCGGAGCACGGGTTTCAGGCGCAGAAGAGAAAGCCAGCTGAGTTCCGCGCGGCAGTATTCGGCGCTGATGGTTATATCGTGCCCGGTTTCGGGCTGGAGTGTCAGCCCGTGTATTTCGACTCCAGCCCGGGGAACAAGGCTGAAGGACAGTCGAGCGATGACCGGGGTCAGGCCGGTGGCGTCATGCAGGATGCCCGCCATGGTCTTTCCCAGACGGGCGGGCTGAAGATACTTCAGGTACAGGACATCCGCTGCGGCAAGAAAAATACCCCAGAGCAGCAGGAATATTATGCCCGGCCGTATACGCATCTTCTCTCCTCTTGACGGCGTTGAGTACTTTTCGTACCGCTTAACGATCCGCTTCGCGATTGCGCGGAGCTTTCCGACACCCCCATGATACGGAACTCGGTCTTTCTGAACAAGCGCCCGGCATGGGATTTTCCTTACTTTTTCGTTGCGGAGCACTTCATGAATATTCTGTTCCTGCCCATTCTTTCCGTGCTGCTGTTCTGGTGTGCGGCTTGTGCGGCGTTGCCCTTTCTTGTGTTGCGCGACAGGCGGCTTGCCCGGATCAGAAAACGTTCCCTGTTCGACAAAAGTGCGGATCAGGTGTCAGCGCTATGCGCGATTGTCATGCTGCTTTTTGCCGCGGCGCTGGGCGCGGACGCTTTTTGGCATGGGCGGATGGATGTGGTGGCGTCATCCCTGAGCCGGCCCGTGTGGTTACTGTTTGTCGGGGGCGAATGTCTGGCCGCTGTTCTGGCGTTGTGCTCCCGCGCCCTGGCCGGAAGGCGTGCCCTTGCCCTGGCCGCAACTCTGCTGTCCGGCCTCGCCGCCGCTCTTTCGTATCTGCTTTTTCTGGTTCTGCTCTGGAGCCTGCTGCGCGGAGAACAAATTCCCGGTTTTGCGGATATGGCCTTCGGGGCCGATGCCCGTTCCCGGCTGACGGCGCTTGGCGGCCAGTTTGCGGGGTGGGTGAATCAATTTTCTGCCCGCGCGGATTGGGCTTTGTCCGCGCCGGCATGGGGCTTTTTCTGTTTTCTGGCTCCTGCGGCAGCCCAGCTCTGCGCATTGCTTTGGCATGTGGCGCGGCGCGGCGCGGATGATTTCGGACGCGACTATTATACGTTCGCTGTGGGGGGACGCGCCCGTCGCGCCGCCTGGAGCGGCGCGTTGCTCCTGCCCTTTGCGGCGCTGCTGCTGTGGGTGACGCCTCCTTTCGCGGCACAGCGGGCCGCATTTCTGCCTTTCGGCAATATGGGGCCGGAACTGCTGATTCCTCTGTATAACGTATTGCCGCTGGGGTTGCCGCTTGCCGTGCTATGCTGTTATCTGCCCGGACGTTCGACTGCTCCTCTGCGCAGAAAATCGCTCATCGTTTTGGCCCCGATTATGTTTTTCGCTGGTCTTTTCGCCATGTTAACCCGGCTTTGGGGGTAGGCATTCCACGGGCATTGCTCCAGTATCATTCAGGAACAGGTCGCGGCTTTGCCGCGCCGTAAGCGACTGATTTTCGGGGCTTTCCGTCAAGCCGCTTTGGCGGCTCAGACGGCGCAAATTCCGCGAAGCGCGGGTTTGCCATTAGAGCGTTTTGCGATGGAAAGTATCTGCCAGCCAGGATCCTATGTTCTGGCGCTCAGGTTTCACGCCTGAAGCCGGAGCTTGCTCCGCTGTCCATGCTTGTACGCCCTGCGGGCCGCCCTTCGGGTGGCAACGCCGCAAGTGAATTGCGGCTACTCCGTCGGAGCGGCGCCCTTAGCCGTTAGCGCGCGGCGCTTTACGGATAAGGAGAGCAGAGATGAGCCTCGCTCCGCTCGACTCCGAGAGCATTTCAATGACAAAATGCTCTAGTCAGGATGTTGCATACCAGGTATTCAAATTAAAATTGCGCCTGTTCTGTTTCTCTGCCCGTCCCAACACGACAGGGAGGACGTTTCGGCTCATTGCCTTTTGCGCTGTTCGGACGTAAATTCAGCGTTTCGTCAGCCGTGCGGTGTGCCTCCGTTGAGGTTTTCCGTCGTCTGGCGGAAGCTTGTTTTCGCGTGGGGGCTGAAAACTCTCGTGAAAAGTGGTGGTATTTTTTTGTGAAATGTTTTTTTGCGCCTGTGTGTTGGAGGGCGGTATGCATAACGTGTTGAGGTTTTTATCCATATGTTCCCTGGCTCTGGTCTTTTTTCTTGCCGGGGGCGGAGTGATGCGCGCGCGCAGTGCGGATGCCGATTATGATGCCCTGAAGCGCTTCAGCCAGGTGCTTGACATGGTTGAGCAATACTATGTCAAGGACGTTGAGCAGAAAGAACTCATCGACGGGGCGCTCAAAGGAATGCTTCAGGGCCTTGACCCTCATTCCACGCTACTTTCCACCAAGGAATTTCAGGAAATGCAGGAGAGCACCAGCGGGGAATTCTTTGGCGTCGGGGTGGAAATCACCATGGAAAACGGCCAGGTGCTGGTTGTCGCTCCCATTGAAGACACTCCCGGCCATAAGGCGGGGCTGCGCTCCGGTGACATTATCGTGGCCGTGGACGGGCAATATACCACGGAGATGAGTCTTTCCGAAGCCTCAAGCAAAATGCGCGGCAAGCGCGGCACGGAAGTCGAGCTTCTGGTGCTGCACAAGGGCGAGCGCCGCCCTGTGACCATGCGCATCAAGCGTGAGGCCATTCCTGTCATCAGCGTCAAGACCAGGGAACTGGAACCCGGCTACCATTGGGTGCGCCTGACCAGGTTCAGCGGCCGCACCACCCAGGAACTGCTGGATGCGCTTAAGGATGCGAAGAAGAAAGGTGAGGTCAAGGGCATTGTGCTTGATTTGCGCAATAACCCCGGCGGCCTTCTGGATCAGAGCGTCAGCGTATCCGATGTTTTTTTGAAAGATGGCGTGATAGTATCCATTCGCGGCCGTGAAGAAGGCAATTCCCGCAGTTATTCCGCCAAGGCCCAGGCGGATGATGTGGGGGCACCCATGGTCGTGCTGGTCAATGCGGGAACGGCCTCAGCGGCGGAAATCGTGGCCGGAGCGCTGCGCGACCAGAAGCGGGCGCTTATTCTCGGCGAACGTACCTTTGGCAAGGGGTCGGTGCAAAATATCATCCCCCTGCCGGACGGCACGGGGCTTAAACTCACCGTTGCGCTGTACTACACGCCTTCGGGCAAATCCATCCAGGCCGAAGGCATTGTTCCGGACTTTGAACTTGCCTGGGAGCCTCCGCGTGAGCAGGGCAAGAACGAGCTTTCCCTGCGTGAACAAGACTTGAGCCGCCATCTGGAACAGGCCGGAAAAAACGGCAAGGACAAGAAAAAGGCTTCTGACGACAAGACGGAAGAGGAAAACGAACAGTTGCTGGCGCGGGATAACCAGTTGCGCATGGGCCTGCAATTCGTCAAGACGCTTCCCGCCTTGCGGCAGTTGCACTAAAGCGTTGTCGTCCTGAACATGCGCCCGAAGTCGAGCGGAGCGAGGATCATCTCTGCCTTCTTAGCCGCAACGCGTTTTGCGCTGACGGCTAAGGGCGCCGCGGTGCCGGTCAGCCGCAATTCACTTGCGGCGCACAGCTCCGGCGGAGGCGTGAAACCTGCGGGTCAGAATAGAGGGTTCTGGCCTGAAGATACGTTCAACAGCAAAAAACTCTAACATCTGGTACGGAATAACGCATGAAAGGGAAAGAGGATGGAACCTCGCGGTCTGAGCCGCGTCGGGAACCATCCCCTTTTTTTGTCTCTCTTCGCGTGTTGCGCGCGTTGGCCGGGGGGATCATCGTCATTGCGGTGCTGGGGCTCACCTTTTCGCTGTTGCCGAGTTTTTCCGGTATTCCGGAGATACCTTCGGCCGGAAGAGTATTGGAAGGAACTGCGGGGCTGCGGGACGGCCCGCGGTGGCTGCCGGAACATGGAGATCCACATGCTCTAGGGGAGCTTTCCCATCGCTTGGCCCTGGATTTGGCGGATCGGGTAAAAAACGGCAGTACATTTCCTGTGCCGCGCCGGGGGGAGACGGAGGCCGCGGAGAGCAAAAGCGAATCTGAAGCTGTGGAAATTCCGGAAGCACTGAACGGACGGAACGAGGAGGAAGCGTCGGCAACATGGAACGGCCCTCCCCGCCTGATCATTGTTATTGACGATATGGGAGAAAATACAGCCTATGCCCGCCGCCTGCTGGAACTGCCGTATCCCGTTGTTCTGGCGGTTTGGCCCGGCGCGACGCATGCGCGGAAAACGGCGGAAATGGGCCATGCGGCAGGGCGGCAGGTGCTGGTGCACATGCCCATGCAGCCCTGTGATCCGCATCAGAAAATGGGGGCTTTCGGGTTGACCGTGGATATGCGGGAAAGCGCCGTAGCCTTGAGGCTGCGGCAGGCGTTGGCGCGTGTTCCCCATGCCGTGGGGCTCAACAATCACATGGGGTCCCGCTTTACCTCAAATGAAGCGGCCGCGAGCCGATTCTGCCGGGAGCTGCGGCGGCAGGCCCCGGACTTTTTTGTGCTGGACAGCTTGACCCTGGACACATCCGTCCTTTATGAACAAGCGCGAAAGCAGGGATTCCACGCCTTCCGCCGCAGTGTGTTTCTTGACGACATCGCGGAGAAAAAGGCCGTACTGCGTGAATTGAACAGGGCCGCTGCGGTGGCGCGAAAAAATGGACTGGCCGTCGCCATAGGTCATCCCTATCCGGAGACGCTTGCCGCCCTCGCGGTCTGGACAGAGTACAAGCGGCCCGGCCTTGAGATTGGCTCCTTCCCGACCTCCGGTTATTCCCTGCGTCAAGTCCCGGCTGTTTCACCGTAACCCCAAGGAGAAGAACATGATTGAGCGCACGTTTTCCATCATCAAGCCCGATGCTGTGGCCCGCAACCTGAGCGGCGAAATTCTGGCCATGATCCAGGCGCATGGCCTCACGGTCAAGGCCATGAAGATGATCCGCATGACGACCGAACAGGCTGAAGGGTTCTACGCCGTACACAAGGACAAGCCCTTTTTCTCAAGCCTGGTGAAATACATGACTTCCGGCCCCGTGGTCTGTTCCATCCTTGAGGGCGAGGACGCCATTCGCCGTTATCGTGAACTCATGGGCGCGACCAATCCCGCCAACGCGGCGGAGGGCACCATCCGCAAAAAATACGCGGAGAGCCTGGAAGCCAACTCCGTGCACGGTTCCGACGCTCCGGAAAGCGCCGCCTATGAAATGGGCTATTTCTTTAATGCGCTGGAGATCGTGGGATGAACGCATTCCTTCGGGACGGGGGCCTTTCCGTCGGTTGCATAGGCTGCGGCAACATGGGCGCAGCCGTCATGCGCGGCCTGTGCGCGCATGACTCCCTGCGGTTGATCGGCCACGATCATACACGGGCCAAGGTGGATGCGTTGAACTCCGCGGAAAATCCGGGGCGTGTCGTATGGGCGGAAACGCCGGAAGCGCTGGCGCAACGGGCCGATATCGTGATTCTTGCCGTCAAGCCGCATCAGATTGCGGAGACTCTGGCAGGCATCCGCCCCTGCCTGAACGCGGACAAGATAGTTGTCTCCCTTGCCGCCGCCGTGTCGGTGAAGGAGTTGAAGCAAAGCGCGGGGGGCGTGTGCCCTGTGGCCCGGCTTATGCCCAACCTGCCCGCCAGGGTGGGCAAGGGAGCGTTTGCGCTCTGTCTGGACGATGAAGCACTGAGTGAGGTTCAGAAGAGGCTGTTGCAGGATTTGTTCAAGGGCATGGGGCTGCTGCTGGTTTTACCGGACAGCAGGTTTTCCGCCTTTTCTTCCGTGGCGGGCTGCGGCCCCGCCTTTGTCTGCCTGTTTATGGAAGGCATGGAAAACGCCGCTGTGGCGCTGGGCTTCAAGGCCGAACAGGCCCGCGATCTTGTCGCCGCGACCGTGGAAGGTGCCGCATCTCTGGCTCTGCATGAGGGAACCCTGTTCGCGGAGCTGCGGCATCAGGTTTGTTCCCCGGGCGGAACAACCATTTGCGGCGTCAATCATATGGAACGCATGGCCGTGCGCGGTCATGTGACAGACGCTGTGCTTGAGGCCATGCGCCGGGATCGGGAATTATCCGGAAAGTGACGGCCGAACCCGGCGGGCGCTTTTCCCCGCAGGCCGGGGCGGTGTTTCAGGTAAGGAATATGAATGCAGGCATCCATTCCGCCCGCAAGGCGGAATTTGCCCGCAGTTCTGCCGCATGATGCAGGATCGGGAGTAACGTGAATATTGTCTTTATCAATTTCAGTGTGTACGGCGGATGCTCCGGCGTGCATATCCACTTCCTTGCCAATGCGCTTCAGGACAGGGGACACCGCTGTTATGTCATTTTACCTGTGGAAGGTTCGGAACCGGACTATTTCGGCACGCCCCGCTATACCTTTCTTTCCGTGAATGAGGCGGCTGCCCTGCTCAGACGGAATTCCCCCCTGCTTCAGGATAGTATTTTTCATGCCTGGACTCCGCGTGAGGTTCCTCGGAGACTCACGCAAGGCCTGGCTCGCATAGCCGGGCGGCCTTATTTTGTCCATCTGGAGGACAATGAGGAATATATTTTGGAAAAGCTGCACCATATGCCCTATGCCGAGCTGGAGCGGGAAGTGCGGGCCGGGCGAATCACTTGTTCGGAGGCTTTCTGTAATCCTCTCCATTATCAGGATTTTCTGCGCGGGGCGGCGGGTGTGACCTGTATCATCAACGCGTTGACGCAATTTGTTCCGCAAGACGTTCCCAGGCAGGTGTTTTGGCCTGCCTGTGAAGACGCATTTTTTCGTCTTCCCTTGACTCCCGATTTGAGAGTGCGAAGAGAACTTGGCCTGAGAGAAGACGAAACAGTGCTCGTCTATCCCGGTGCTGTGCATATGGCCAATGCGGCGTTTATGAACGAATTTTTTTGTGCGCTTGACCTGTTGGCGGAGCAGGGACGTCCTGTCCGGCTGGTGCGCTGTGGTTTTGACGAAGACGAGTTGCTGAGCCGCGAGGCTCTGGATGCGCGTTCCCGTTGGGGCATTCAGGCCGGGCCGGTCGCCGCCAAGCTCCTTCCCCTGTTCATCAGCGCGGCGGACATTCTCGTGCAGCCGGGTATTCCCGGGCCGTTCGACGATTTTCGTTTCCCCTCCAAGCTGACCTTTTTCCTGGCCAGCGGCAGGCCGGTGATCACCGCGCCTGCCAATATCGGTAAATTGTTGCATGACGGCGAGCACTGCCTGTACCTGCACGATTCTTCTGCCGCTGATATCGCCGCCAAGGTGCGCCGCCTGATGGACGACCATGCGCTGGCCAGACGTATCGGAGAAAACGGCCGGGCCTTTGCCCACAAATTTTTCAGCTGGGAGCGCGCCGCTGCGACGGTGGAGGCGTTTTACCTCAAACAGGGTTTTCCACATGCAGGGTAGGAGGGCCACGCGTGCGGCGCGGAACAGCGCGAGGTTGGAACTTCTGCGCGCACGTTTCAGCCGGGGGGATTTTGATCGTCCCCCCTTGTCCGGGCCGGCCTACGATGCATGGAGAGAGCTGACGGAAGCGAATCGCCCTTCGCCCGAAGCCGCCCCCCCGTTCGGAGAAGAACCTCTCATCTCCGTGCTCATGCCGGTGTATAACCCGTTGGCCGAATATTTGCGTGACGCTCTGGACTCTTTGATAAACCAGACCTGGGGCGGGTGGGAATGCTGTATCGCTGACGATTGCTCCACACTGCCGTATGTGCGCCCGATTCTGGAAGATGCGGCCCGGCGGGATCGCCGCTTTCGCGTCATATTCCGGAAAGAAAACGGGCATATCTGCGCGGCGTCCAATGCCGCGCTGGCCATTGCGCGGGGGGCATGGTGCGCGCTGCTGGACGATGATGACATTCTGGCCCCCGAGGCTCTGGCTGAAATGGCCCGTGCAGCGGCAGAGTGCCCCGAAGCCGAAGCGTTTTTTTCCGACGAGGATCAGATCCGGCGGGACGCCCCGGACGGAGAACTGCGTTATGACAATCCGCTGTTCAAGCCGGGCTGCGACCCCGATTTGCTGTTGGGTTGTAATAGCATCAATCATTTCGGCATGTACCGTACATCGACGCTGCGCAAGCTTCAGGGCTTCCGGATCGGATACGAGGGGGCACAGGATCACGACCTCGCGCTGCGCGTTCTGGAAGAGGCGGGTATGGCTCGCATACGGCACATTCCTCAGGTGCTGTATCATTGGCGCAGACATTCGGGCAGCACGTCCGGAAATTGGGAAATCAAGCCGTACGCGCGGGAGGCGTCTCTGCGCGCAAGGCAGGAACACGCTGAACGGACGGGAATGCAGGTCATATTTGAAACCAGGCCGCAGTCCATGTACACCGGGCTGCGCTTCATCCCTCCTTCTCCGCTCCCCGCGTTGACGCTCTGTGTTCTGCTTAATCTGCGGGAAATTGCGGAAGAACCGGGTGTTTTGGATCGCGTACGCACGGCGTTGGAACGCGCTGCATACGACAAGCGCGAGACGTTTCTTGTTTGTGGGGGCGCTTTGCCCGATGTACAGGATAACGATCCGGCCGATACCCCGGCTGCCGCACGGTCTGGCTGTGAACGGAGCGTGTACAGGCAGCTGGAAAGGCTGTGTGCGGATTTCCCTTGCCGCTTGCTCAATGGGCCGCACGGCGATATGTTTTCCCTTGCCAATCTGGCCGCGGCACACGCGCACGGCAAAGCGCTGCTTTTCCTCCGCGCCGGGGATGTTCCTCTGGTTCCCGATTTCGTGCCGCGTTTGATCGGAGCCTTGTGGCGTACCGATGTGGCTGTGGTTTCCTGCCGCGGCGTGCTGTCCTCAGGCTGCATCGCCCAGGCCGGATACGCCGTGGGTTATGATCAGGAAGGTGCGGAAGGCGAAGGCAAGGCTTTTGCCTGCCCCGCCTGTATGGGGCTGGCTCTGCATTCCGGCGGATATTTTCATTGGGCTCATCTGACGCGCAGTGTGCCGGGCGTGTATCTTTCCGGCATGTGCTGCAGGCGGGAGCTGTTTAAACGCCTTGGCGGCTTTCGACAACATGCAGGCTGCCCGGCCGATCTTGACTTCTGTTTGCGCGCGTGGCGTGAACGCGGGCTGCGCTCGGTCATTCTGTCAGGCGCTGATCTTGAATACCGGGAGATGCCCCGGCCCATGCCGCTTTCCGCCGGGGTTGCACGGGCGGGCATTCCTTTTCAGAACCCCCATCTCGCCTGGACTCCGGGCGGCTGGAAACTCAGACCTCCGAGGCGTTTATCATGACCATGCTTGATCGTCGCCTGCTGCTGCATATCAACTGGGGGCTTGTGCTTTCTTTTGTGCTGCTTTTTGCGGTGGGAAGCGTCAATCTTTATTCCGCAAGCAGCGTGCGCATGGAGGACGGTATCTTTCAATCCTCCTTTTACCAGAAGCAGATGATCTGGGGGATCATGGGGCTGGGCGTCATGTTGCTGCTCATGTGCATTGACTACCGGCATATTGAGCGTCTGGCCGTGCCGTTTTACCTCATTGTGCTGATCCTGCTGTGCCTGGTGCCATTCATGGGCAAAACCGTCTACGGTGCGAAACGCTGGCTTGACTTCGGCGTATTCAACCTGCAGCCGGGCGAACTGGCGAAGTTTGCCGTGCTCATTCTGGGGGCAAAGGTTTTGTCGCGCGAAGGGGAGCCTCTGGACTGGCTGCGTCTGCTCAAGGTGTTGGGCATAGCTCTGCTGCCGTTCGGGCTCATTGTGCAACAGCCGGATTTGGGCACGGGGCTGACGGTCATGGCCCTGCTTGGCGGCATGGTGTTGTTTCACGGTGTGCAATGGCGCGTGCTCCGGGTGTGCCTGCTGCTTATTCCCCTCATGCTGCCCCTGGCGTGGTTTAAATTGCACGATTACCAGCGTGAGCGGATCATGACCTTTCTGGATCCGACCCGTGACCCGCGCGGGGCGGGCTATCATATTATTCAATCACAAATTGCCATCGGATCGGGAGAAATGTTCGGCAAGGGCTTTCAGGCGGGAACGCAGAGCCAGCTGCGTTTTCTCCCGGAGAAGCATACCGACTTTGCCGTGGCTGTTTTCGGTGAAGAATGGGGTTTTGTGGGTTGTATGACGCTTGTTGCGCTGTTCTGCCTGTTCCTCTATGCTATCTACAGCACGGTGCGCGACGCGCGGGATCGCTTTGGAAGCACGCTCTGCGCCGGGATTTTCTTCTATTTCTTCTGGCAAATCATGGTGAATATCGGCATGGTAGTAGGGCTTATGCCCGTTGTGGGCATACCTCTTCCCTTCATCAGTTATGGGGGAAGCGCCATGCTGGTCAACTGCGGCCTTCTGGGAATCGTACTGAGTGTTTCCATGCGCCGTTTTGTGTTCAAGGGCTAATCAACATATTGATACGTAAGGAGTGTAACGTGAGCAGGGAAGAGATCAACGCCTTTCTCGGCGCGGGTACCGTGTATCAGGGCAAGCTGACCTTTCAGGGGGCTGTGCGTGTGGACGGCGTGTTCAGTGGGGAAATTACCTCCGAGGGCGCACTCATCGCGGGAAAGGATGCGGTGATTGAAGCCCGGCTGGACGTCGGGGAACTCATTCTGTCCGGAACCTTCACCGGGCAGGTTTCCGCCAAGCGTCGCGTCACCGTACACAAGGGCGGCGTGCTGACCGGCACGGTGGTGAGCCCCGCTCTGGTGGTTGAAGAGGGCGCGATCGTCGAGGGCGATATCCACATGCGTACCAAACCTCAGGAAATGAATGTCCTGCCCGAGCATGCCGAGGCTCTGCCGGAGGGAGACGGATAGTGCGGCGACGTAACCCCGCGCGGCAACAAGCCCGGTTTTGCGGCGTGTGCCCCGTTCAGGGCGCCAAAGCAAGTTGACGGGAGGGGACGAAAATCGTTCGCTACGTTGAGAGCTGTGCCTCTAAGCCGGATAATGCATAAAAGAGTGGCGGTTTCTGTTGTTTTTTTGATAGACTGTAGTCAGTTACATTACAATCGGACAACAGAGCCGCCATGACTGCTTGTATATCCAAGCCGCTGCGATTCCATGGGATAAAAGGCCGCAAGGCTGTGGCAGTGTTCAGCGGTCAAACAATGATTTCAGACAGAGGCGGGGATAAGGCGATGGGGTGTGTCGCGAGGCACGCGCTGTTTTCCGGACACACACAATATTGACCGCCAGAGGCCGCGCAGCGTTTTCCGCGCAAAACGCAAGCGAGAGCGAGTATCGGCAACGCCGATCGATCGGCATCAGGATGTTGCGGAAGAAAGGGTTCGCGGCGCAAGCGAGCCGGCCATGGATACATGTTGCCTTATCTCTGCTGTCGCCATTCGCAAGGCTCCTTCGTCGCCTAACGACTGCCGCTGGCCCGTGTGGAACACGGGCGGCCTTTGCGGCAACGGATGCTGCCGTCCGTGCCGAAGCAAAAAGACACATCCCGCAAGTGGTATCAACATGGTGCTGTAATAGGGAAAAGGGGAAATCAGAGTATCCTGATTTCCCCTTGGGGTATCTCGTATTGTAATGAGATAGCGTAAAATGGTCGGGATGAGAGGGTTTGAACCTCCGACCCCCTGAACCCCATTCAGGTGCGCTCCCAGACTGCGCTACATCCCGACTCTGGTACCGAAGAAAATGGAGCCCATGTGCAGAATTGAACTGCAGACCTCATCCTTACCAAGGATGCGCTCTACCGACTGAGCTACATGGGCATTTCCCATCGGCGAAGTGGATATTTAGCAAGGAGGAGGGGGAGCGTCAAGCAAAAAATGCAGTTTTTTTATTTTATTTGCAGCCTGCAATAATTCATCTGCTTTTGCAGGAGTTTGCCGGCATGCTGCTGCATGCGGATCGCTCCTTCCCGCGTCAGCCCCGCCCCCTGATAAAGACGATCCCGCAAGGCCGGAGGCAATATTTCTCTTTGAGTGGCCGCGCTGCTGCCCGGAACAAGGTTACAGCCGAAGCGTTCGGCCATGTTAATGATATGGGCATTGGCAAAGGCATGACGCGGCGCACAGGAAAGCTCCAGGGCAACGCCGCGTTCCGCGGCATATGCGGCGGCCTGTTCGTCAATCAGGCCGGGGTGGGCAAGAATATCGGCGCCGGCTTCTATGGCTGCGAAATTTGTGCCTTCCTCCACACATTCCATGAGGCTCTCGCCATGCACCAGCACCAGTCCCGCACCCGCCTGACGCGCGTTGTCCACAGCCAGGGGAAGAAGTGCGGGCGGAATGTGGACGAGCTCAATCCCGAGTATCGCCTCAATATTCCCGTGCAGGCTCAGACTGTTGATATCCTCGAACAGTGGTGCAAGCAAAGGATGGCTCAGCTCTCCGGAGCGCAAAATCAGCCCTACGCCGCGATATCCGTTCAACACGGCAAAACGCAAAGCCTCCCCTGCGGGCAGGCCGAAAGACTGCGGCGCAGAAGAGGCGCATATATGGATATGGAGGTCGATCATGCTTTGAGCTTGCGCTTGTCCAGCACACGCACGGCCTTTCCTTCCGAACGATCAATGGTGCGCGCTTCAACAAGCCGCACTTTTGTGCTGACACCAAGGAATTCCTTGATATTTTTTTGAACCATCTGTTCGCGTTTCTGGAGGTCGCGAACCGTGTCGGAGAAGTTGGCGCCGGAAACTTCCACCTGAACTTCCACAGAATCCAGGGTGCCTTCCCGGTCGACAATAATCTGATAGTGGGGAGAGAGGCCTTCCGTTTCCAGAAGAATAGCTTCAATCTGGGAGGGGTAGACGTTCACGCCGCGAATGATGAGCATGTCATCCGTACGTCCTGTGAAGCGTTTCAGGCGGGCAAAGGTACGCCCGCAGGAGCAGGGGGTGCAACTCAGGCTGGTGATGTCGCGGGTGCGGTAACGCAGCAGGGGGATGCCCTCCTTTGTCAGGGTGGTAAGCACCAGTTCACCGCTTTCACCTTCAGGCAGTATTTCTCCGGTATCCGGGTCAATGATTTCCGCCAGGAAGTGGTCTTCCTGTACATGCAACCCGTTGCGTCCCGTGGCGCATTCCACTGCCACCCCCGGGCCCATGACTTCAGAAAGCCCGTAGATGTCAATAGCAGTGATGCCCATTTTTTGTTCCACATCGCGGCGCATTTCTTCCGTCCAGGGTTCGGCTCCGAACACGCCCACACGCAGAGGCAGTTCCCGGAAGTCAATGCCCTGTTCGACAGCCGCGTCGTACAGGTGCAGGGCGTAAGACGGTGTACAGCAAATGCCGGTGGCACCGAAGTCGCGGATCAGCTGGGCTTGGCGTTTGGTTGAGCCGCCGGAGGCGGGAATGGCCGTTGCGCCGAGGCGTTCCGCGCCATAATGTGCGCCCAGGCCGCCTGTAAACAGACCATAGCCAAACGCAACATGGATAAAGTCGCTGGAAGTCAGGCCCGCCATGGCCAGACCGCGCGCCACGCAGTCCGACCAGTTGTCAATATCGCGCCGGGTATATCCCACCACGGTAGCTTTACCCGTGGTGCCGCTGGAGGCGTGCAGCCTCACAATATTTTCCTTGGGCATGGCAAACAGGCCAAAGGGGAAATTATTGCGCAGGTCCTGCTTTTCCGTAAAGGGCAACAGCCGGATATCGCGAAGCGTCTTGATATGGTCAGGAGTTATGCCTCGTTCCTCGAATCGGCGGCGGTAGAAGGGCACGTTGGCGTAGAGCTTGCGGCAGAGCGCCTGAAGACGGCGCAGTTGCAGTTTTTCCAGCTCTTCTCTCGGCAGGGTTTCAATGTCCGGTTGAAACATCATGGTGGGCTCCTGGCAGGTTCGGCATGCTCAGCCCCTGTGGGCTGAAAACGTGTAAAAATATGTGGAACAATTCCATCGCCTGCGGGCTTTGTCAAATACAGGATGAAGTGGGGCGAGTAGCCGGCATTTGCGCCGTGCCGGGTAATGCGCTACACATGTTGCGGTACGGAGGCTGCTGCGGCCCTGACCTTCTGTGTCGGCCGGGCATGTAACCGGCAGGTACGGGATCAGGTTAGTATTCTGCCACATGAAATGTTTCAGAGTGCTAACCGTCAGGCGCGAGCCTGGCGCGGCGGCATCCCCGGGTTCGCTCGCCGAAACCGCGTTTTCGGCGAAGCGATCTTAAATATTGAATACAAGGTATTCAATATTGTATGGTTATGAGAGCGGTTTGACATTGAAATCAGACATGGTTGGAACACGATGTTCTGACCCGCAGCGTTCACGCCTGAAGCCGCAACCTCACGCTGTTCGGCTTTGTGAGCATTTCAATGTTGAAATGCTCCTGTGCTGCAAAGCACTCTCTCAATCTATTTTTATCTATGAGGGATACATGGAGAAAGAAAAGCTTTATTCCGAACTGAGCGCCCGTGAAAAAGCGGCTATTTTTCGGAGCTGGCTGGAAGAACACCGTGCCAAGAATGCAGCCTTTTTTGACTTGTTGGGCACGAGTCCGCTTGCGGAAGTTGTCGCCGTTGTTTCGGCCACATCATTGCGCCATGCGCGCAGTTTGGCGGACGGTCTTCTGGAACTGTGCAAGGAGCGCAAGTTTGAATTTCTGCGCATGGAAGGTTATCAGACCGGCCTCTGGATTCTGGTCGATCTGAATGACGTTATTGTGCATATTATGCAGGAAGCCGAACGGGATCTGTATCATTTGGAAAGCCTGTGGCGGGATGCGGAACGCTTGCCCGATATGCTGCCCGGTACCGTGTCTGCCCCGTCCGCTGTTTCTTCCGCGTCGTAAACATAGCGCTGGTGAATCATGAATGCCGTTACTCCCGCATTGCTGCTTATTCTTGATGGTTTAGGTCTGGCTCCGGCCGGGCCGGGGAACGCCATATCCCTTGCTTGTACCCCGACGCTGGATCGCCTGCTTTCTCTGCCCGGCGTGACGTCACTTTCTGCTTCCGGGCGGGATGTCGGCTTGCCGGAAGGCTTTATCGGCAATTCAGAGGTTGGACATCTGAATATCGGAGCCGGGCGCGTGGTGTACCAGGATATGACGCGCATCGATCTGGCGATTGAAGATGGCTCGCTGTTCAGAAATCCGGCAATTCTCGCGCTGTGCGACGCCGTGCGCGCCCATGGCGGACGTCTCCATTTTATGGGGTTGCTTTCCGACGGCGGTGTACACAGCCATGTGAGCCACCTTGAGGCTCTGGTAAAAATGGCGCGCGAGCAAAGGGTTCCTGCTCTCGTGCATGCCTTTATGGATGGCCGTGACACATCACCCTGCGGCGGAGCGGAGTATCTGGATCGCCTTCTGCCGGTATTGAACGCGCAGGCCGCGCACTTGGCCACGCTATGCGGGCGTTTTTACGCCATGGATCGAGATAAGCGCTGGGATCGTGTCAAAACCGCTTGGGAGCTATTGCTGCACGGCCAGGGGGAGGCTGCGCCGGATCCGGCGGCGGCTTTGCGCGCGGCCTATGCCGCCGGTGAAACGGATGAGTTCATCACACCCCGGCTGGTACTGCCTGCGGCCGAAGCATGCGTGCAGCCCGGTGATGGCGTGTTCTTTTTCAATTTCCGGGCGGATCGCGCCCGTGAACTCGCGCATGCTTTTCTGGACGAAAATTTCAGCGCTTTTGAAAGAGGTCCGCGTCCCGCCCTTGCGGGCTTTTCGTCCATGGTTTCCTATGATACCGCGCTGCATTACACTGTGGCTTTTGACAAGGACAATCTGCCGCAGACGTTGGGAGAGGTGCTCTCCTTGGAGGGCATGCGTCAGTTACGCATAGCGGAAACTGAAAAATACGCTCATGTGACCTATTTTTTCAATGGCGGCAGAGAAGAGCCTTTTGACCGGGAAGATCGTATTCTGGTGGATTCCCCGCGTGATGTGCCCACCTATGATCTCAAGCCGGCGATGAGTGCACTGGAAGTTACGGAACGGTTGCTCGAAGCCTGGAATAGCGGAGTGTATGATTTTCTGGTCTGTAATCTGGCCAATCCGGATATGGTTGGTCATACCGGCGTACTTGAAGCCGCTATTGCCGCCTGTGAAGTTGTAGATGGCTGTGTGGCACGCATCGAACAGGCCGTTGCCTCTTGCGGAGGCCGGCTGATAATTACTGCGGATCACGGTAATGTGGAGCAGATGCTCGATGCCGAGGGAAAGCCGCAAACAGCTCATACCATGAACCGGACTCCCCTGATTGTTCTGGAAGGAGGAAAGAGCCGTGCGTTGCTCGATAATGGACGTTTGAGCGATATTGCTCCGACGCTTCTGGAACTGTACGGTTTTACCCGACCGAAAGTCATGACCGGGCGTTCTTTGCTGACGCCCGCCCAAGGATAATGAGTTATGCCGCAACGTCCTGTTCAGCCTGTGCAACCTGAAGGCATGGAATTGTTGTTTTTTTATCGCTGCCCTCATTGCGGCCATCAGGTGGCTCTGCTTTCACCCATGCAGCCGGCCATGGCGCAATGTGACGCCTGTGGTAAAACATTCCCCATCGTGCCGGTAGATGCAAGAAGCATCCAGTATGTCCGGCTGATGCTTGCCAATGGCAAGGCTGCAGTGGATTCCGATTTTCTTTGATTGCCCTGTCATAGAACCGTGTTGACAGTGCTGCGCGGAGCGCATGGTTTTGCTCCGGTACATGCGGCAATATTCATTGCCGTAAATACAGCCCGTGTTCCACACGGGCGAGCGGCAGTCGTTAGGCGACGAAGGAGCCTTGCGAATGGCGACAGCTGAGACAAGGCAACATGTACCCTAGGCCGGCTCGCTTACCCCTTGTAAGGCATTGCTTCCGCGACCTCCTCATGACGCTCGATCGGCCTTGCCGATACTCACTCTCGCTTGCGTTTTGCGTGGAAAACGCTGCGCTCGCATTCCGTGCCCCTCCATGCCGCATGACCATCCGGCATGGAGGGGGGGGCGTCTGGCCTTCTCTCTTGATGTTTCAATCCACAGTCGCCC
>CAJTSU010000007.1:0-11749 GCA_910579055.1 uncultured Mailhella sp. | reverse complement strand
AGCCGACGGATAGGGGGCGTGCGGATTGCCCCTCCCTGAGGGGAGGGAGTACGGAAAAGGATTTCATCGGCTTCGCCGTCTTGTCAACTACTTTTTTCCCTCTGAAGGGGGAGGTCTCAAACCACAAAGGAATTTTTGATGAGGAAAGATTCTAAAAGTTCCAGATCTGCCGGACAAACTCCAGTGAACGCTGTTCACTGTAGTAGATATGGCCGGGCTGAACAAAACCCACATGCCCGCCGTGCGGAGCTACCTCCAGATGCAGATAGGGATTGTTGTTCGCCGCCTCGCGCGGATAGCAGGAAGGCGAGCAAAAAGGGTCATCCTGCGCCAGCAGCATATACACAGGCGTTGTAAGGCCTGGTAACCAGGGAAGTATACTGTTGTCGCTCCAGTATTCCAAGGCGCTTCCATAACCGTAGATTGGAGCGGTGAAGCGGTTGTCGAATTCCGCGAAGGTCCGGAATTTATCAATGCCTTCCACGGAAGGGTAGTCCTGGTAGCGGGCGGCCTTTTCTTGCACCTTGGGGATCATGGTTCGCAAAAAATAGCGCAGGTAGATGCGGCAGGAAGGGCCGTCCATGACGCGGGCCGCTCCTGCCAGATCACAGGGCACAGAAATGGCAATCGCGGCGCGCACCAGTGGCGAAACCGGCCCCTTGGCCAGATACATGCACGTCTGATTGCCGCCCATGCTGAAACCGGCCAGTAAGATAGGTCTGTCCATGCTTTCGGCATGACGGACGACAGTGGCCAGGTCTTCCGTGAAGCCCATATGATACAGGCGCCGCGTACGGTTGGGCACACCGGAACAACTGCGCATGTTCCAGGCCAGCACATGAAAGCCTGCGCGCAACAGGAGCCGGGTCAGACCCAGAATATACTTGCGCCGGCTGTTGCCTTCCAAGCCATGGGAAAGTATGGCTACCCCCCGCTCCTGCATGCTAGGCCGTGGGCTATAGCTGTCCACATCCAGAAAGTCTCCGTCTTGCGTATCCAGCCGCACCTTTCGGCAAGAAAAGGCTTCTTCGGCAGGAATGTTCATGCGCCGGAACAATACCGGCCATATGGTATTGACGTGGGGATTACGCAGCCAGAAAGGCGCTTGATAACGGCTGGACAGTATCGGCATGATGACAGGCCTCAAAATTCCCTCAAGAGGAGGATGTCTCTCATAGAAAAAAAGGCAGCCCATTAAAAATGGTAACTGCCTGAATTTTTTATGGTGCGCCTGTGGCGATTCGAACGCCAGGCCTACAGCTCTGGAGGCCAACGGAATGCTTTACACAATGGCACACACACACAGCCCCCAAAATATACAAAAAAAGATAAAGATCAAGGACGACTTTTTCCCGTTTTCTTCGTCCTTTTACAACGTCCACTTTATCCTTTTTTTTATCCATTGCTTGTTATGAGTTTGCGGACGTTTCCTCTTTGCGGGCGAAGCCCGCTTTCCAGAACGGTTTGCCTCTCCGCGCGCTGTCTTTTTTTCATAAAATATCTTACCAAATGTCCACCTGCTGAAGGAGCATGCGGGTCCTCTTCCGTCCCAACTATTTGCGGTGCGAAGCGAGGCGCAAGTGGTCTCAAGATTTTTGTGGAAAAAATCCGTAGAAAACTGAACTGCTCAATATCGGCAAAGAGACAGTGGCGAAGAGAGATCGAGGCTGGGGGCTCCGGGTGCATGCGGAGGCTGCCGTATGAGCAAGCGCGGCAAGGCAGCAGATATCCGCCGGAACGTCAGGGAGCGCGTCAAACAGGAGCAAAAAGAACAGGCCGCACGGCAGAAAGAGGAAAAGAAGACAGACAAACCGGAGCCGAAAGGTTTTGCGCAAGGTTATCTGCTTGACTGCGCCCGGGCTCGGGACAAGGGCAATGGTCTGCTGTTTGCCGAACTCATGCGCGGCAAAATGGTTTTTGTGCCGGAAGGCAAATATTGGCTGCAATGGCAGGGGCATTTATGGGCGGAGATGTACGATCAGCAAGCCGAGGCCGCGGTGGAAAAAGTCGCGGAGGAGTTTGGCAAGGCCAAGGCTCGGGAAGAAGAAGCCCGGAGGAATGCCATAGCCGAGGAAGATAGGGAGGCGGCAGGGTTCCATAAGCAGAATGCGGGGGTATTCCTCTGTGCAATCAATCAACTGCATACCCTAAAAGGAGTCGGAGCCTGCCTCAAGATGTCACTTGCCAATGACACTCCCCTGCTGGTGCCTGCCAATCAACTCGATGTTGACCCGTATATCCTGGGCTGCACCAATGGTTTGCTCGATCTGCGAACGGGCGAGAGCCGTCCGGGCCGACCGGAGGACTACATTACGCGCTCTTGCCACGCGGAGTGGAAAGGCATCGACGCGCAAGCACCACTATGGGAACAAACAGTCTTGGAAGTCTTTGGAGATCGCCCGGAGGTGGCAGCCTATTTTCACAAGCTTATTGGCTATGCCTACTTTGGCAAGGTGACGGAAAAGATATTTGTGATCCTGCTCGGTGAGGAAGGTGACTCCGGAAAAACAACGCTTTTTGAAATTCTGTATGCGATCACGGGTGATTATGCTGCTCCCATGCCAGTGGAAATGCTGCTTGATCAAGGGCGGCCGGAAAGCCCCAATGCCCCGACCCCGGCGATCATGACGCTCAAAGGCCTGCGCCTGACCTGGGCAAGCGAGCCTGGGGAAAACCGCCGCTTTGTGGACAATCCCCGGCCCGGCACCAATCAGCGCCAGCGCCGGCAGAATCTCAAAAGGGACATCATTGAACAGGAGGCATCTGGCGTCCTGGCGTGGATTGCCCGGGGGTACATGGCGTATGTGGAAGAAGGACTGGAAGCGCCCGAAGCGGTCAAGGCGGCTACGGCCTCATATCGCAGAGAAGAAGACCTTGCGGCCGAATTTATTGAAGAATGCCTGGAGGCGTTCGATGATTATATTTATGCCAATGATCTCTATGAGTTGTTCAAGGCATGGTTCAAGGACAACTATGGGAAAAATCCGCCGTCGATACACAGCTTCGGCCGTCTTGTCGGACAGCATCTGACGCGAGCCAAAAAAGGTCGGAAGGTCTATCTCGGACACCGGATAAAGGAAAGAATTGAGAATAAATACAAGGGAGAAATGAAATGGGAAGCAAGCTAGCCATCCATTCCCCTTTTGGACCTTTGTCTTTGGCCTGTTTGCTTTGCGAACAGCCGCCCTGGAACCTTTGGACCAAATCTCCCCGGGAAAGTCCTCATCGCGCGCGCACGCGCGCGGGAATACTATCTACCCCTCTTAAATTATCCAATTGTTCCAAAAAAGAAAAAAAGAAAGAAAAAAAAGAAGTTAATATGTTGGACCTTTAGGTTTAAAAGTCCAAAACGCTTCTTTCCTGGTTGGCATTTCCGGAGGCGCGTCATGCAGACCGTGACGGACGCCTACACCTTTCGGGGGCTGGAGCTCAAGACCAAGACGCCGGAAGAAAAGGCCGCGCGTCTGCAAGACGAAGCCGAACGCCTGGAGTTTTTGCGTACATTCTACCCGCTGCATCGCCTGTATTTTTCCGACGACGTGGAAGCCGTGCGGCTTTGCCTGGAAGGGCAGGGCCTGCGCCTGGAAGCGGTCGGAGACGATTTCCGGCTACACGGTCATGAGCGCTGGTCCGATGCGCGTCGGACTGAACTTTTCGGCTTTGTGCATCGTTATGGAAACCTGCTCAATCGAGCAGCACATGAGGAGGCCTCATGCAAATGATCTGCAATCTTGACCGCGTCACCTATGACGGCACGCCGGAAACACTGCCTCTGCCCTGGCGGCCGGTGCTGATCCGGATGCCGTACAACTGCCTTGTCGGGTATCGTATCGGCCAAACCTGGTGGGCCATTGGCGTTTCGCGCCTGGACATCGAATTTGGCGATTCCTGGGCATATCTGGAACCTGTCCTGCATGGCGCATGGGAGACATTGCGATGAGCGCCCCCGCCGATGTTCCTGCCGCCGTGCGGATGTTTCGGACCCAGCTCGCCGCCGTGGCATGGCTCCAGGCCTCCGGGTATAGGGTGAGCAAAAGCCTGTTCAGCCAGCATGTGCGGAAGGGGCTGATAGCCTGCAATGCCGCCGGACTGTTCGAGGTTCCGGCACTGCTCGGGTATGCGGCGGTCAACCTGACTCCCACGGCCCGCATTGAAGATGCCCAGGCCCAGGCCGCTGCCGTGGGGCGTTTGAGCGCCGATGCCGATTGGCGCGCCGTCAAGGCGGAACGGGAGCGCATCAAGCTGCAAAAGGAGAGCGGCCTGGTCATGCCCGTGCGGGCTCACGAGGACGAACTGGCGGCCCGGGCCGTGTTTTTCAAGGCGGAAATTGAAGGGTTCATCCACCGGGCGGGGCCGCGCATTATCGACCTGGTACACGGCAATCCGGACAGCCTGCAAGAGCTCATCATCTGGTGGACCGACGCCACCGCCGACTGGATGGACGCATGGAGCAGGGAACGTGAATTTGTAACCGGAGATCGGGATGATATCGAACCTGGCGTACCGACGGAGGAACTGTGACATGGAGAGAATGACACCCCTGAAGGCTATGCGGGCCAAGTGCCTGGACTGCTGCGCCGGCAGCCGTCACGAGGTCGCGCACTGCTGTATTGAGAATTGTCCGCTCTACCCTTACCGCTTCGGCAGGCGGCCCGGGTCGGGACGGCGCCAACTTACGGATGAGCAGCGAGCGGCTGCGGCCGAAAGGCTGACCGCGGCACGGGAGACGAGAAGGCATGCGACAGCGTCTGCATCTTACTGACGGGGAGCGGGCCGTATTCGCGCGGCCCGTGCCCATGAGCGTAAGCGAGTGGGCCGCCCGGCATCTCATTGTGCCGGACGGCCCGTATGCCGGAGCGCGTTACCGTCGGGACGTCAATCCCTATCTGGCGGGCATCATGGACGCCTGGGGCAATCCGCGCGTGGAGGAAGTCATTGTCTGCGGCGCGCCCCGGTCAGGCAAGACCCTGGCCCTGGACGCCTGTCTCGCCTATTCCGTGGCCAGACGGCCCGGGCCCAAGATGCTGGCCATGCCGGACGACGGCAGTGCGGGCAAGGTCATCGAGGCCAAGCTGAAGCCCCTGCTGCGGCGCACACGCCCCACCGGCAGGAAGCTGCGCGGGATAAAGGCGGGCAAGGTGCTCTTTCCGGATGGAGCCATCTATATCGCTTCCGCCGCGGCGGCCTCGGATCGCGCGACCATCAGCGTCAAGGATCTGTTTCTGGACGAGGAAGGGCTGTATCGCAGCATAACCGGCCAGGGCGATCCTCTCACCGATTTCCGGGAGCGGACGCGCTCCTACTCTTACGCGCGTAAAATCATGCGCGTGAGCAAACCCGTGGGCGGGGAGGAATCCAGTATCTGGCGCGACCTGGAGAGCGTGGACGAGATGCGTGAGTATTACGTCGTGTGCCCCGCCTGCGGCGTGTCCCAGGTGATGCGCGAGGAAAACATCATCACCGAGCACAACGTCAAAGACCCCGTGCGCGTGCGCCGGGAAAAGCTGGGCCGCTACCGCTGCCCGCATTGCCGATATCACTGGAACGATTATGCGCGGGACATGGCCGTGGCTCGTGGAGAATGGCGCTCCGAACAGCCGGATTCTGGAGCGCGCCGCATCGGGTTCCATCTGCCGGCGGTACTGTCCTCCGCCGTCTCGCTTTCGGAAGTGGCTTCCGCCAGGCTGACCGTTGAAAGTTCCGATGACCCCGCCGTCATACAGGGGTATGACAACGGCTTCTGGGCGCGGCCCTACAAGCCCGTTGTGGCCGCGTCCGAGGCTGAAACAGTGCTTTCCCTGCGTGACCCGGAGCTCCCCCCGCGCGTGCTGCCCGCGGGATACGTGGCGCTCACTGCCGGCATCGACATGCAGAAACGCGGTTTTTACTATGTGGTCTGCGCCTGGACGGACAAGCTGGCCTGCGCCGTGGTCGACTACGGACGCCTGTACGACTGGAAGGAGGTGGCAGGATTCTGCTTTGAAACCCTGTACCCCGCCGAGGGAACGGAAGGCGCGGAAGACGGCGCGCTCGTGCCCCTGTGGCGCGTGGCCATCGACTCCGGCGGCACTCGAGGCGAAGACAGCGAGGCCGTGACGCGCGGCGAGGAGTGCATACGGTTTGTGGCCGAGCACGGGCAGGAACTGCTCATGGCCACCAAGGGCAACGCCCACGCCCAGACGCCGCCGGTCAGGTGGACGCTTCAGGAGCGCACGCCGCACAAACGCATCCCGATAAAAAACGGCTTGCGTCTGTACCTGCTGGACACCGACTATTTCAAGCGGCTGGTCACGGCCCGCATGTCTCCGGAGGCCCGTCAGCCCCTGCGCCTGCATCGGGACTGCGGCGAGGATCTGGCCGTGCAGCTCACGGCCGAGGAGCTGGTGCGCGACGCCTCGGGCCGTCAGTCCTGGCGGCGCAAGCGCCGGGACAACCATTATTTTGACGCTTTGTGCATGGCCACGGCCTGCGTGCATCCGTCATGGACGCCGAGCCTGGGCCGGATGCTGGAACATCTGGCCGGCCGCGACGAGGTGCCGGAAGAGGTTCCAGCCGAATCCGCGCCCCGCGAGCGGAGGTTCGCATGGTAGACGCCGACCGTCCCGCCCTGAGCGGCCTGAAGGAGATAGCCGCGTATATGGGCCGCAGCCCCAACACCATGCGCCGCCTTATCGCGTGCGAGGACTTTCCCGCGGTCAAGATTGCCGGGGAGTGGACGAGCGATATCGCCATGATCACCCAGTGGAGGAGGGAGCGCATCCGGGGCAGGAGACGGCGGGAAGTGAAGGATTGAAGGTGTTCCTGATTTTGGAGCTTAGGTATTCTTTAAAAAAGTATACATCGTGTGTATTTTTTTCTTGACAAAAATACACACGATGTATACTTTTTTTCAACGAAACGAGGTGAGGATGAAAGCGAAAGACCTGATTCGACAACTTGAAGCTGCGGGATTTGAAAGGGTCACAACGCAAGGAGGAAGGAAACGGAAAGGCAATCATATCAAGTTCAGGCACACGGATGGGAGATGGACGGTGCTCTGTCATGGAGACAAGGATTTTGACAAGGATTATGTAAAAGAGGTGGCCAAACAGGCCGGAATTGAAATTGACTGGAAATAGCCGGAGGCGGGGAAACCCGCCTTCGGAGAGACAGGAGAGGGCGATGAGATATCCCATGATTGTATATAAGAGTGATGGCAGCGATTACTGTGGTTTGCTTCCGGATTTCCCCGGTTTGTTCGTGGCGGAGAAAACTTTGGATGAGCTGGTCGATTCCGTCCAGGACGCGGTGGAAACATGGATGGATGGCGAAGCTCCGGAGGCGTTCCCCGCGCCCTGTAGTCTGGAACAGGCCGCGGCACGCGAGGATGCCCGGGGGCGTGCCCTGGTCATGGTCGAGATTGACCCTGCCTTTCTGGACGACAAGGTCGAGCGCATCAATATCACCGTACCCCGCTACGCGCTGGCCATGATCGATCGGGCGGCGAAAAAAGCGGGAAAAAAGCGTTCGACATTTCTTGTCGAACGTGCGCTGGCCGCTGCTACGGCATAGACTCTGTTGCGGAACCGTGTTGATGGCGTTGCGCGAGACATGTATTTTTCGTCCATCGAAAAACAGGAGGCCGGAAATCCCGCCTCCTGTTTTTTCACTGATAAAATGGTTCCAGGCCCTTGTATTTGATGAGCGAGAGCAGCCGCAAGGCTGATCCGGTTGGCTTTTTGGCTCCCCTCTCCCATTCCGAGACAAGGTTTTTGGAAACGTTCAGATAGCACGCCAGAAGATTCTGAGACATGTTTTCGCGTTCGCGAAGCCTCCTGATCTCCTCGCTGCTCATGTTTTCCGCCGGCACAAGACATGCGGCGTCAAAATGACGCATGGTACGCTCGGGAATAAAGCCGTGCCTGTACATGGCTTCCATGGTTTCATGAACTGATTCCATGGCTTCACTGCGGTAGTGCTTGGCGTTCATACTGATTTCTCCGGTTCTCTGTGACTGTAATGTAACAATGCTATGACTATGCTGTGACTGGCAACGATACGGTAACGTTATGCAATTCTTTCAAATGTTCCATCATTCAGAAGTATCTGGAACTGTGCGTCCGAAAGCGCGAGCAGTTCCTGGGCGGCGTTCCTGAAAGCCTCCAGTTCCGCCTCGTTGAGGTTGGACTTCGCTGACTTTGCGAACCCGTACATGAAAATGATCCGGGTTCCCATCTTCAGCAGCACAATAACGCGGAAGCCGCCGGAACGCCCCTGCCCGCTTCGGGCCACGCGCATCTTCACAACGCCGCCCCCCAGGTCGGCATCGACCTGGCCGCTTTCAATGCGGCGGACGACTTCAAGCAACGCTTCATCGGAAATGCGGGCTTTCCGCGCGAACCTGCGGAACCAGCGGTTGCAGACTGTGAGCATTATTGACTCCTGACATGTCATGGATCAGCCATGCCTTTTTTCTGTAATGCTCCGTGGATACTTTTGTCAATATCATTTTTCCCGCACCAGACAGCTTTCCCGATTTTCCCCTTGACAAAACCCCGCTTTTTTCATCTGCTGTCGTCACGGAGCCTAAGAACTCCTTCGAAGACGGCAACCAACCCCGTGAGCGTGGCGTTTTTCATGCTCTTTGCACAAGGCACAAGCAAAGGCATACTTCGGCTTATCAGGCCGGGAGTGGGCTAATACAATACCCGCAAGGGGAATAGGCCCGCCGTTCTTCGACGGTTCTTAGCTCCCGGCCTTTTCTGCGTTCCGCGAAAGGCCAATAAGAAAATCGAAGAGGTGCCTTATGTCTTTTTCTCCCCGTTCTCCCCATACTTGCATGACACTTGCTGAAGCCTGCCTTGCCGACTGCGTCGGCCCTGAGCTGGACGAGGTGATCCGGCGGCTCGGCTTTCTGGCCGAATACGCGGAAATGGCCGCCAAACCCGGCGAGGAGGTGGCTTATCTGGACGGCTTCGCTTCCGTGCTTGTGGATGTGATTGGCAATGTTTCCACTCTTCGAGACAAGGTTTCCGCCGTGACAGGCGAAGAGAACCGCCGAGCCTGAACCGTAATTTTGTGCGTAACATTGCGGTAACTCTTTGGCTTATTTTTTTTGCATTGACAGTTTTTGTCCTTTGCATGCAAAGATGGAAACAAATCTTTATCCCAAGGAGTGGACTATGGAAAACAGAACGGAAACACGCATGGACATGGTTCCCTTTGTGTTCAACGACAACATGGTGCGCGGCTGCCTGGACGACAGGGGCGAGCCGTGGTTCGTGGCCAGGGACGTGTGCCGGGTGCTGGACATTGCCAACAATCGTGATGCTGTTACAGGCTTAGATGACGACGAAAAGATTACCGTCGCTAATCCCGACGGTAATCCCCGCGCCGGTATTCCCCATGAAATGACGCTTGTCTCCGAATCCGGTCTGTACGCGCTGGTCTTCCGTTCGCGCAAGCCGGAGGCCAGGCGCTTCCGCAAGTGGGTCACGGCGGAGGTGCTGCCCGCCCTGCGCAAGAAGGGGTACTACGCCAGGCCCGGTTCGGTCTTCGGCGTGTCCGGCGCGCCGGGGGCGGCCACAAGGTTGCGTCCCCGCATGCGCCGGGAGGCGCTGGCCCTGGCCGTGCGCATGGCCGGGCTGGACAACGGCGGCAGCGACGAGGCTGTGCGCTGGTTTGAGGAGATTTCCGCCCTGCTCGGGGGCGAGGATGCCGGCATGGAAAACTATTCCGCCCGCCATGCCGCCATTATGGAGCAGGTGACGACCTTTGCCGCGGACTGCCTTGTCCCGGCCCCGGGCAGGCAGGAAAGCGCCGCGCGCATCTATCAGAGCTATCTGCGCTGGTGGGATGCGACGCGGGGCGAACGGCTCAACCCGCATATCTTCGGTCGTTGTTTGGGGAACATCTATACCAAGACCAAGAGCGGCACAGTCAAGTATGTGAACGTAAGGCTGAGAGAAGAATACCGCTGAAGCCAGCCGACGTGGAATTTATATTTACGTATTATTTTATGTAAAAATGTTTGACAATACGTAAAATAATACGTAAATTTATATGCAACGGAGGCGAGATGAAACGAAAGGATATCTTGAAAAAACTTCGGGATGCCGGTTTCACCTTTGTGGAGGGCGGAAATCATACCCGAATTCTGAAAGACGGGCGCTATGTCACCGTGGTGGGGCGGCATAACGAGATCGATGACAGAATGGTCAAGGTCATCGAAAGACAGACAGGTATACGCATCCTGTAACACGAGGGGGGGCGCAAGCCCCCGGAGGCAGTTATGATATATTATTTTGCGGCATTCGAACCCGCGGAAAACGGCGTATACGCGGTACGCGTGCCGGACATCCCGGAAGTGGCCACGCAGGGAGAGACTCTGGCCGAAGCCATGGAAATGGCGGAAGATGCGGTGCGTGTTTCCCTTGAGGAATATGCCCGGGCCGGGCGTCCCCTTCCCGAGCCGTCTGCTCTGCCGCGCGTGCGGGAACTGGTGGAACGTGAGGACAAGGAACTGGGGTGGGATACTCCCGCCGATACGCTGTATCAAATGGTGCCCGCTCCGGACATGGACAGAACTCCGGTAAAGGTGACCATATCCATGCCGCGCAATGCCCTGGCCGCCCTGGATCGCAAGGCGGAACTGGCGGGCATGACGCGCTCGGGCTATATCTCCAGTCTGGCCATGGCCTGATTCTCTTCCGCAATCTTGACTTCTCCCGGCGCCCCCTATTTAAAAAAGCGGAGCGGCGCTGAAGACGCCGCCCGGCCGGGGCAGTCCCCCGAGTTTGTCAGCTTTGTGGCAAAGCTCAAGTTGTCCGCCCCTGTAGAAGTGGCAGCTCCTACAGGGGCAGCTCATCAAAAATTCCTTTGTGGTTTGAGAGCTCCCCCTTCAGGGGGAAACGAGTAGTTGACAAGACGGCGAAGCCGATGAAATCCTTTTCATCCCTCCCCTCAGGGCGGGGCAATCCGCACGACCCCTATCCGTCGGCCGCGGAGTCAGTCGCCGGATGGGGGCGACTGTGGATTGAAACATTTCAACTGCCCAGGCTGCTGACCTTTGCCAGCAGCCCCGCCCCCTTTCCGGGGGCTTTTTTTTTGCTCCCTGCCGCCTGCCCCGCCGCGCTGAAAAGCCCGCAAAAAACGCCGCGCCGAAAAACATGTCAAGCTCAAATACTGATCTTCCAAATTTTTACTAAACAATGTTTAGCAAAACTGGTACACTGCATGGCATGGAACTACCAAGCAGCAAAGCAAAAAACGTTCGGGAGTACAGGCGATTGCGGGCAGTGGAACTTTTTGAAAGCGGTATGAAGCAGGCTGCCATCGCACGAGCGCTTAATGTTACCAGAGGTGCCGTAAGCCAATGGCTTTCCGCATATCGGGATAAAGGGCTTGAAGCTCTTCGTTATCGGAAAATCACAAAAAATCCATGTCGGCTTTCGCAAGAACAAAAAGATGAACTACGCAAACTCCTGGCGCTTGGCGCTGAACATTTCGGCTATCCAGGAGCCGTCTGGACTCTATCCCGTGTCAGAGAGCTAATTTTACGAAAATTCGGGATATCGTATTGCATATCCAATGTTGCTGTCATCCTGAAAAAAATTGGCTGGACTTGCCAGAAACCAGTAGTGCGCGCCACTCAACGCGATGAAGAAGCCAGCAAAAAATGGCTTCAGGAAAAATGGCCGGAAATAAAAAAAAGCCGATGACGAAGGACGGACAATAATCTTTGCTGATGAGTCAGGATTTTATCTGTTGC
>CAJTSU010000006.1:48779-49019 GCA_910579055.1 uncultured Mailhella sp. | reverse complement strand
CCTTTGCGGCAATGAATATTGCCGCCTGTGCCGAAGCAAAACCATACGCTCCGCGCAACGCTGCCAACACGTTTCTATGACAGAGCCTTATGAATGAAAAAATAGGCTCCATTATAGCGTACGGGATTCGTTCCGGAACATCATGCGGAGCACCATAACCCGTTCTGGCATGAAGATCTGAAAAAAAGAGGGCTTCTGTAACCTCGTTGACTTGCAAGAGTGAAAGGGGCGGAGGTCTGA
>CAJTSU010000006.1:16196-48764 GCA_910579055.1 uncultured Mailhella sp. | reverse complement strand
CCGATCCGGTAACAATCTTCCAGAATTTTCCATCGTTGCGCGGCATTGCGGCATTGACAACCACAGTCTCCGGAGGATAAAAGAAAAAGCTGCGGGAATTATTCCCGCTACCCCGTCTCCGGGAACCGGGCGGCGGTAACGCCGCCAACCCCGCCAGATCCGAAAGGAAGCAACGGTAACGGTTGTTGCCGGGTGTCCGGTTCCCAAAAGGCGCAAGAAATTCTTGCGCCTTTTTCTTTATCAGGCGCAGCCTTCCCCGTGAAGCTTGCCTTCCAAAACACAGGACTATCATCATGCGCAGTCACAATATGACGAAAGGGCTGGAAAAGGCTCCCCACCGCTCGCTTCTGCACGCCCTGGGTCTGACCCGGACAGAGATGGAGCGCCCCCTCATCGGCGTAGTCAATGCGGCCAACGAGGTTGTGCCGGGGCATATGCACCTTGACCGCATTGCCGAAGCCGTCAAGGCAGGCGTGCGCGCGGCAGGCGGCACGCCCATGGAAGTGCCCGCCATTGCGGTATGCGATGGTCTGGCCATGAACCACGAAGGCATGCGCTTTTCACTGCCCTCGCGGGAAATTATCGCTGACTCCATAGAGATTATGGCCACGGCCCATCCTTTTGACGGGCTCGTGCTCATTCCCAACTGTGACAAATGCGTGCCCGGCATGCTCATGGCCGCGCTGCGCCTGAACATTCCGGCCATCGTCGTCAGCGGCGGCCCCATGCTGGCAGGCGACAACAACACCGATCTCAACAGCGTTTTTGAAGCTGTGGGCAAACTGCGCGCGGGCCTCATCGACGAGGCTGAACTGCGCAAAGTGGAAGAAAGCGCCTGCCCCGGCTGCGGCTCCTGTTCCGGCATGTTCACGGCGAACACCATGAACTGTCTGTCTGAAGCCATTGGGTTGGCCTTGCCGGGCAACGGCACCATTCCCGCCATTTCTTCCGCGCGCATCCGACTGGCCAAAGAAGCCGGAATGCAAATTCTGGAACTGATCAGGCGCGACCTGCGTCCCCGGCACATCGTCACGGAAAAGGCCGTGCGCAATGCCGTGGCCTGCGACATGGCCCTGGGCGGCAGCACCAACACGGTACTGCACCTGCCCGCGGTGTTTGCGGAGGCGGGGCTTTCCCTCACACTTGATATTTTTGATGAAGTAAGCCGTACCACGCCCAACCTGTGCAAGCTGGCTCCGGCCGGACACCATCACATCGAAGATCTGCACCGCGCGGGCGGTATCCCCGCTGTCATGGCCGAACTGCTGCGCAAAGGCCACATTGACGGTTCACCGCTCACCGTGACCGGGCGTACGCAGGCAGAAAATATCGCGGAGCTTAATGCCCGCATCATGGACGAAAGCGTCATCCATACTCTGGAAGCCCCTTATTCCCATGAGGGGGGCATCGCCATCCTGCACGGTAACCTTGCCCCGCAGGGCGCCGTGGTCAAGCAAAGCGCCGTTGCTCCGGAAATGAAGCAGCGCGAAGCCGTGGCCCGGGTCTTTGAATGCGAGGAAGACGCCATGCACGCTATTCTTGACGGAAAAATCAAGCCCGGTGATGTGGTGGTGATCCGCTATGAAGGCCCGCGCGGAGGTCCCGGGATGCGCGAGATGCTCAGCCCCACGTCAGCCATTGCCGGTATGGGGCTGGACAAGGATGTGGCCCTGATTACCGATGGTCGTTTCAGCGGAGCTACCCGAGGGGCCGCCATTGGGCATATTTCTCCGGAAGCGGCCGATGGCGGCCCCATCGCCCTGGTGGCGGAAGGCGATATCATCCGTATTGATATTCCGGCCAGAACGCTTGAACTTATGGTAGACGAAGACACCCTGGAAAAACGACGCGCAATGTTGCGCCCCCATCCCCCCAAAACATCATCGCCCTTCCTCCGGCGTTACGCCAAACTGGTCAGTTCCGCCGCCGCGGGCGCGGTTTTTTCTGAAGGCTCTGTTCCAGAATAGTGCAGAGACAAGCCGTGACCTGCTCGCTTTTTTCGCGATGCTGATTTTCACCAAGCAAAAGCGACTGAACTGTAAGTCCAGTCGCTTTATTCATGCCATTTCACAAACGGCATAATGTTTCGGGCATTTCCTTTGGAGTTTTTTGCGATTGAAAATATCCGCCAGCCAGACCCTGTGTTCTGACTCGCAGCGTTCACGCTTCCGCCGGAGTCTCACGCCGCAAGTGAGTTGCGGCTGCTCCGGACAGGAAGACATCGCGGTGGAGCCTCACCTTGCTCGACTCCGCCTCCAAGCTGAAACACCTGATAACCAGGCATGAGACAGGCGCAAGCGAATTGTCCCGCGCCTGTCCTGGTCAATATCCTCTAAAGAGTCTTGCTGGTCTTTTCTCCCTTGCGGGGAGCAAGCTCAAACCCCAAGGAGTGAGCCATGAATTCCAGAGGCTTCAAGTCGCCGGTCTGCGTCATGATTTGCAGCAATGTTTCCGCGCCGAGCTTGGCCCCGGTATCATACGGGTTTACTTCACGCAGAAGAGTGGAGTAAGGCTTGCCTATCGACTTGGCCAAGTCCTTGGCGGGAACAGGATTATCGAGAACCAGTTCATGAAGGATGGAAGCGAATTCAGAAACCATAGTCTTTTCCTTTTTTCCGGGGTAAACGTCCCCCGGGCCTTGTGCGGAATCTCCTGGCAGGGAATTTCCGCCCGTTTCGCCATGGCGTGGAAGACAAGTCTTCACCCCAAACACGTCATGGCTTTTTATAAAAGCATTTCACAGCTTATGATGTTGATCTGTAACGCGAAAATAATATACTTCCCGTCATTTTTTCAGCTGTAAAATGTTTTAACACACTCTGCCAAGCCTCTATAAAAACTCTAAACAGTTTTTATAATACCATTTTTTTCTATTCCTTTTTCTTTAAACATGTTAGGGTTCCCAAAACAGTTTCCGATAACCCTCTTTACCGAGAGCCTGCATGCGGCGGTATAAACACTCCAGCATGTCATATTACCGGACACCCCACAACATGAAGAAAACCACCAATCACATCATGCAGCTTACCCTCTGCAGCTTGCTGGCCATATGCCTGCTCACTATCACGGGATGCGCCTCCAAACGCTATGGAAACCTCTCTTCCGAAAGCTCGGGCCTCACGTCTTCCCGGATCGGGATGAACGTTGTACGTACGGCCTCCACGCAATTGGGAAAACCGTATCGCCTCGGAGGAGATTCTCCCCGTGGTGGATTTGACTGTTCCGGCCTGATTTACTGGTCATTCCGGCAAAACGGGATCTCCGTACCTCGCGTTACCAGCAGCCAGGCCAAAGTCGGTTCCAAAGTGGCAATTAATAGTCTCCAACCGGGAGACATCGTTGTATTCCGTACGAAAAACGCTCCGAACGGCCTGCACACAGGCATCTATGTCGGTAGCGGGCGTTTTATTCACAGCCCCAATTCGCGCAGCAAGGTGCGCGTGGACGATCTGTCCACTTCAACATATTGGAGAAAACGCCTTGTCATGGGGCGTCGGCTGTCACTGCGGTGACATTTCCATGCGGCCGGATAAACGATCCTGGCGGCCCCATGCTCTTCTGCCACGGGTTCCTCTCTGCGGCCTAAAAATTTCCCGGCGGCAGGGAACCTCTCGTGAGAAGGATGCGAAACGAGTCGGGAACAAGTTCATGGTCCAAAGTTCGACCTCATCCCACATGCTCCCTGTGAGAATTATCTATATAGATATTTGTCACAGGACGTCAACCCTTTTCGTAAGACCAGATATAACCCAACTCATACCCTGCGTCTATTATAACTAAATCATTACATAGATTTTTTTGAGCAGGGTTCAGGTTATTCAAAACTAAAAACATATGTACTTCTGTAAAATTTTGTCTTCATCGAGACAAAATTTCAACGGGCCAAATATAACTATAGTTATGAGGTTCCCAATAAATTATTCCAGCAAGACATATGTTTTTATACCTTTTGACACATTTTTCAGCGTATTCCCTCATTTTCAGCCAAGTTCGAGCGCGCCTTCCACGCTTTCATCGCATGCTGACACAGAGCAAACCACTATCTTTTAATATGGCACCGAAGGAATGGGGACTAAAGCCGTTAACAAGGCCAACCGGCTCCCGGAACGAGCATAACCACAATTCAGATTCTGCGTTACCGTCATGAACTCCAGACCTTTTGTCCCGACGGCAACGAACAGACGCAAATCCGGGCAAACACCCCCCAGCACAGGGGATCTGCCTGTTTTTTTTGCATATCTGTCATGCGGATGAAAACGACAAACAGCGCTCAACGTCAGCTCACCGCCATGTTCAAAAAAAGACATATCTGCTCCCAAAGTCCACTCTCTTGCAGACAAACGTGTGCATTGAAAACCTGTTCAGGCTACACGCCTATACCCGCTCCGGTACCGCCGGCCGCTCTCTCCATACAGGCAGAAAGCCCCGCAGACTCACTTCCCGCCAGGGGACAGGAACCGCAAAAGAATCGTAATCAAATATCCATCCAAAACGACTCCGGCGGAATCTGCCATTGCAAAAGCTTCCTAGGGCAAACAGCACCAGAGATACGCATGAAGCGCAAAAACAAAAAAACGAGGATGGCAGGAGATGCCAAAAGACCGAATCACGCCTCAGGCGAGGGGAATGGTCATGACATGAGGCAAGACTTCGCCTTCTGGTCGGCAAAAGGAATGTTCTCCAAAGAGAGTGAAGCCGGAGCAGGAAACGGTCACACGACGCTGCATTTCCCAAAGGACAATTTGTCCGTAATGCTGTGCGGGATTGGCATCCCATCCGTTGTCTTCCATCGCCCATACGGCCTTCTGCGTCTGTTCCCACAGATTGAGAAGCTCATCGTCAGGCAAAAGCTGCAACTCGAGCGGGGGGGAACTCAGTTCCTGCGAAAGAGAGGATACCGCAGAAAATACAGGGGCCATGAAACGTCTCCGGTAAAAGTTATAGTTCATAATATGCATATTATTTCTAAAAGACAAGCCTTCCTGCCCCCCTTCCCGGGCAGCGCCGGACTCTCTGAACGTTAGCTCCGTGATTTTACAATACTTATTTTTTTGGCTTTGTTCCAGAATAGTGGTGAAACTATGCTTGACCGCCGGTGGCGCGAGCGTTGGCGAGCTTTGAGGCCGGCCCAATATCACGCCATTCAGCAAAGAGCGGCGTATTTTCAGACTGATGACAAAACCCGCTTCGCGGCGTTTGCGCCGTCCAGGCCGCCAAAGCGGCTTGACGGAAGGGCACGAAAATACTCGCCGCGTTGCTGTCTGTTTCCCTGAGCCGCTGCGCGGCTGAGGGAAATCAGCCTTCGGTCTGCTTGCAATTTTCGGGACTGCTGACCGTTGTCAGCAGCCTCATTCTCTCATGATGACACACCATCGCGCTTGCCTCATTCTTCCATTACGAATACTCTGAAACGAATCTTTCACCGGAGACGCGCCTATGCCCGAAAAAAACGTCGCCGCATTTTACAGTAAGGCGGAGCTGGCCCGATATTTCGATGTGCCGGAATCCACCATGCGTTTTTATTGCACCCGCTTTGCCGACTTTCTTCCTTCCACAGGCGAAGGACGGAAACGCCGCTATGCCTTCGCCTGTCTTGAAGTTCTTTCCTATATCCGCAAGCAGCTCCCGCGACTGCGCAGCAGTGAGGCGCTGGAATGCGCCCTGGCCGGGCGTTTTCCCCGCACACTCCCCTCCGTTTCCGTCCAAATTTCCAGCGGAAACACGCCCGGCTCGGAACGGGGCAATATACCCACCGGATTTCCGGCAAACACGGCGGACAAAGAGTACGATTGGGGGGCAAACAGTATTCACGGACGTTTTGCCCAGTTGCTACCCCCCGATAATCTTCCGAGCGAATGGATGGAAAGCGCCCCGGTGACACGCCCTGACCTGTATCTCCGCGCCAGAAGCATCCAAAACGCCCTCATGGATCGCATTGACGAAGCGATGGAATTACTGGCGGCCGAAAACAGGGAAAAAAACTCCCAGCTTGCGGCCAGAGCGGACGCCACGGATCGGGAAATCACAGCCCTGCGCGAAGAAGTGCGCACCATGCGTCTGCTGTTGAGCACGGCTGAAAAAACTCAGCAAGCTGACATAGAGCAGTTGCGGGCATTATTGCTGAAGGTTGCCAAGACGCTTACGGAAAAAAACGCCTGATGAAAGGGCGTATCAGGCTACGAGGAGGGTGAAGATTTCAGCGACATCCGCTGCCGCAAACACAGCCCGTATTCCACACGGGCGAGCGGCATTTGTGAGGCGACGAAGGAGCCTTACGGATCGCGACAGCATGACCATGCGCTCGCGCCTCCGGCGGTCAGGGATTGGTTCAACCCTCTTCTGGAACAGAGCCCAATCAAACACTCCGGTACAGTTCCGCCGGAGGCCCAAGAGGCGTGGAGCATTGCCGCGCCGCAGGGAGATCACCTCAGTTTTTCAAACTGTGAATGGGGGCAGGGATACGGCCGCCCAATTTAATAAAGGAAGAAGCGTCACCACCAGGAACAGCGATAATCGCCGCCTCTCCGAGCAGCCCGCCGAAACACGCCGAATCGCCCACGCCTTTGCCCGGAACCGGAATGACGCGCACGGCGGTGGTTTTGCTGTTGATCATGCCGATGGCCATTTCATCCGCAATCATGCCCGAAATGGTCGCGGCGGGCGTATCGCCGGGGATGGCGATCATGTCCAGCCCCACGGAACAGACGCTGGTCATGGCCTCGAGCTTCTCCAGACTGAGCGCGCCGGATCGGGTGGCCGCCTCGATGCTGGAATCCTCAGAAACAGGAATGAACGCGCCGGAAAGCCCTCCCACATGGGAGGAGGCGAACGCCCCTCCCTTCTTCACCGCATCGTTGAGCATGGCCAGTACGGCGGTGGAACCGGGCGCGCCGATGGAAGAAAGCCCCACGCTCTGAAAAATTTCCCCCACCGAATCGCCCACGGCGGGAGGGGGGGCAAGGGAAAGGTCGGCCACGCCAAAGGGCAGACCGAGGCGATCCGCCACTTCCTTGCCGATGATCTCGCCCACGCGCGTGACCTTGTACGCAGTACGCTTGATGACTTCCGCCACCTCTCCGAGGGTAATGCCGCCGTCCGCCTTCCCCGCAGCCATGGCGCGGTCGATGGCCTTTTTCACCACCCCGGGGCCGGAAACGCCCACGTTGATCACCACATCCGGCTCTCCTACCCCCAGATAGGCTCCGGCCATGAACGGCACATCCTGCGGAATATTGGCAAACACCACCAGTTTGGCGCAGCCGATGCCGTCCCGGTCGCGCGTGGCTTCCGCCACGTCAAGAATGCGCTGCCCCATCAGGGCGACAGCGTCCATATTGATGCCGGAACGGGAGGACGCCACATTGATGGAGGAACAGATGCGATCGGTGCAGGCCAGCGCCTCGGGCAGAGAATCAATGAGATTGCGCTCGCCGGGGGTCATGCCCTTCTCCACCAGGGCGCCGAACCCGCCGAGGAAGTCAACTCCGGCATTCTTGGCCGCCTCATCCAGCACACGGCAGGCCTTGACCATCTCCTCGCGGGAGAAAGACGCGCCCACCACCCCGATGGGGCTGACGCTGATGCGCTTGTTCACCACCGGGATGCCGTACTTGTCCGCGACATCATTGCAGGTTTCCACCAGTCTGCCGGCGTAGCGGGAAATTTTGGCCCGAACCTTGTAGGCGAACACGTCAAAATCATGGGCGGCGCAGTCGAACAGGCTGATGCCGAGCGTCACCGTGCGCACATCCAGGTGTTCATTACGCAACATATTAAGAGTGCTGAGCACTTCACGATCAGTAAGCATGGGAACTCCCCCGGTTCAGAAAATATCCGGGCCGGCGGCGGAAACCGCGGCCCCGAAAATCAGACGTCCGTCTCAGATGGATTTGACGCGATGCACGGCTTCAAAAATATCTCGGTGCTGCATGCTCACGCGCAGCCCCATATCCCGGGCCTTGTCTTCCAGAGTACGCCGCAGAGCCGTCCGGTCAATGGACAGAGGAAGAGATATTTCAAACACTTGCAGGGCGCGCCGCCTCGTGTCGGGCTGATCTTCGGGCATATCCGGCATGAGCGCCTTCATGTTTTCGATATTCACCTTGTTTTCGGCGAAAATGCGGGTGAACGAGGCCACCACGTTCAGGCCGTCCTCGCCGTCCACGGTAATCACGAACGGTTCGCCGGGCTCACCATGATAGACGGCCTTTTCATCCAGCGAGCGCACAATGACGGACAGGCTCATGTCCCGCGCGTCTATGGCCTTGACAAGTTCGCTGTGCACCTTGTCTTCCGTCAGCGCGTCCGGCTTCTCCGCAATGAAAATGGCCGCGAACTGACCTTTGAGAATGGTCTGGCTGATCTCCTCCATATTGCACTGTAGAGCGGACAAGGTGCTGGAAACCAGATAAACGACGCCGGGGCAGTCAATGCCCAGAATGGAAACCGCGATCTTGCTCACGATATGACCTCACAGAAAAAAAGCCGTCCGCCCCTTGCGGGCGGCCCGTTCTTTGTGCCAGTCCTCCGCCCCGCCTGGCAAGCAAAAAAAGAGGCTCTGGAGTGGAAGAGCGTTACCTGTGCCTTTGCTCCGGCATGGACGGCACCCTCCGTTGCCGCGAGGCTGCCGGCAAAGTCAGCAGCCCCGAAAATCAGGAGCAGGATGGTTTCAACTCCATTCCACAGCACAGCCAAAGAGGACGCCAATGCCTCCGAAAAGTGATACGGTACCCGGAAGCCCTCACCAAAACCGTATTGAAAAATCTTTGGAGAAAGGTAATAATTTTTCCGAATAAATATCAGAGGCAGGGGGACGGGCACTCCTCCGGAATACTTCCGGGCCGAAGTATTCCGGCATTTTTCACGCACAGGCCGGAATTTCCAGGGGCGACCGGGCATGTTCCGTGCCCGCCGTCCCCTGCCAACAGCATCGCCGGAACGCGAAACACGAGGTATTTGTATGCGCTGGAGCGATATCGCCGTCAGAAAAAAACTGTATGCCGTTTTTGGAATCGGCATTGCCTTTTTCATCTCCATTATGGCCGTGATCCTGAGCTTCCTCTATGATGTGGGCGAAGACGCCAAGCTGCTGAGCAAACCGCGTAACGACACGGAACTGCTGAGCGCCGAGGTCAGCCACCTGCAATGGGCACTGAGCGTGCAGGACTACGTCATGAACGAGGGCCGCACTCCCCTTGAGGCGGCTCTTGACGGTCGCCGGTGCGCGTTCGGCACATGGTTTTACGGCCCGAACCGCACGGCGCTGGAACAGGATGTGCCGGGCCTGCGTCCGCTGTTCGCCGCTCTGGATCAGAAACATCTCGCCCTGCACCAGAGCGCCGGCGTCATCCGCACAGAGATGGAAAAGGGAGAAAGCGCCGCCGCGCGGGAACACTTCAGAACCGTAAGCCTCCCCCTTCTGACGGAAGTGAGAGAAGTGCTCGGCAATGCGCTTGCACTCACGCGCGGAGTGCAGAGCGGCATTGTCGCCAGACTGGAAGGAAAGCTCGCCGATATCACCAGAATGGCCGTCGGCGCTTCCCTCTTCTTCCTTCTTGCCGGGCTGACCATCGCCGTTCAGCTGGTTCGCCGCATCTGCGGCCCCCTCGGCAGGCTGACCTCAGCCGCCCGCCGCGTTGCGGACGGCGATTTCATGACCGTGGACATAGACCAGAAGGATGAAGTCGGTCAGCTGGCCTCCGCCTTTAATATCATGACCGGCGTGGTCAAGGAAAAACTCGGAGTCTCCCAGGGCATCATGCGCGGCATGACCATCCCCTTCGCCGCCTGCGATCTGGAGGAGCGCCTGACCTATGTGAACCGCGAAATGCTCGTCTGCTGGGGCAGGAAGGGAAATCCGGAAGACTATGTCGGCATGAGCGCAGGAAAGTTTTTCTATGACGACGCCGCGCGCCCGACGCTTTTCTCCCGGATTCTGTCCGAAGGGAAGGCGGTCACCAACTACGCGGTCACCCGGAGCAATTTTGCCGGGCAGAAAAAACACCTGGTTATGGACGCCTCCCCGCTGCTGGATCTTGACGGACACATGGTGGGAGCGTTCACCCTGCATAACGATCTCAGCGAAATGTACGAGCAGCGCGATCGCATCGCGCACCTCAACGATCGGATATTCCTGTCGGCCAATCAGGCACAGGATATCTCCCAGACTCAGACCGCGGCCTTTGAAAAACTGTTCGATCAGTTGAAAACCACCCAGAAGATGGCGGAAGAGCAGGATCATGACGCCACATGCGCGGTATCAACCATCCGTGACATGAGCGACGCCATGCGGGGCATGGCGGAACAGGTCGGGCTGAGCATGGAGAAATCGCGGGGCGCCCAGCGGGAAGCGGAACAGGGTACGGACGTGGTGCGCCAGACCATCGCCTGCATCGGCCAGGTGACGGATCAGACTGCCCAGGTCGCCGCCCGCATGAAGGAACTGGATGTCCATGCCGCGGATATTGAAAAGATTCTGGGGCTGATTAAGGATGTGGCCGATCAGACCAATCTGCTGGCCCTGAACGCGGCCATTGAAGCGGCGCGGGCCGGAGACGCGGGCAGAGGGTTTGCCGTGGTGGCCGACGAAGTGCGCAAACTGGCGGAAAAGACCATGCGGGCCACAGAGGAGGTAACCGGCTCCGTTTCCGCCATTCAGGGCAGTGTGCGCTCCAGCATAAACGCGACGGACGAGGCCGTGAAACTGACGCGCAGGGCGACGGAGCTTGCCGACTCCTCCGGCTCAAGTCTGAACCATATCCAGAGCGTCATAGGGCAGTCTGTGGACGATATCGCCCGCATTGCGGAGGAAACGGCCCGGCAGTCGCACGTCAGTGAAGATGTGATGCACATGATGGAGAATTTCAGCCAGCAGGCGCACCTGACCACCGAAAACATGGAACAGTCCGCCGGGCACGCCTCGGAACTGCGCAGTCTCTCCGACGCCCTGCGCGATCTGATTGCCGCCATGCGCAGTGAACGCCGCATGGACGAGCGCTTTGCCGTCACCGAACCCTATGAGGTGAAGGTTTCAGGTGAAAAAGGCACCAGTATTTCGGGACTTCTGCTCGACATAAGTTCTTCCGGGTTGCGCATGCGCTTTGAGGCTGCGTCCTTCCCCTATACGGAAGGACACAGCGTTCATATTGACGCGCTCCTTCCCCCGCTGGACAAGGTTCTGAAACACTGCATGGCCCAGATTGTCTGGGTGGACGGCAGGCAGGTGGGGCTGCACTTCGGGCACCGTGTTGACGCGAACCTGGGCGAACTTACCGCGCGCATCAATCACGCGTGAAGCTTCCGGGCCGACTTTCCTTGAGCGCCTCTTTCCCGGCAGATTCCGCGCCTGCCGGGATTTTTCTTGTTACCGGGCGGAAACATAGCTATAGTCTTTTTCGTCATAAGTCTTTTTGAGGTGCCTTATGTTCCGGTTTCCCGTTTTACGACGGCCGCGCATGATGACGCTGGCGCTATGCCTCATGTCGGCCGTCTGCTTCCCCGCGCCTTCCTCTGCGGAAGCGCAAGGCGCGCCCCTGCGCGTCGGAGTGGAAAATGATTACCCGCCATTCTCCTTCCCGGATGAAAACGGCCGGCAGTCCGGTTTTGATCCCGCTGTTGCGAAAGCCCTGTGCCAAGCCATGGAAAGCCCTTGCGAAATTCTCCCTCTGCCCTTTGAGGAACTGCTGAACGCCATGCGGGAAGGAAAGCTTGACCTGATCATCGCAGGCCTCGGCGTGAATGAAGAACGCCGCGCGTACATGGACTTCAGCGAAAGCTACTACCATTCGCGCACCATTTATATCGGCCTGCCGGGCATTCAAGCAAGCCCGGACTGGATGAAGGACAAACGGCTTGGCGCGCAGAGCGGCACGCTGCAGGCCGTCATTGCCGAAAGACTGTGGAAGGACACGACGGAAATCGTCCTGTTCCGGGACTACGACGAGATGCTGGATGCGCTGTGCGCGGGCAGGCTTGACCTTGTCATTTCCGACGGACTGCCGGGCTATGAATTTCTGCGGGAAACACGGGGAGCGGCCTTTATCATGCAGGAGACGGAACTGCCCCTTAACGATGAAATCAATGACGCCCACATCGGGGTGCGGCAGGGTGCGCACGAATTGCTGAAGGCGGTCAATCAGGGCATTCGCGACATCAAGCTGAACGGCGAATACGACCGCGCCGCCCGCCGCTATTTCCCCTTCAGCATTCACTGAAGATCACGCCATGGCAAAAAAATTCCGTCATATCAGCATTCACCGCTTTTCGCTGTTTCTTGCCCTGCCCATTCTTACTCTGTTCGGGCTGGTTTTCTGGTTTGTGTTCCGGGATCTGGAAAGCATAAGAACACTGGCTTACGCTACAGGGCGTAAATACCTTCCTCGTATTCTGGCCAAGCAGCAGTTGTTGATCAATATCGAAAATCTGCGCCGCAGCATTTCTCTTGTCTATTATTCCGGCGACCGGCTGGCTGCCCGCAATGCCGGCATTACCGCCCAGGCGCTGATTGTTGAATCCGTCTTCGGCGAGTCGGCGGAATTTTCCGCCGTAATGGAACGCCTGAAGCCGGACTTCCGTCGTCTGCTGGAACTGCAAACACAACTCTGCGACGCGGAAGGCAGGCTGCTCGATCAGGAAATCGCGCTTTCCGGCGCGCTGGGGCGGCTGGCTCTGCGCAGCGGGATCCTGCCGGAGCGTATTCACGCCCATTGGGCCTGTCTCAGCCCTGACTCCCGCTCTCCGCAAAACCGGGCGCAGACATACGCAGACATGGAGAACGCTCTTGCCCCGTTGATCGGATTCTGCGCCGATGCCGCCGGGACAGGGAATGCGGATCTGCTGGCCGACTGCCGCGGTTTTCAGGAAAGTTTGCATGAAGTCGGACAAAGCCAAAGGTTCCTCATTGACGTCGACGCCGAATCAAAGCTGCTATGGGAACAGATTGACAGCAGGCTGCGCGAGCTGAGCGATTATGCTTCCACCTCCGAAGCCGCCCAGATCGTGCACAGCATGAACCACATAGAAGAAGAAACCTCCCGTATCCAGCGGCTGTTCCTCGCCGCCGGAGTCATGCTTCTGCTTGCTCTGGCGGGAACAATCATCCTTATCCACCGTCACATCCTGCGCCCTCTGGCCATGACGTCCCGCGCGCTGGACTCCATCCGTTCCGGCCGGAGGGTTTCCCCTCTTCCCCAGGCGCGCACTCTGGAACTCCAGAACATACTTGATATCCTGCCTGCCCTCACCGTTTATATGGAGGAGCTGAACGCCCGTTCCGGGCGCCTTGAACGCGAGCGTGACCAGTACGCCGATCTGAGCTTGCGTGACGCGTTGACCGGCATCGGCAACCGACGGGCGCTGGAAACGGTTCTGGCTTCGGACATGCCGGGCACGCCGCTGGGTCTGCTCATGCTCGATCTGGATCTCTTCAAGAGCTATAATGACATTTTCGGCCATCAGCAGGGCGACATTGCGCTCAAGGCCGTGGCCGGAGCGATGAAAAACGCCATGCTGCGTTCCTCGGATATGGCCTTCCGGTATGGCGGTGAAGAGTTCACCGCCCTGCTGCTTAACGCGGATCGCGCTGCGGCCCTGACCGTGGCACGCCGCGTCATGGACAGCGTGCGGAGCCTGGGTCTGCCGCATCCGAGCTCGCCAACCGGCATTATTACCGTCAGTATCGGGGTCGCCTGCCGCATGCCAGGGGAAAAGCTCTCTATACAAGAGCTTCTGACCCTGGCGGATCAGGCCTTGTACCGTTCCAAAAAATCCGGCCGCAACACCATCACCATGAGCAACGGGGAGCCGGAGGAAAAAGACTGAACGAAACACGTTTCGAGCAGGCCGCGGCATTGTTACGCTTCCCATTTCACTCGATAGCCTGGAGAAAGACAGGGAAGAATATACTCAAACAGCAACTTGATAACCTTCATAGCGCTGTGCAGGTTACTCATATGAAAAACTTGGCGGAAGAGGCTCGAGCTATCCTCCAGAACTATGTGGATAAGGAGCATGGCGGAATAACAAGCCGGGCGGTGAAGACTCTGGGCCTGTCCAACATGACCCTTGACCAATGCCTTGACGGCAAACGGGCGCCCAATCTTGAAAATCTCTCCCCTGTTTTTGAAATGCCGGGGATCTCCTTTTCCTCTCCGGGCAGAGAAGCGGGAGCGGACGTGAGCGAAAAATAACCTCTCATGAAGGAAGCGCTGATTTAGGCTATTGAATACATCAGCTCCATACCCGAAGAGGCTGGAGTCACAAGCATCACGAGGAACTCAAAGCCGTTCGCCGGTGACGTCTACAGCATTCATTCCGTTTATTACGGCCATTTTTGACTGATTGGCATAGCAATATGCGCAAAGATGCATACAGGTATTGTAGCGGCCGATGTCTTTGCTGGGGGCACAGCCACAGAAGGCACGCTGCCCCGCGTCTTTGATATCATCATTGCCCGGCGCTTGAGCAAGCGGAAGAAGACTCCCCTGTTTTTGGAGACGGAGCTTCGCACAGGTATTCCGCATTTCCGCACTTGTGGGACAAAGGCGCAGGAGCAAGGCAGGATCAACACATTTATTACGTTCAATTCCAAGGGGATGCAAGTCAAGTTTCTCCGCACAGGCAGAGAGCGCGAGCGGGGAGACGAGGCTTTTATTAATCTGCGCTATTCCTTCAGCCAGCCGCAGAGCCTCCTCCTCACTGGGCGGGCGCAAGAGCGGGTCAACTTTTTTAAGATTATTCTCTGTTTTCTTGTACATGTCCAAAAAGCTGAAGACGAGTTTTTCAGTGTAAGGAGCAAGCCGCTCCGCAAGACGCAGCATGCGCTCCAGAATACTTTCCACTGTCAGCGTATTCCCCATGATGATAGGGTCAAAGCGCCAGATGACGCGGTGCCTGCCGATGCGCTCAGACAACTTCTGAAAGGCGGCAATGCGTTGCGCCAGTTTGGGAATGCGAGGTTCCAAACCTTCCTGTTCATAGTCATTGAGGGTGTATTGAAAATAATACTGAAAGCCGCGTTCTTCGACTTCAGGAAGACAGGGCATAAGCGCTTGCGGATTTTTGCTCCAAAAAACAAATGCCTGGCACTTTTCAAAGGAAACATATTGCTGCTGATGGGCGTTGAAGGCATTTTGCCACAGACAATAGCCGGCCCTCAAACGATTCATGAACCATTTTGCGTGAAAGGCCGGGATATCCGTTGTTCTGCTCGCCGAAATAACAAGTGGAGCAATGGCAGGTTTAGGGCCCTGCGGGGTTTGGACTGTGGTTTTAGGCCAGTGCATGAAATTCTTCCACACAGGATATTTCAGGGCAAATATTATTTGCCTTTCTCATGGGCTATGAGGAGAGTCTGAACCATCTCCAGAAAAATTGAAACATCGTTGCCATCTTTGTCAAGAACACGTTTCACCTGGCTCTGTAGTGGAACCGTGTTGATGGGGACGTTTCAAAGCCGCTCTGTTGTAGAATAATACTGATGACAAACCCCGCTTCGCGGCGTTTGCTTTACGGCGCGGCCAAGCCGCGGCCTGCTCGCAATTTTCGAGGCTGCTGACTTTGTCCACAGCCTCAGCCCGTGTTTCCACACGGGCGAGCGGCAGTCGTTAGGCGACGCGGGAGCCTTACGAATGGCGACAGCAGAGATAAGGCAACATGTATCCACGGTCGGTTCGCTTGCGCCTTCATACGGTTACGCCGTCCAAAGGCTCCGCTCCGCGAAACATTGCTTCCGCTCCTCATCTCCGCTCTCGATGCCCGTACGCCTCGCTCTGTTCGGCAACGGGCACGGCCCCCGCAGGGCCGCCGTTTGGTCGGCCCCCCCTCCATGCCGCATGACCATGCGGCGGGGGGGCGTCGCTCCATGGCTCGCTACGCTCGCGCCTCCGGCGGTCAAGGTTATCTTCAATACTATTGCGGAACAGAGTCTTAGAAAAATGACCAAAAAAGTTAGTGCGGACTATACCGTTGTTTCCTGTTCTGGGTCATTTTATTCACAAGCCAAAAACGTAAATCACACTGTGGCTGAATGCACTTTTCATGAGGAGGTCTTATGTTGCGTTCCATTGACCAGGAAAAATGCATCGGATGCGGTTCCTGCTTCAAAACATGTTCATTTGATGTCTACCGCCTGAATACGCGTCAGGAAAAAGCCTCGCCTTGCGCCGCAGTTTGCCCGGCCGGTGTTGATGTCCGCGCTTATATGCACCTGCTCCAGCAGGGCCGTCATGCCGATGCGGCCTGCAAACTGTTGCAGTACAACCCCATTCCTCTGTTCACCAGTCGCGTATGCCCCCATTTCTGCGAAAAAAACTGTACCCGCAAGAAGATCGACGCTCCCGTCAACATCCCGGCGATGGAAGACTATCTCGGACACTGGATTCTTGAACATGACCCCGCCCTGCCCGATATCAGCCGGGCGGGCAACATAGCCGTCATCGGTTCCGGCGCCGCCGGACTCTCCGCTGCGTACTTCATGCGCAGACGCGGCTATGCCGTCGTCGTGTATGAAAAAAATGAGGCTGCGGGCGGTCAGTTCCGTGACTCTATCCCCGCCGACCTGCTGGCCGCGCAGATCGAATGGTTCAAGCGTTGCGGCATCGAGTTCCGAACCAACACGCCCGTCGGCGATGCGGAAACCGTCACCGTGCGCGGCCTGCGCAGGGAACACACCAAAGCCGTCATCATAGCCACGGGCAAGGATGCCGCCGCACAGTTTGCTTCCGTCGCAGACGTCGTCGACGGCAGGCTCGACGCGGATCCCCTCACGCTGACCACCAGAACCAACGGGGTTTTTGCCGCAGGTCCGGTGCGCGGCGCATCCCATGATCCTGCTCACGAAATTTCCGACGCCCGCGAGGCCGCCTATTCCGCCAACTGCTTTGTAGACGGATGGGACATGCTGGAATCCCGTCCTGGCAAAAAACGCGAAGTCGCCGTCATGCCTGCGGAAAAGATGTTCCGGTATTCCCAGGAACTTCCTGTCGGCAATCTGCCCGCCACTCCTCGCAATGAAAGCACTCCCGGCAAGGTCTTCAACTACGAAACCATGACTCTTGAAGCCAATCGCTGCGTCACCTGCGGAGCCAAGGCTGAAGCTGCCTATAAAAATGACTGCATGACCTGCTATTTCTGTGAAATTGCCTGCCCTGTCGGGGCCATTCTTATAGATCCGTTCAAGGAACGGCTGCCGCGCACCATCGAATTTGAACATGAAGGAGTGTAAAAATGAAACAGACGAACATCGATCATCATATCAAAGCGGACGTTCTCATCATCGGTGGAGGTTTTTCCGGACTATGGGCAGCCATCAGCGCACGGGAACATGTGGAAAACGTGGTTCTTGCAGATAAGGGGCCTGCGGACTGGGGCGGGCTGGGCACGGCTTCGGGCGGAGACTTCCAGTGCGTGCAGGACACCACCGTCGAAGCGGCTCTGGACGATGTCGTTTACTATTACGACGGCCTTTGCGATCAGCCGCTGGTCAAACACATCCTTGAACAGTCCCATGAACGCTTCCAGCACTATGAACGTCTCGGCGTGCAGTTTGCCCGCGACGAAAACGGCAAGCTGCTGGCCATTCCTCAGCGTAACCTCAACCACATGAAAATGCTGCTTATCCGTCCGTACGGCACGGGCGGCCCCAGCATGCGCGACGCGCTTGTGAGAGAAGCCGACCGCCTTGGCGTGCGCCGCATCTGCCGCGTGGCCATTACCGACATTCTCAAGGATGACGCCGGAGAAGCCGCCGGCGCGGCCGGTTTCCATACCCAGAGTGGAGAAACGTTCGTGTTTGAAGCTCCCGCTATCGTGCTCGCCACAGGTGGGGGCGGCTGGAGACCTTCCTACATCACCATGTCCAACTCCACGGGCGAAGGCGGCCGGCTGGCTTACAAGGCCGGTGCCGAACTGTCGCACAACGAGTTCATGAACATCTGGATTCAGCCCGTTGTCTTCTCCTGGGAAGGCCAGACCGGGCTATTGCCTCTGGGCGCCCGTCTTGTGAACAGGAACGGGGAAGACTTCATGCGGAAATACTATTCCGATAAGCTCGGCCCCAACACCGACACAACCTACAACTCCCGCGGCATGGCCTTTGAAGCCCGCGCGGGCAGATCGCCCATTTTCTTTGACACCACGCCCATGACCGAGGAAAACGCCAGGCTCATGGAGCCTGTCCGCGGTTGGGCAAAAATCAACTATGACCGTCTTGTCAATGATCACGGCATGAAGTTCTTTGACGGAAAAACCCGCTGGATGCCTCAGATTATGTGGCACAGCGGCGGCCCTGTCACCGATCTGGACTATGAAACCACCATTCCCGGCATGTTTGCCGCCTGTCGCTGCAAAGGCTTCGACCCCGGCGTCTATATGGGCGGCTGGGCGCTTTGCACCACTGCCGTCACCGGTTATATCGCCGGCGCCAATGCGGCCCGCAAAAGTCTCGGCAAGAGGCGCGTTGGTGTGAACGAAACGCAGGCCGGCGAAGCTCTCCGCGAAGCCCTGGCTCCTGTCGGCCGCAAGGGTATTGATACCAAGGATATTATCCGCGAATCCCAGGAGATCGTCTATCCCGCCGATGTCTGCCTCATCAAGAGCGATGCGAGTCTGAAGAAGGCTCTCAAGCGCGTGGAATATGCCAAGGAACTTGCCGGACGCATGACGGCCAAGGACCCTCGGGATCTCTGCAAGTACTACGAAGCCAAAACCATGCTTCTGCGTTCCGAACTGTTCGTGCGTTCTTCCCTGCTGCGCACGGAATCACGCGCCGGGCATTACCGTGAAGACTACCCCGAACGCAACAACGAAGAGTGGCTGGCCTGGCTGCATGTGCGTCAAGGCGCGGACAAAGAGCCTGTATTCTCCAAGGCGCGTATTCCTGTGGAAGAATATCCGATACAGCCTTATCGCTACTACATGGATAACTTTACCTTCCCCAAAAAGTAGTTTCAGGCCGTCAAAGGGGCGGACACAAATTCCGCCCTGCCCGCTAGGAGAGCTTTATGCAGAAAAAATTAGTCTGTTTTATCGGGATCATTATCCTGTCCCTCGTTCTGAATCTCCTGCCCACGCCTGAAGGATTGACCCCGAAAGGGCATATGTCCATCATTTTCATGCTTGCCGCTGTGCTTTTCTGGGTGACGGAAGCTCTGCCCATCGCCTTTGCTGCCATCTTGTTCACAGTGTTGCCGGCCGTATTCCATATTGTGCCGCTCCCCAAGATGATGTCCAACTTCGCGACGCCCACGGTGTTTTTTGTGTTCGCCATGTTCGTTGTGTCCATCGCGTTCCAGAACTCCGGGTTCAGCCGCCGCATCGTACTCTGGGCAAGCGTGAAATCCCGGGGAAATCCGGGAAAGCTTCTTCTTTATCTGATGCTGGCCGGAGGCATTCTTTCTTCCATCCTCGCGGATATTCCCGTTATGGCCATGCTGGTTCCCGTGGCTCTGGTCATTCTGCAGAACAACAAATGTGAACCGGGCACCAGTTCATTCGGACGGGCCATGATGGTTGGTTTGCCCTTTGCCTGCCTCATCGGCGGCGTGGGAACGCCGGCCGGTTCCTCCATGAACGCCATGACCATCGGCCTGCTTAAAGACACGGCACATGTCAACATCTCTTTCCTTGACTGGACATGTGTGGGGATGCCAATCGTATTCATCCTCATCCCGATAGCGTGGTTCTTCACCATCAAGGCGTATCCTCCGGAAATGGACTCCCTGGCCGGCATGGGGATGGTAGAACAGGAATATGAGAAACTGGGCTCCCTGCAATCCAGAGAGTGGAAATTCCTTGTCATTCTCATCATCAACATGATCGTGTGGATGACGGACAAGCTGCATCAGATTCCGCTTCCCGTGGCCTGCGTACTCGGCGCGACGTTGTTCCTGCTGCCCGGCATCAATCTTGTCCAATGGGCCGGAGACAGCCATAAGGTAGGCTGGGAAGTGCTCATGGTCGTAGGCTCTGCGAACTCCCTCGGCGTACTGCTTTGGGAGCAGGGCGCGGCTTCCTGGATTGCTTCCAACTGCCTGGGTGGCATTGCCGGCATGCCGTTGTGGATGATGATTGCCGTCATTTCCGCGTTCACCGTCGTCGTACACCTGATTATTCCTGTGAACACTGCCATTGTCGCGGTCATGCTTCCCGCGCTGGTTGCCCTTGCCGGTGCCATGAACACCAACGCTGCCCTGCTGGCTATTCCTATGGGGTTCAGCGTATCCGCGGCGCTGCTTTTACCTCTCGATCCGGTCTCGCTGGTATCCTACAACTCAGGCTATTATAAAATGGGAGACATGTTCAAGCCCGGCATCTTTATCTCCATTGCCTGGATTGCTGTAGTGCCTGTTATCATGCTGGCCATTGCAAGACCGCTCGGCCTTATGTAAAAATTTCATTGTTTATGATAGTTCCGTCCTTTTTTATCCAGAAAGAACGGAACTATACATTCATATTTAAGGAGACTGTATGTTTTTATCAAAAATAGTTTTCCTTAAACCTTTGAAAAATAATTACAGATATATAGACTTTCCTGGTTATGCTTCAGCATATCCACCATTAAGATCTTTACCAGGCATAATATGTAATACCAGCAATATTTTTGAGCATATTCTTGATATTGCCAATCGCATTATACTAAAAAAAAACAATATCATTTATCCAGACATGGAACAAACGCCTTTTATTTATTTAAAAACAGGAAAAATATGTATTTATAATATTAATAAGGAAGGCAAAATTTTTACACCTCACTTTATATTTCATGGGGCACTCATTTATGATGCGTTTTTTATTACCAGAGGACAGTTTCAGGTTATGCCAGTCAAAGCGCTGGAGGATTCCGAACTGTATATTTTTCCGATTGATATCACCTTTGATGACCTTTGGGGCATCAATCCTCTCATTGTGAAAAATATTTCATATTCTCAAGCTGTTAAAGACTTATGCTATTCAAAACTTTCCTGCATCAATACGTACGTCAAGCCGCTGAACCGCATATGTCTTTTTATTCATGAAATGCATAGTATCTATCAAAAAAAGACGTTTTATCCCAATATTACGCAGGCTGAACTCGCTTTTCTTCTCAATATGCACAAAGTCACAATGTCGAATATTATTGCGCAGCTCAAGGAAAAAAAAATATTAAAGACCTTTACCAAAACAGAACTGACAATCATCAATAGTGAAGAGCTGCTTCATCTTGGTCTTAATGAATAGTCCATGTATGTTATCACGATGTTTGTGAGCCGGTTGGAATTGCTTAACAGCGGGGCGTCAGGGGCAACAAACTGTTGCCGGATGACCTTCATCAAGAGCAGAATGGAGGGAAAGCAGCGAGAATGGCGGCACATTTCTTGCAAGAGTTTCCAGACGAAGGAGAACCCATGCGACGCTGCCTGATCAACCTCACGCGATTCGGAGATTTGCTCCAGACCCAGCCTGTCATTCATGCCTTTCATAAACAGGGAGACAATGTTTCCCTGATTTGTCTGGAAAATTTCGCCCCTGCCGCTGAACTGCTGGAGGGGGTAGACCAGGTTCTGCCTCTTCCCGGAGGGAGCATTCTGGCCCGCCTGATGCGTGACTGGCGTCTTTGTGCGGATGACCTCGCGGCCTGGATACGCGAAGCTCGCACGCAGCTTTGCCCTGATGAAGTGTTCAACCTCACGCCTACCGCCGGTGCCCGCCTGCTTGGCCGCCTCATGACCTTACCGACGGAACAGAGCGGCGCGCCTGCCGCAATATTGAACGGCTTCGGCATGGACGCGCACGGCTTCGGCCGGAACAGCTCGCCCTGGGGCAGTTATGTGCAGGCGGTCACAGCCAGACGCGGGTGCAGCCCTTTCAACCTGACGGACGGCTTTTTTCGTATGGCAGGTTGTTCGGGCCTTGCCGACAACACGCTGCGCTCTCCGGCAACCCATGACATTGACCGTGCCCACAAGCTGCTTGAGGAGGCTTCAGAATGTTTCGCCCCTGCCGGGGAAAACAGAGGCTATGTCGCGTTCCAGCTCGGCGCGAGCGCTGACGCCCGCCGCTGGCCCGTGGAGCATTTTGCCGCACTGGGCCGGATACTGTGGAAAGAGGCGCGCCTTCTTCCTCTGTTGATGGGAAGCGCGCAAGAAACGGAGCTGGCGCAGCGCTGCCTCCGCCTCGGCTGCCCCGGCCTGGATTTATCCGGGCGCACCTCCCTGCCCGTTCTCGCCGCCGCACTCCGGCAATGCCGCCTGCTCGTCACCAATGATACCGGCACCATGCACCTGGCGGCCGGTCTGAATGTTCCTATCCTCGCCGTCTTTCTGGCCACAGCCCAGCCCTGGGACACCGGCCCGTATCAAGAAAATTCCTGCAACCTCGAACCCCGGCTGGACTGCCATCCCTGTTCCTTTAATACGCCCTGCCCGCACAATCACGCCTGTCGCCATGCCATCAGCCCGGAAGCCGTGGCGGAACTTGCGCTTTCCCGCCTGGGCGAAGGGACATGGAAAGCCGGGCCACGCGTCAGCCACGAAGCCAGGGTATGGTTGAGCAAACGCGATGAGGCAGGGTTCATGAACCTGCGTTCCCTTTCCGGAGATGACGACAGTGAGCGCGGCCTGTGGCTTCATACCCAACAGGTCTTTTACCGTCACTTCCTTGACGCCTGGACGCGCGAAAACGAACATACGGCCAACAAGGAAAATTTTTCCGCCTCCGCTTTCGCAAACCTGTCTGCCTTTCCGCTGGAATCCGCCCGCGGACAGCGCATTCTTTCCATTGCGGAAAAAACTTCCGGCATGCTGCACCTGGCTCTCGAACAAGGCCGTTTGCTGGGTCTGCGTAATACGGAAAAAAACCGCAACGCCTTTCTTGTCACCTGTTCCCGCGTCGCCGGAATTTTCGCAGACAGCCCTGATTTTGTTCCGCTTTCCCTGCTCTGGCGCACAGCCATGCAGGAACACGGCGATGACCTTCCGGCTATCTTCCGCTTTTTCGAACTGCTTCGCCAGGAGTTGTCCGCCCTTGTCAGATAGAATGTTTCAACTTTCGGAACCGCTGAGGTATTCAGGGAACAAGTCAGCTTCATGTGCAAAGAGGCTTTTGCCTGTTCAGACTGATGACAAACCCCGCTGTGCGGTGTGTGCGCCGTCCAGGCCGCAAAGGCATCTATCCACGCCTGGCTCGCTCGCGCCTCCGGCGGCCAAGGTCAGTATCAACACTATTTGAAACAGAGCCTTCAAAAAAACATGCTCTCCCACAGCATTTTATATTGGCCCATTTCTTGCATATTCTCGGACAACGTCAAAAGATTCCCTTTAGCGGGGAGACAGGAGCATATCATGATTATTATCGACGGCCGCGCCTCGGACTTGCGCATTGAAAATTTCGCCAATCTTGAAGAAATCCTGGTGGAAGCCCATACCGAATGCACCAAGGAACAGCGCATCGTCACCGACGTGCTGCTGAACAACGAGCCTTTTTCGGAAATTTACCCGCATCAGGCGGAAGACATCGAGTGCGGCGAAATCCGCTCGGTGGAAATCAGCACCATGCCGCTGGGTGAAATGGCTCTGAACATCACGGACGAGCTGTTCAAGGTTACTCGCATCATGGAAGACGGAAGCGCCCGAAGCGCCGAATTTTTCCGCCGGGGAGACGACCAGCAGGGCCTGGAACTGTTCCAGGATCTTATCGACGTCACCCGCGATTTCATGTCCATGGTGGGCGTTCTGCGTCATGACTTTATCTCGGTGAACGAGCCGGAGTTTGACGTGCTGGTGGAAAAGGTTTCCGCACTGCTGGGCGAAATGACGGAAGTGCTGGAAAGTGAAGACTGGATTCTCCTTGCTGACCTGCTTGAATTTGAATTCATGTCGGTGTGCGGCTCCTGGAACAAGGTGCTGGAAAAGCTGCGTTCCGACATTTCCAACACGCTTGCCCGGGCATAACAGGCCCGGCCCGGAGAATTCTTCATGTCCACAAACCTGACGCTCCTGGATCGCGCACTCATCCTCGCTCAGCATGAGCTTGAAGCCATGCGCAGCGGCGATGTGGAAAACGCCGAATCGCACTTTCACGAAAGGATCGAGCTCATGCGCCGGGCTGCGGATGTGCTGGATGAAGAAACGCCGGATGATTACCGCGTTAAACTCATCGCCCTGCAGGGCTACAATCAGCTTATCCATGAAGAAGGCCAGGAACTCCTGGATCAAATCCGCAGTCAGCTTGTTGCGGCCAAAGGTTCCATACGCGGGGTGAAAGGGTATGCGCGGGCTCGCATGTTGCAATAGCTCTCCCCTGTCATGACGCCATGCAAAGCGCCCTTTTTCCGGAAAGGGCGCTTTTTTTCAGCCGCAAATGCGGGCTGCAACCAGATCCTTGACGCTGCCGCGCATTTGCTCCATTCTGAAATCCACTTTCCGAACGGACATACCACATGGCATTTTCTCTTCGCTTCGATAAACAGGACTTCATTTTTCTCTCTCAGGTCAAACGCGCCATTGAGCTGAACCGTGCAGAACACGCGTCGGCCTTTCCGTACACCGACGCCCTTCACCCCAACGGCATCATAGACCTGGCCATTCCGGCAGAAATGCGCATGGCTTCCGCCGTGTTGCGTCTGCTGGATTCTCTCGAACAGGGGCAGGAAAAGGAGCGCCTTCGCGCCCTGCGTGCCCTGCGCGATGAAGTGATGGTCAGCGCGAGAACAAATCTGCGCCGCAATACGGGGCGGGTGCTGATTCAGATCATGAAGGAAATCGTGCGCGCTCAGGGCGACGATGAACGCCAGATACGCCTTGCCCATGATTTCCGCCAGACAGCATCGGGCAAACCGTCCGTGGTGCGGCGCATGCTGCGCCGTTATTTTCTGCTGGAAATGCCGGAAGAATGGAATCAGGCCGTTTTCGATCACCATGTACACGACGCCAACACCAAGGGCCGCAAAAACGCCACACACCTGATCATGGATGCCTGGGTCAAGGGCATCCGTTCCCTCACGGTCATTTATTATCACTTCGTCCGGCCCGAAGCGGCCCGCGAACTTATGGATGCAGCGGAAATCATGGGCGTGAGCGTTCGTATCGGGCTGCTGTTCCACGCGCCCTATCAGGGCGGCCTCCTCGATTTCATCTGGATCCCGCGCGGGTTTTCCGATGCAGAGGGCTTTCTCGCCTTTCTGGCCGAACCCGGCGTACGCCGCCTTATGGAAAAGGGCCGCGAGGCTTCGGACTGGATGGAAAGACATATCCTCTCCATGCTCGAACAGTGGAACAGCCGGGGGAGGCACGAGCTGGAACGGGAACTGGGCATCGTTACGGAAGAACTGGACAGGGAGAAATTTCTCGCCTTCGTGGGCGCGGGGCAAACCTTTCTGCTGCATCTGGCCGAATTCATCCACGCCTCGCTGCTCTCTTCCCTGCGCGAGGAAGCGGCCGCCCTGAGCGAACGGCTGAACAATCCTGAATGTGACGAAGCCTGCCGGGCCATGCTGGAACAACGGCTGCACCGGCTGAACAACTGCACCACAGAGTATCTTATGGAGGTACTGCGTCGCCCCACATTCAAAACCGAACGGGAACGCCTGACCCGCGCCCCTTCCGAAGAAAATTGCGGCGGAAACGAGGGAAAGAGCAGTGAAGACTGCCCCGAGCTGCTGCGCACCCCTCCCCTGATGCTTCTTGACTGGCTCTCCGGTCTGCACAGCGGCAACCGCATAGTGCTCAATCTCGCCCGCCTCAGCCCGGAAGATGTGCTCAATCTGCTCTGGGACTGCCAAGGCCTGATCACCCATCTGGAAATTTTTAACCTCAAGGACTGGCAGGAAGGCAAAGAGCCGCACCTGGCAAAAATCAGCGAACTCCAGCAGGCCATTAACAACGGCAGTGCCCCGCTGATAAAACAACTTATTCGGCGCATGCTGCGTGACTGCGAAGAGAACAGGGCCGTCCCTTTCCCATGGCCGGTCATGCCCGATTGCGAAACACGCGCCGAAAAACTTCGGCTTATCCTGCGCAATATCCCCATTCTCCAGGGATTTTATGCCAAATTCAAAATATATTCCCGCATCGGTACCGATTCTTCCAGCCGGCCCGGGCAGTGGTACGGCATGGGGCTGGCCTTTCCGGAAACGCTTCCTCCCCGGGCCAGGCGTGAACTCGGATCGCGCCGGAGCACACGCCTGTGGCTGCCCCTGAGCGTTACCCTAAAGGAGCATCTCATATGGAAAAGCATTCCCGGAGAAGAGCGCCGCTCTCTTCCCCTCCGGCTGTTGCGCGCTCTGCCCGGGCTGCGCCATTTTCTCAGGCGTCCGGAGCGGGAATGGACTCACGGCGACGCCAATGTCCACGATGACGGGAAGTGCGGCGCGCACAACGCGAAATCCGGAAATGTGGTCACTCTCGGCGGCATGGGCCGTCCGCTGACCAACGGCTTCCTTCCGGCAGAAGGGGACGGAAACGAGGCGGCGGCTTCACGCTGCATCAATACCACCTTTGCCAACGTGCTCAAAGTCTTGGGAGGGTTCATCCCGGCCTGGGCGGCATTCATGCTGACACAGGACAACGCCCTGCTGATGTGGCTGGGCGCGCCGCTCTGGTTTCTCATCACCGGACTGCGCAATATCATGCAGGCCGTGCTTGGCGGAGGCGGATTCCACCGCTCCCCCCTCCTGCGCTGGAATGACTATGTGAGCTGGAGCCGCCTGTGCGACTCCCTTCTGTACACGGGCATTTCCGTCATTCTGCTGGAACTGGCGCTGCGCGTCTGGTTTCTTCAGGATTTCTGCCGTCTGGACCCGGTGCGGCACGATGTGCTGATTTTCTCCGTGATCTCGCTGGTCAACGGATTCTACATCGCCGGGCACAACTATCTGCGGGGGTTTCCGCGCGAGGTCATCATCGCCAATATCTTCCGCAGTGTTTTCGCCATTCCCGTGGCCCTGGCCTATAATGAGGCCCTGGAACTGATTCTGCGCGCGTTCGGCACGGCGGACCCGCAGACGGCGCTGTTTTCCGTGGCCGCCATAACCTCCAAGGTGGCCTCGGATACCGTGGCCGGCATCATTGAAGGCATGGCGGATCGCAACAGCAACATGCGCTTGCGCCTCTGGGACTACCGGAGCAAACTGCACAAGGTCTTTTCCCTATACGGACGCCTTGAGTTGCTGTACCCGGAACAGGATGTCTCGGACATGCTGAAGGAGCCGTCAGCATTTCTGGCGCGCCTGGATCAGGAGCACCGCCCCCTGAAGCCGGCCCTCATCGCCAACGCGCTGGATCTCATGTACTTCTGGTTTTACCAGCCGCGCGCGGCGCATGCGCTGAAGAAAATCACCCAGGGCTTGTCCGGGGCGGAGCGTCTGGCACTCCTTCGTTCGCAAAAGGTTCTGGAACCGGAAAAAGACGTCTGCCAACTGCTCGTGGACGGCTTGACGGGCCGCAATTTCGCACGCGCGCTCTCCTTTTATCTCGACCGTCGCCACGACTACCTGCGAGCCATGGAGAAACTGCTTTCCGATCAGCCGGATACTGAACATGAGCCTGCGTGAAGGCTTCACCACCGGCAGCGCCGCCACGGCGGCGGCCATGGCGGCCTTCGGGCGCCTGATCGGGCTAAGCATTTCGGATGCTGTGGATTGCCCTCTTCCTCCGTTTACGGAAGCTCCCGGCCTGGCTCCCCTGCCATCCGGGTATTTGCGTATCCCGCTGGAGCGCGTCGAACTTGACGGAGAAACCGCCACAGCGGCGGTCATCAAGGATGGCGGAGACGACCCCGACGCCACGCACCGCGCCCGCATTGAAGCAAAAGCGGTTCTGATCGATGCGGCCCGAACCAGCCCCCAAGCCGGAGAGATCCTCGTTCCCGGCTTCCCTCCTCTCCTGCTGCGGGCAGGAAGCGGCGTAGGGCGAGCCACCCTGCCGGGTCTGCCCGTAGCGGTTGGGGAACCGGCCGTCAATCCCGTCCCCCGCCGACAAATCCAGGTGGGACTGAGGGAATTCGCCGCACAAGGCGGCTATGAGGGCGGCGTACAGATCACCCTGTCCGTCCGGGACGGGGAACTCATTGCGCGTAAAACGCTCAACCCGCGGCTTGGCATCCTGGGCGGCATCTCCATACTTGGTACGCACGGCACCGTCCGGCCTTACAGCCATGACGCCTGGAAGGCGAGCATTCTTGAAGGGCTGAATGTGGCCAAAGCCGTGGGCTGCCCGCGCGTCTTTCTCTCCACCGGCAGACGGAGCGAACGCCTCTTGCAGGATATGTTTCCCCTTGACCGGGAGCAGGCTTTTGTTCAGGTGGCGGATTTTGCCGAGTTCAGCCTGAATTCCGCCGTGGAAACGGGATTTTGCGATATTGTGTGGGGCTGTTTTTTCGGCAAGCTGGTCAAACTGGCGCAGGGGCTGGGGCACACTCACGCTCATGCCGCCCGGCTGGAAATGGAACTGCTGGCCCGCTGGTGCGCAGAAGCAGCCACCGGCGACACGCTCGGCGGCATATGCGAGCTGACGCGCGCCGTCGCCGCCTGCACCACAGCCAACCAGGCACTGGAATTCATTCTGCCCCGGCCCGATGCGGACGCCATTCTCCGCGCGCTGGCACTGCGGGCGAAATGCGCTACGGAATCCTTTGCTCCCGGAGCACAGGTAAACCTGATTCTTTTCTCCATGAATGACGACGTCCGCAAGGAGCTGATACGCGTATGACCCGGCCACCTTTCCCCGCCAGCGTGCCGTTGGAAGCCCCTTCCCTCCGCTCCGCGCCCCTCCCGCCTCCGGTCTTCGTTCTGGGGCTGGGCACGGGCGACCATCCGATTCTCTCCCCCGCAGTCTCACATTTGCTGGAGCAAGCCGAAGTCGTGGCGGCCCCCCGCCGCTTGCTGGAATACGCTTCAGGCAAGGAAATCATTATTCTTGAGGGCGCGCTGGAACCGGCCCTGCAAGGGCTGGAGGCCGCTCGCGAGGCAGGAAAACGCTGTGTTGTGCTGGCCAGCGGCGACCCGCTGCTGTACGGCATCGGAGCCACGCTCGGCAAACGGGCGGCGTTTGCCGCACCGCAAAGCCTGTATATCCTGCCGGGGATCAGTGCCATGCAGACCGCCTGTGCCCGCTTGCGCCTGCCCTGGCATGATCTTGCCGTGCTCTCCCTGCATGGCCGCGACAACTGGCTGCCGCTGGCCCATGCCCTGCTGACCAGACGCCCCCTGTGCGTGTACACCGACGCCGCACACACCCCGGCGGCCATTGCCCGTTTTCTGCTGGAGCGCGGCGCGGACTGGTACAGCATGGCTGTGGCCTCCCGGCTGAATACGCCGGAGGAAAGCGTGCGGGAGTATGACTTGCCCGAAGCCGCCGAACAAAACTTTCCAGGCGGTGAAAGCGTTATTCTGCTTCCCCGGCGGGATGGGGTCGAGGCCCCCGGCCCCCGCTTCGGTCTGGACGAGAGCGCGCTGACCCTGGACAAAGGCTTGTACACCAAGGCTCCGGTACGGGCGGCAGCCCTCTCTCTCCTGGCTTTGCGTCCGGATGATACGCTGTGGGATCTGGGCGCGGGGAGCGGCTGCATGTCGCTGGAAGCAGCCGCACTGCTCCCGCGCGGCCGCGTTATCGCAGTGGAGAGGGAAGACGCCCGCGTCGCCCTGATCCGGGAAAACCGCCGCCGCATCGGCATTCCGCATCTTGATATCCTGCACGGTTCCGCGCCGGAAGCCCTGGACAAACTGCCCGATCCCGACGCGGTGTTCGTGGGGGGAGGACTTGGCGGCACGCGCAACACGAACCGAAAAAAGCTGCTGACCGCCATCACGGCCCGCATGAAGCCCGGCGGGCGCATCGTTGTGGCGGCCACGCTGCTTTCCTCCCTGCATTCGACCCTCGACTTCGCGCAGGAACAAGGGGTGCGCCATTCCGTCATGCAGATACAGGCCACCGAATCCGCAGAACTGGCCGGTAGTCTGACACTGAAGCCGCTCAATCCCGTTTTTTTAATCAGCATATTCTCCGGTACTGAGCCGGAGCCGCGGAGGCAGTTGTGAGCAGGGGCAAGGTCTTTTTTATCGGCGCTGGCCCGGGGGATCCGGAACTCTTGACGATTAAAGGCCAACGCCTGATCCGCGAGGCGGATCTGGTGTTGTATGCCGGTTCACTGGTACCGCCGGAAGTGGTGGCCTGCGCGAAAGAAGGCGCGCGGGTGGTGGATTCCGCCCCGCTCTGTCTGGAAGAAACCCACGCGCTGATGCGTGACTGCGCGCTGCACGGCGGCATGGTGGCCCGCGTGCATACGGGGGATCCCGCGCTGTATGGCGCGGTGCGGGAACAGGCCCGCCTGCTGGACGCGGACGGCATCCCGTGGGAAGTCGTGCCCGGAGTCAGCGCGGCCTTTGCGGCGGCAGCGGCGGGAAAAGTTTCCTTCACCGTGCCGGATGTGACGCAAAGCCTTGTCATTACCCGTCTGGAAGGACGAACTCCCGTTCCCGAGCGGGAACGCCTGCGCAGGCTCGCCGCCCACGGCACCTCTCTGGCCCTCTATCTCTCCGCGTCGGAACCGGATCGCATTCAGGCGGAGCTGCTTTCCGTCCTGCCGCCGGAAACGCCGATACTCTGCGCCTGCCGTGTGGGCTGGCCGGAACAGCGCTTGGCCTGGGCCCGTGTGGAAACGCTGGCCGACGTCATCAGGAAGCAGGGCTTTGCCCGCCAAACGGTCTTTCTTGTCCTTCCCGGACAGAATTGCACGGATGATCGCTCAAAGCTTTATGATGCGGAGTTCACCCACGGCCGGCGGAACAGCGGAACGGAACGCAAAAACTGACGTTTTACCGCAACGTCCCCTTGCTATGAGGCTCTCGTTCTTCGCTTGAGACGGCTTCGGCGGCGCGGCGCCCTTAGCCATCAGCGCAACGCGCTTTGCGGACAAGGAGGGCAGAGATGAGCCTCGCTCCGCCCGACTCCGAGAGCATTTCAATGACAAAATGCTCTAAACTGTTTCGTAGTGTCAGCCGTCAGGCGCAAGCTGAGGCGGCGGCGCAAATGACATTGCTCTGACATCGCCAGGTACAAAAAAGCCCGTATTTCCCAAAGAAATGCGGGCTTTTTTGTACCTGAGCGAACACGCTATACTTCTTCGCCGTTCAGTTCTTCGCGGAACTTGCGAGACAAACGAAACACAACCACCTTGCGCGGCGGCAGGGTAATGGCTTCATCTGTCTGCGGGTTGCGCCCCATGCGGGCGTTTTTATCGTAAGCTTCAAATTTGCCGAAGCCGCTGATGAGCAGCGCATGATCCTTTTTGATCGCCTGCTTCATGAGCTGCAACAAATTTTCCACTATGCTCTTCACTTCAGCGCGATTGCGGTCGCTTTGCCCGTATACGGCCTCTACGATATCAACTTTGGTTAACGCCCTGTTCATGACTGGATGCTCCTCTCAAGCATATGTTCTTCCGCAAGAATACAGTATTTCACGCTGGGGGCGTATCCTTCGGCAGAATTTTGCGCCGACAATGCAAACTTTGCAAGCAGCAATGCCACGGCTTCAAATATGTCCCGCAACAGAAGCGGCTACGGCGGCCATTTCTCCTTCCTCATAGGCCCCCTGGGGCCACAGGGCTATTCCATCACCTTCTGAACGGGGAATGACATGCCAGTGCAGATGAAATACTGTCTGCCCGGCGGCAGGAAAATTGTTCTGCAAGACATGAAACCCCTTGGCGCCGGTCGCCCGCATAACTGCCGAGCCTACCTTTTGCAGAGCGGAGATCAACTCCGGGGCGTCTTCCGCTGAAAACTCCAAAAGATTCGCGCAATGTTTTTTGGGCACCACAAGAGTATGCCCGCGGGTCATGGGACCCAAATCCAGAAATGCGAGGATCGCATCATCTTCGTACACCTTGGCGCATGGAATATCACCATTCACGATACGACAGAAAATGCATTCACTTTCAGCCATGCCTATTTCTCCCCATTGAAACGCATTTCGCCCCTGCTGACGGGTGGCTAGTTGTTATAATATAAATAAGATGGCAGAACAGCAAGACCTTTCTGCACAAATAAGCATCTCTGTGTCAAGGAAATATACAACGCCATGTCTCTTTTTCACTTCTCCCCCCCCCCTTCGGATGCCTGCATCTTTCCTGTCGGAAAACGCTTGTGTCGGGCCGATCGTATTTTACCTGTTTTTCTTCCCTTTGCAGGCTGTCCGGGGCGATGTGTCTTTTGCGCGCAAGATCGCCAAACCGGAAGCGGCAACGATGTGAATGAGAATCTGCGGGCGGCGGCGGAACTTCTGGATGAAACCCGGCCGGAACAGCGTATTGAACTGGCTTTCTACGGAGGAACCTTCACTGCTCTGCCCGCAGAGCAGCGGAAGAGAGCTCTTGCCTTGTACACGCGATACCGCAGCCTCGGAAAAGTGAAGTGCGGGCGCTGCTCCACCCGGCCCGATGCGCTCGGCTCCGATATTGCCGGCTCCGGTGGCCCCTCTCGCGTTTTGCATGAACTTGCAGACGCAAAGCTGGATCTGGTGGAACTGGGAGTGCAAAGCTTTGACAATAACGCACTGAGCCAGGCCCGGCGCGGGTATGACGGAAAAATGGCGGAGG
>CAJTSU010000006.1:15934-16186 GCA_910579055.1 uncultured Mailhella sp. | reverse complement strand
CTGCCGCGCCGTGCCGGCGGCAGGTCTGAAACTCGGCATCCAGCTCCTGCCGGGCATGCCGGGAGTAACGCCGGATATTTTTCTGGAAGATGTGGATCGGGCGCTGGAACTGCGCCCCGCATGCCTGCGCTTCTACCCCTGCCTTGTGCCGGAAGGCACGGAGCTGGCCGGCATGTGGCGCGCCGGACACTATGCTCCGTGGACGGAAGAAGAAACCGTCGCCGCGCTGGGCGAAGGGCTGCGCCGCGCATG
>CAJTSU010000006.1:14968-15908 GCA_910579055.1 uncultured Mailhella sp. | reverse complement strand
GGCCGTCGCGCCCGAGCCTGTCTTTGACGCCGCGCTGCTGGCCGGGCCGCGTCATCCCGCCCTGGGCGGACTCATTCAGGCCGAGGCGCTGCTCCGCGCGACGGAGCGGGCGCTGCGGTGCCTCGGCGAAGCGCCCGGGCGTCTTTATCTGCCCCGCGCCTGCCAGGGATACATGTACGGCCACAAGGGCGCGCTCCGCGCTCGCTGGGCGGCGCTGGGCCTGCCGCCGGAACGCATTGTCTTCACCGCCGGGGAAGACGCGAGGCTGTGCGGCCCGCGCGAGACTCACTGAACGCTTTGCAGCAGTTCCCGCAGCAGGGCATTCAGTTTGCCGACCGTTTCGTCATGCTCATCCAGTCCATGTTCCCGCGCCAGAGCGCAGGCATCCCGGCAGGACAGGCGGCAGCCGCCGCCTTCTTCCCGAACCAGGATGCGCAACGGCAAATCCAGCGCCAGTGAGGGGGCCTTGAGCATCAGCCTTGTTCCCACCGCCGGATTGCCGAACACCAGCACCGTAGCGCCGGGCATGTCCATCCCCACGCCCTCGGCGTTCAGCTTGTGATCGAATTCCGCGAACAACGGAATGTTCTTCTCGCTCAGGCTGGCCTTGAGAAGGCGCACCGTTTCCCCCACGGAACGGCGGCACTCCGCATGCATGAACATATTTCCAGACATTCGTCCTCTCCCTTCGCCTATCGGCGGCGTCCGCGGTATCAGCGGATTTCCAGCACCTTGCCGTCCAGACGTTCGGGCAGAACCTCACCCACCAGCCATGCGCCTTCGCCCTGCTCGGCCAGCAGCCCGAACGCCTGTTCCAGCCTTTTTTCCGGCACGGCCAGCAGAAGCCCGCCCGAAGTCTGGGCGTCGAACACGGCGGAAAGCAGCAGATCCGGCACATTGTCGGCGGCGTCGCAGCCGCAGGCGCAGAAACGCTTGTTGG
>CAJTSU010000006.1:5317-14958 GCA_910579055.1 uncultured Mailhella sp. | reverse complement strand
CTGCCGCCGGGCACAAGTCCGTCGCCCGCATAATCCAGCACCCGGTTCATCAGCGGAATGCGCTCAGCCTCAAGGCGCACGGTCACGCGTGAGGCGCGGGCCATTTCCATGGCGTGTCCGCCCAGGCCGAAACCGGTGATGTCCGTGGCGGCCCGAAGCCCCAGCTCGCGGATGACCCGCCCGCCGCCCCTGTTCAGGCGGACGGCCCAGCGGCAGAACTCCGCCTCGGCCTCTTCCCAGCCGTCCCAGCGCGCCTTGACCACCGTGGACAGAATCCCCGTTCCGAGAGGCTTGGTGAGAATCAGCCTGTCGCCGGGGCAAAGACAGCGGTTGGACGCCACATGCGCGGGATCGATGACGCCGGAGACGGACAGCCCGTACTTGGGTTCCCGATCCTCCACGGTATGGCCTCCGGCCAGCACGGCGCCCGCCTCATGCGCCTTGTCCGCGCCGCCGCGCAGTATCTGCGCCAGCACGTCAAGCGTCAGCCCGTCCGCCTCCGCGTCAGGCCCGGCCGGAAAAAACGCGATGTTCATGGCGCACCACGGCTCGCCGCCCATGGCGTACACGTCGGAAAGAGCATTGGCGGCGGCAATCTGTCCGAACATATAGGGATCGTTCCCGATGGGGGAAAGGATATCCACGGTCTGCACCAGCGCCCTGCCGTCCGGCATGCGCACGACGGCGGCATCTTCATTGCCTTCCGTTCCGCACAGCAGACGGCCCTCCGGGTCTTTGGACGGCGGCAAAGACTGGAGAACACGCTCCAGAAACTCCGGAGCAAGCTTCGCCCCTCAGCCGGCGGCCCTGGCTTTGGACATCAGCGCCAATGTGGACATGCTCATACCTCCTGCTCGACGCGAGATGCCCCGGAGTATAGGAAAAAAAACGCGCCGCGGCAAACCGGAAACTGCGGCATGGCCGCGGCGCGAAGGAAGCCCGGAACGTTTCGCTCTCGAAAATCTCTGCCGACCTGCCCCCTGTGTTCCGGTACGCAGGTTTCACGCCTGAAGCCGGAGCTTGACGCCGCAAGTGAATTGCGGCTGCTCCGATGTCGCGGCTTCAGTCTCGCCCTGCCCGACTGAAGCAGAGCATTTCAATGGCGAAATGCCCTATCTGTCCCAGCGGATGCTCTGCCGGGGAAAGGCGGTCATGATCTCATTGCCGTGCTCACCCACATGAATCATGTCTCCGACAGCTCCTCCCGCGACGCCCTTTTGGAAGAAATTGGGGTGGAACTCGAACAGCATGCCGGGCCTGATTTCCAGAAACGCGTCCGGTTCGATCCTGTGCGCCGTATAGGGCTGGGGAAACGGCGCGCTGGTGATCGGGTCCTCATAGGAATGGCCCAGCCCGTGCGCCGCGCGGAAGCGGAAAACCCCCGCGTCGTCCCGCTCGGAAAAATGCTTCCGGTACACCCTTTCAAAGGCATGATGCACATCATACAGGTTTCCGCCGGGCCTGAGCGCCTCCAGTCCCGCATTTTCCATTTCAAGCACGATGTCAAAGGCCCGCTGCTGCGCGGGGGAAGGCGCGCCGTAGGTTCCCATGCGCAGCGCGTGCGCCCAGTGCCCGTGGTAAAGCAGATAGATGCCGACAAGCACCTGATCGCCGATCTGCGGCACGCGCTGGCATTCCTCGCGGCGGAAATGACAGTATTCCGCAGCCGATCCGACGGTCAGCCATACCAGGGCGTGTTCCGCCCCGCTGTCGTGCGCCAGCCTGATCATGGCGTTCTGAAGCTGATATACCGGCTTCCCCTGCCGGATCTCCCGGCGCAGTTCCTGGAACATGGCGTCGCAGATTTCCGCTCCCCGGTAATGGATGCTGTACTGCACGGGGTCTTTCACCACCCGCAGCGGATCGACGCGCGACTCGTATTCGGCATATTCGGCCGCGCCCGTGGCCGCGCGCAGCCCCTCCCAGAACGGCACCGGCGTTTCGCCCCGGCCGATATAGGCGATCTTCCGGCAGGCCCCGCAGCGTTCCTCCAGCGCACGCGCAACCTCCTCCGCCAGAACGGGCGGCGCGGCAAAACGCACGTCATCCAGCCACCATGTCTGTTCCGTCATGTATTTCAGAAAGATATTGGCCACAAAAAGCACGGGGGCCTTGCCGGGCACCAGCACGAGAACCCCCGGCGTATTGTAGCTGTCCCAATCGGTCAGGAAGCTCATGTAGCCATGAGATTTCGAGGCCGACCCCACGGAACTTCCCTGCGCGTACAGCACCAGCGCGTCAAAACCGTTTTCCGCAAGATCCGCCTCCACAAGGCGGCGGCGTTCCGCAAGCACGTTTCTGTCGATAATCAGCATGATTTCTCTCCATAAAAGCAAGAAGCCACTCACAGGCTCTGTTGCAACATTGTGCTATGGCGTTGTGCGTGACATGTATTTTTACCACGGCACGGGCGGCAACATCTGTTGCCGCCAAGACAGCCCGTGTTCCACACGGGCCAGACAGATGACAAACCCGCGCTTCGCGGCGTTTGCTCCGTCTAAGCCGCAAGGCGGCTTGACGGAAAGGCACGAAAATCACTCACATACGGCGCGGCAAAGTCGCGATCTGTTCCTGATTTTCGGGGCTGCCGACTTTGTCAGCAGCCTCGCCCGTGTTCCACACGGGCGAAAGGCATGTATCCACGGCCGGCTCGGCCTCCTTTTCAACACTGTTTCTGCAACAGGGCGCGCTCACATTTCCGGTCGACGGGATATTCACGGGCCGCCGGACTATATCCACAGGCCGACGGGCGTCGGCACATGAAGCAGCCAGGCGAAACAGGCATACTCCGCAAAGGTGATGCCCGCGCCAAACAGGAGGCAGCGCGCCGCGTTCCCCGCCGTCAGCGTGTGACGCCGCACCGCGAAGGTGCCGTAACACAGCATGATGACCATGCAAACGAATAGCGCCGTATAGAATCCCAGCGGCTCGACAAGGAACCATGTCAGTATGGCGAACGCGAAGTACAGCACCACGTTGACATAGTTCACGCGGCCAGCCTTCACGGCCCGCTTCCCCAGCTCCTGCGCGAGGACGATCAGCCCGAGCGCGGCAACGCAGCTGAACACCACGAGCGGGAAAATTCCCGCCACGCCCGTCAGCTCAAGGCTCTCCCCGATAAAGAACATGCCGGCCAGCGTACAGACCAGCGCCGCCAGGAAGTCATATCTCAGAACATTGCGGGCGGAAGGCTTCCAGCTTCCGCCGCTTCCCGCGCCGCCCTTCCTGCGCGCCAGGTACACCGGCACCAGCAGGGAGACGGCGCTGAGCGTGATGAACAGCAGGGACATGGGGGAAAACACCAGCAGATTAGGCAGTGAACTGGAATAGGAACGCATGATGGTGGTGGAAAGCGCCTCCTCGATAATCGGGCCGAGCACCACGCCCAGCGCGATGGACGCGGGCGAGATGCGAGCCTTGAGGCACAGATAGGCTCCCCCGCCCGTCAGCAGCAGGACAAGAACGTCAAACATGCTGTTGCGCAGGGAATAGGCACCGAGAATGGACAGCGTGATCACGGTGGGGATGATCACCAGCTTGGGCACATCCAGAATGCGCGAACACACCTTGACCAGCACCCAGCCCACCAGCACCATGACGATATTCACGAAAATCAGGCTGGAAATGAACGTGTACGCCACATCCGCATTGTTTTCCAGAAGCTGCGGGCCGGGGGTCAGCCCCTGAGAGAGCAGGCCGCCCATGAGAATGGCGGCCGAAGCGCTGCCGGGGATGCCCAGCGCCATGAGCGGCACGAGGGAACCGCCCACGCAGGCGTTGTTCGCCGCCTCGGGCACGGCCACCCCCTCAATGACGCCCGTGCCCCAGCGAGCCGGATTCCTGTCCCAGCGCCTGGCCTCGTTATAGGTAATGATGGATGCGACGCTTCCCCCCGCTCCCGGCAGTCCGCCGATGAAGCAGCCCAGGCAGGACATGAGGGTCAGCAGCTTCCTGCAGGCCCATACGCCTTTGAGAGCAGTGAGAAACGCCTTCGGCCTGCGGACGAGATCCGCGATGTAGCCGTCGCCGCTTTCCAGAAGAAACAGCATCTGCGAGAAGGAGAACAGGCTGGTCATGAGAACGACCATATCCAGCCCCTGTACCAGATCGTAGCAGTCAAAGGTGAACCGGGGGAAGCCGTCCGCCGGGTCCAGCCCCACGGTGCTGAGTCCAAGCCCGATGCAGCCCCCGAGCAGGCTCTTGATGACATTGCCCGGCGACATGGCGGCCAGCGTGGTCAGGCCGAAAATGGCCATCCAGAAAAAGGCTTCCGATCCGAATTTCAGCGCGATGCCGGAAAGCGGCTCGAAAAACAGGAGCAGGAGCAGCGCGCCAACCACTCCGCCGAAGGCCGAGGCCAGCAGGGCGGTGTACAGCCCTTCCTCCGCCCTGCCCTGCTGCGTCATGGCGTAGCCGTCAAAGGTCGTGGCGATGGAGCCGGGCTGGCCCGGCGTGTTGATCAGAATGGCCGCGTTCGCGCCGCCGTAGGTCGCCCCGCAGAATACGGCGCCCAGCGCGATAAGCGCGGTGGTGGCGGGCATGCTGAAGGTGAACGGCATGAACAGGGCCAGCGTCGTCACCACGGAAATGCCCGGAAGCATGCCGCCCACGATGCCTATGGCCACGCCGACGAACATGACCAGAAGGTTCACGGGGTCAAGCAGGTTGAGACTGCCCGCGGCCAGCGCGGAAAACATTGTCGACAGTTCCATACTGTGCTACTCCATTCTTGCCCGGAAGCCCTGCCAGGCCCCGGGAAACTTCCCCTCCCGCGGGAAAGGGGCCGGCTCCGCTCTCTCCGGAGCCGGCCATTTCGCCATATTATCTGCCTTTCGTCGCCGTATAATACTCCACAAGCTCTCCGGCTTCCTGCTCGAACGCCTCAACCATGCGGCCCAGTTCCTGTCCGGATTCAAAGGTCACGGGCTGTCCCGCTCCGGCCAGGCGGCTCTTCACATCGTCTTTCCCGTATATCCTGCGGAAACCTTCCTCATAGCGGGCCTTCACATCGTCGGGCAGTCCCCTGGGCGCAATCCAGATGCGGGCGGCCGCGGCTTCCACCGGAAAGCCCCTTTCCGTGAATGTCGGCACGCCGGACAGATCGGGATCGGCTCCGGACGACGCCACCGCCAGCACGTTCAGCTTGGAGACCGTGTTCAGAGACGCGCCCTTGACGCTCATCAGCGCATCGAGATGTCCGCCCAGCACGGCGGCGATGCCCTTGGCGCCTCCGGCCATGGGAATGATGTTCATGGGCACGCCCAGCCGCTGAAGTTTCAGCGCGGCGATGTGCGAGGGGCCGAGCACTTCGACGACGCCCACGGTCAGTTTCCTGTCCGGTCTGGATCTGGCCGTTTCGACAAACTTTTCCAGCGTATCGAGCGGGCTTTCCCTGCGGGTCACAAGCACGGCCACATCCAGGCTGGAAATGCCCAGATAGTCGAAGTCGTCCATGCTGTAACGGCCCTTGCCGGTCAGCGTGTTCATCATGATCAGCGGAAAGGTGTGCACGGCAATATTGTAGCCGTCCGCCGGGTAATCCTTCAGTTCGGTCGCTCCGACGGCTCCATCCGCTCCGGGCTTGTACACGAAGCTGAGAGGCTGTCCGAACTCTTTCATGAATTCCTTTTCCACCAGACGGGCCTGCTGATCCGTGCCTCCCCCCGGATTGAACGGCACGACGATCTTGACGGACTTGTCCGGATTCCATTCCCCGGCAAGCCCGCTCGGGGGCAGCAAAAGGCTGACGACGGCGAGCAGCGCGCTCGGAAAGATTCTGGCCATAACGGACTCCTGCGATGAAAGGTGAAAGGGATACCCTCAGTAAAGAGAAGGAACGCGATCCCGGAACACCTGGATCCTGTCCCTGGTCTGCCGTACAAAATCCGGATCGAGATCCGCGCAGATGATGTCTTCCTCGGCGTCGGCCTGGGCCAGCACCGTGCCGTCCGGCGCGACGATCAGGGAATTCCCGCCGAACACCTCCTGCCCTGTGACGCCGCAGCGGTTGCAGGCCACCACATACATCTGGTTTTCAATGGCCCGCGCGCGCAGCAGGGTTACCCAGTGTTCACGACGCGGCAGAGGCCATTCCGCGCTGACGAACAGCGCCTCCGCCCCGCCCACGGCCAGCTTGCGGATCAGCTCGCAGAAACGGATGTCGTAGCAGATGGCCGCCGCGCAGCGCATGCCTCCGAGTTCAAACCACAGCGCCTCCTTCCCCTGCGCAAGATATCTGTCCTCGTCCATCAGCCGGAACAGATGAATCTTGTCATACCCGGCGGCATAACGGCCTTCGCGGTCGATGATCTGCGCGCGGTTGTAGACACGTCCATCACGGAGCGACAGAACCGAACCTCCCGCGAATGCGACATGATGCCGCGCGGCCAGCTCCCCGAGAAACGCGGCCTCCTCCTCCCCCATGGGAGAAGCCAGCTCTCCGGCAGACTCCAGAGCGTACCCGGTGGACCACAGTTCCGGCAGGACAATGACCTCCGGCGGGCGGGCCGCCCGCATGGCCTCTTCCGTCAGACGTCGCACCGTCTCGTAATTCGTCTCCCTGCCGCCCTTCACCACATCCATCTGCATGACGCATACGCGCATGGCGCTCTCCTTGCATGTTGGAACATTTGCCGCAGAAGCGGCCTAGTTTCTGTCTTCCAGGCGGATGACCTCGTACCGATGCTCGATGGCGCGTCCCATGACCGGGTCTTCCAGCCGGATATCCCAGGCGTCGGCATAGCGGATGTTCCCGTCCTCCACCGGCACCGTGCCGCTGCAGAAGGCCACCGGCCCGGCGCAGGGCGCGTCGGCGCGGGCAAGCTCCAGCAGTTCGCTCCAGTTCAGCAGACTCCCTACGGGAGCATCCTGGTACAGCGTCACGTCTCCCTGCCGGGCGCGGCAGATCAGGCGCAGATCGTCCCAGTGCTCCCGCACGTCATCCAGTGCCCAGAACTCGGAGCCGATGATCTTCGGACATATCTGCTTGGCCTTGGACACTGACACGCTTTCCAGCCTGCGATCCGAATGATCGCTGACCACCGTCAGATAAAGCTTTCCTTCCGCGTCCGGCGCCATGAAGAATTCCACCTCGGCGGAAGTTTCGTTCCCCACCACCTGAATGCGCTCCGTGCACATCACCTGTTCCGGGGAAACCCAGTACATGGAGGGAATCACGGACGGCCGGGGCACGCCGAGCCTTTCCAGTTCCTCCACATGGCGGCGCACGCCTTCCTGATTTCTGCCCGCGTAACCGATGGCCACGCAGGATTCAAAACAAAGCGTCACCTGTTCCGCCGCGCCGTCCGCGCGCACTGCCCTTACCTTCAGTTCCATGTCCACTCCTTGTCGCTCTACAGTATGCTTCCAAGACTCCTGAATATATGGAGCTTGGTCTGTTCGTTGTGGTAGCGCACGGCCTCGCGCGCCTCTTTCTTCTTTTTTCTGCGGATGCTGCGGATAATCTCCTCATGCTCGTCTTCCACCGTCGCTCTGCCTCCGTTGCGTGACTTCAGCGCCATGATGCCCATACGCAGAAATTCGAGATCTATCTGCCGCCAGAAGCGGCTCAGACGAGATTGGGGCTTGAACGACATCAGTTCCGTATGAAACCTGATATCCGTGGCCATGTATTCCATCTCGTCACATCCGTCCTCGCTGTTCTGCCGGCGCATGGCGTCGACCAATGCCTGAAGCCCGCGTTCCATTCCGCCGTTGAGCTTCCTGTCAAAAATGATTTCGAGCCCTCTCATTTCGAACAGTTCACGCATCTCGAACAGCTCCTCAATGTCTTCCCGCGTCAGCGGCTTCACTTCCATGACATTGCGTTTCAGACTGTTCTGCACCCATCCCTCATGGGTCAGACGGCGCAGCGCCTCGCGCACGGGGGTGCGGCTCATCTCGAGCTGATCCGCGAGAATCCGCTCCTGAAGCGCCGTGCCCGGAACCAGTTCAAAGGAAACAATGCTCTGCAGAAGCTGATCATAGGCAAGAGAGGAAAGATTCGTTTGCCTCATTTGGTACACCATTCCTTTATATTGTATACCAATACATAAAAAATCCGTCAGCCCCATGTCAACTTATCTCTCTGTTTTTCCATAAAAATATTATCATAGCTCCCGCATCCCGCATATTCCCCTTCATGACATCCCGCTCGAAACGTAAAGCATAATAACGTAAAATAATTATAAAAATATATATTGCACAGCATAAAATATTTTTATGTGTCTTCACGTTTTCCGTTTACCGCTCTACCCCATGAGTGGAGCAATAACGATGTGCATGATTTTGATCATGAAGATCATGCAGAGGAGGGCGAGGGGGTAGACGGCGGCGTATGCCTGCACGACGGCCCTGTGGGGGGAGACGGAGGAGGCGGCGGCCAGGCCCGGCGTGGAGGTCATGCTGCCGGTGACGATGCCGAGCATGGTGAGGAAGTCGATATGGAACACGCGGCGGCAGAGCATGCGGCACACGAGCATGGGCAGGGAGACGGTGAGCAGGCTTGCGGCCAGCACAGGCATGCCGCTGCGCAGGGTTTCGGCATTGAGGAGCGCGCCGGTCTGGACGCCGACGCCGGCGAGGAAGGCATAGAGTCCGAAATCGCGCAGGAAGAGGCGCATCTGGGGGGAAGGCAGGAGAGGGAGCTTTCCCGCGTGTCCCTTGCCGGCGGCAAGGATGGCGCAGAGCAGGATGCCCCCGGCGCTGCCGAGTGAAACGGAGGACTGTCCGGGCAGGGGCAGGGGAAGCTGCCCGAGGGCGTATCCCGCGCCGATGACCAGAAGCACGGGGAGGGGGCTGGTTCCCGCGGAGGGAGTGGGCGTTCCGCGCGGATCCGCGTCCTCCGCGGCCTCCGCATCCTCCGCGTTCAGGGCGTCCTCCTCAGCCTTCACGTCGACACCTTCCAGTCTGGCCGCGATCTGGACGAAGACGACGACGCCTATGATCCCCGCGGGATAGGCCAGGCCGTAGGAGGCGGTCAGCAGTACGGTTCCTGCGGGATCAAGACCGTCCATGGCCGTGGCCAGAGCGGGGGTGGAGGTGAGCGCGCCTCCGAACAGCCCTGCGATTCCGGCGGGGGGCAGTCCGAAGCACAGGCCGCACAGCAGGGCCGCGGCAAAGCCGGCGGTCACGGTGGCGAGGCAGACAGCGGCCAGTTTCGGCCCCCTGCGCGCGAGGGCGGCAAGAAATCCCCCGCCGGTTTCCGAGCCCACGGAGTAGATGAACAGGGCCAGCCCCAGTTCCCTGATGGCTGGAGGCATCTGCGCGCCCGCCGCGCCTGCCGCCATGCCCGCGAAGAGGATGGCGGAACTGCCCAGGGCGAAATGGCGGAAGGTGAAGGAACCGAAAAGACAGCCCAGCGCCGTGCACAGGGGCAGTACGATCATCCAGGATTCCAGAACGGGCATGGGAACCTCCGATTGGCATGTTTCGGGGCGGGGGAGGAAAACCTTTCTGAAGAAAGGTTTTCCTCCCCCGTACCCCCTCCTTTCCCAAGACTTTTCTTATGGCTGTGTCAGAAGGCTCTGTTATAGAACCGTGTCGGCAGTAACATCTGTTGCCGTAAAGGCAGTCCGTGTTCCACACGGGCGAGCGGCAGTCGTTCGGCGACGCAGGAGCCTTGCGAATGGCGACAGCAGAGA
>CAJTSU010000006.1:0-5292 GCA_910579055.1 uncultured Mailhella sp. | reverse complement strand
CGACTCGCTTGCGCCTCCGGTGATTGAAAGTTCTGGAGAGGGAGGGGGCATGGGGGAGGGAGTCCCTTTTTCAAAAGGGGCTTCCTCCCCCATAACGCTCAAACCATTTTTTTTACAACAGAACCGACGGCGGCGAGGTCATCGACGCAGGTGATGCCGCAGGCCCGGAGGAAGGCGAGTTTTTCCTCCGTGGTGTCGGAGCGGCCGGAAACGATGGCTCCGGCGTGGCCCATGCGGCGACCGGGGGGAGCGGTGCGGCCCGCGATGAAGCTCACCACGGGCTTGCGGAAATGATCGCGCACGAAGGCGGCGGCTTCCTGTTCCGCACTGCCGCCGATTTCCCCGATCATGACCACAAGGTCGGTTCCGGGGTCGTCGTTGAAGCGTTTCATGACATCGGCAAAGCTCTGGCCGATGACGGGGTCGCCGCCGATGCCCACGCAGGAGGACTGGCCCAGCCCCTCGCGCGTCAACTGATCCACGACCTCATAGGTCAGGGTGCCGCTGCGGGAAACCACGCCGATGCGTCCCGGCCTGTGGATGCGGTTGGGCATGATGCCCAGCTTGGCCTGCCCGGGGCTGATCAGGCCCGGACAGTTCGGGCCGATCAGCAGGGAGCCGCGCGAGCGCACATAGGGGATGACGCGGGTCATGTCCCGCACGGGGATGCCCTCGGTTATGCACACGATAAGCGGGATACCCGCGTCCGCGGCCTCCATCGCCGCGTCGGCGGCCATGGCGGCGGGCACAAAGATGATCGAGGCGTTCGCCCCGGTGTTTTCCCGGGCTTCCCGCACGGAGTCATAGACCGGCAGGCCGTGCGCCGTGCCGCCGCCCTTGCCCGGCGTTACGCCCGCGACCACCCTGGTGCCGCAGGCCAGCATTTCCCCGGTATGAAACATGCCTTCCGAGCCAGTGATGCCCTGTACCAGCACACGGGTTTCCGCATTGACATAGATGCTCATCTGACCTCCGAAACCAGACGCGCCGCGTCCTTGAGAGTTTCCGCCACGGTGAAGGCCAGGCCGGATTCCGCCAGAATGCGCCGGCCTGCCTCCGCGTTTGTGCCCTGCATGCGCACGATGATCGGTACGCTCACACCAGCCTCTTTCGCCGCCGTGACCACGCCCTCCGCCAGAAGGTCGCAGCGCAGGATGCCGCCGAAGATGTTGACGAGAATGGCCCGAACCCTGGGATCGGACAGGATGATCCGGAACCCCGCCGCGATTTTGGCCGCGCCCGCGCCGCCGCCCACGTCGAGGAAATTGGCGGGTTCTCCGCCGGCCTGCTTGATCAGGTCCATGGTGGCCATGGCCAGCCCCGCGCCGTTCACCATGACCCCGACATTCCCGTCCAGACGGATGTAGTTCAGGCCGTGCCGCTCCGCTTCCAGCTCCAGAGGGTCCCGCTCGTCGGCGTCGGCCAGCCCGGTCAGTTCCGGGTGGCGGAACAGGGCGTTGTCCTCGAAGTTCAGTTTGGCGTCCAGCGCCAGAATATCCCCGTTTTCCGTCACAATGAGCGGATTGATTTCCGCCAGGGAAGCCTCCTTTTCCACATACAGGCGGAACAGATTCTTCAGCAGACGGGCGCAGGTGTGCAGGTCTCTGCCCGTGAAGCCCAGAAAGGCCGCGGCCCGCCGCGCCTCGAAGTCCGTCAGGCCGTACAGCGGATCCGCCATGACCCGAATGATCCGCTCCGGCGTGTTCGCCGCCACGGCTTCAATATCCATGCCTCCGTCCGGGCTGGCCATCAGGACAGGGCGGCCCGCGGCGCGATCCAGCGTGACCGCCGCGTACAGCTCGCGCGCGATCTTCTGCCCGCGTTCCACCAGCACCGCGCGCACGATGCGGCCTTCCGGCCCGGTCTGCCCGGTGATCAGCGCGCGGCCCAGCAGGGAGGCGGCGATCCGTTCCGCATCTTCCGGCGTGGCCGCGGGTTTCACGCCTCCGGCCTTGCCCCGGCCTCCGGCGTGGATCTGCGCCTTGACCACCACGTCCGGGCCCAGCTCGCGGGACGCCGCGGCCGCTTCGGAAGCATGCTCCGCCACCCGGCCTTCAGGAACGGGAATGCCGTATGCCCGGAACAGTTCCTTGGCCTGATATTCGTGAATGTTCATGCCGCCCTCCCCGCCGCCAGTTCCAGGCCCAGGCGCAGCGCCCTGGCATTGCTTTCCGCCGCCCGCGGGAAACGCTGTTCCAGCACCTTTTCCGCCGAGGAAGGGCTGATCACGCCCGTCAGCCCGATCAGCGCGCCCAGTGTGCAGATGTTCAGCGCCTGGGCCCTGCCGAACTCCGCCATGACCGTTTCATACAGGGGCAGCGCCACATGACGCGCGTCCAGCCCCCCGCCGGGATGCACCATGCGGCTGTCCGTCAGCAGCAGCCCGCCGGGGCGCACCAGATTCCCGTATTTCATGAAGGAACTCTGGTTCAGGGCCACGAGCACCCCGGGCTGCGTCACCTTGGGGAAGAGAATCGCGCTGTCGGAGACAATGACGTCCGAACGCGTCGCTCCGCCCCGGGCTTCCGGGCCGTACACCTGCGACTGCACCGCCGTCAGGCCCTCGTATATCGCCGCGGCCTCGGCCAGCAGTATGGCCATGGTGATGATTCCCTGGCCTCCCGAACCGGAAAGAAGAAAACGGTATTTTTCCATGTCCTACTCCTTCACCCGCCTGATGATCGCTTCATAGGATTCGCAGTATTCCGGCTCCTCGCGGTTCACGAAAATTCCCCGGGGGATGAGTCCGGGATTTTCACCAAGCCTGGGCGAATCCAGCGGCGCGGTATGATCCCGGTAGTGGCGCAGCATGTCCGCCGCGTCGCCCAGCCTGTTCTTGCGCCCGAAATAGGTGGGGCACTGGGTCATGACTTCCACCACGGAAAAGCCCTTGTGCAGGATGGCCTTCTTCAGCAGAGAGCACAGTTCCTTCACATGGTAGGTGGTGCTTCGCGCCACAAAGGTCGCTCCCGCGCCTTCCGCCAGCTTCACCGCGTCAAAGTCCCGGTCGATGTTCCCGTACGGGGCCGTGGTCGCCAGTGTGCCCGCCCCGGACATCGGAGAATACTGCCCCCCCGTCATGCCGTAGATGCGGTTGTTCATCAGAATCGCGGTCAGGTTGATATTGCGCCGCGCCGCGTGGATGAAGTGGTTTCCGCCGATGGCCGTGGCGTCGCCGTCACCCATGGGCACCACCACGTTCAGATCCTGGCGCGCCAGCTTGATGCCCGTGGCAAAGGCCAGCGCGCGGCCGTGCAGCGTGTGCATGCTGTGCACGTTCACATAACCGGAAATGCGCGCCGAACAGCCGATGCCGGAAACCATCACCAGCGAGCACGGATCCAGACCAAGCTCGTCAAAGGCGTGGAGCAGCGCGTTGAGTGTCGTCCCGTGGCCGCAGCCCGGACACCAGATGTGCGGGAAAAAGCGTTCCCGGATAAAATCGCGAACCGCCATCAGAATCCCCTCCCTTCGACCACGCGCATCACGTTCCCGATATCCGTCGGGGTGATCAACTGGCCGTCCACGCGGTTGATCAGAAAAACGTCATCCGGACGCGGCACGGCCTGACGCACCTGCGCGCATACCTGCCCCATGTTCATTTCCACCACGTACACATGCCGCGCCTGTTCCGTGCGCGAACGCACCAGATTCGCCGGAAAGGGCCACAGCGTCTGCAGTTCCAGCAGGCCCGCGCGGATGCCCTTGCCCCGCAGCGTGGTTACCAGATGCAGCACACTGCGCGCCGCGCTGCCGTAAGAAATGAACACCAGCTTCGCGTCGTCCAGAAAGTATTCCCGCCAGCGCGCAATCTCGTCAGCCCTGGTCTCGATCTTTTCCACCAGATGGTACAAGAGCTTCTCCACCTCTTCCGGCTTCTCTGTCGGAAAGCCCCAAATGTCATGGTACAGGCCGGTCACGTTATAGCGGTGTACGCCGCCGAAGTCCGACATGGGCAGGCGCCCGTCCTCACGCGGCAGATAGGGGTGGTAGTTCACCCCCTGCTTCACCGCGGTCCGCAGGCGGCTCACCACCGGAACTTCCCCTTCCACGGGAAGAAGCAGCTTTTCCCGCATGTGCCCGACAACCTCGTCGAACAGGAGTATCACCGGAGTGCGGTAGGTCTCGGCCATGTTGAAGGCTTCCACCGTGATGGAAAACACGTCCTGGATACCCGACGCCGTGAGCGCGATGATCGAGTGTTCCCCGTGCGTACCCCAGCGCGCCTGATTGACATCGCCCTGCGCCACCCTGGTAGCCAGCCCGGTGGAGGGGCCGCCGCGCTGCACGCTGGCCACCACGCACGGAATCTCCGCCATCACGGCGTAGCCCAGCGCCTCCTGCATCAGGGAAAATCCCGGCCCGCTGGTGGCCGTCATGCTCTTGCAGCCCGTCACCGAAGCCCCGATAACGGCGCACATGGAGGCCAGCTCGTCTTCCATCTGCACAAAATGACCACCGTGACGCGGCAGCAGCTCCGAAAGAAGCTCCGCCATCTCCGTGGACGGCGTGATCGGATACCCCGCGAAAAACTTCAGCCCCGCGTACAGCGCGCCCCGCACACAGGCCTCGTTCCCCTGCACGAAACATTCCTTCCCGTTCATGACGCCTCCTCCATCCGGCTCACCGCAACAGCCAGATCCGGGCACAGCCTCTCGCATGTCCCGCAGCCCACGCACAGTTCGGGGTGCGCCACTGCCGCTTTCCCCTCTCCGTCCAGCTCCAGCACACCCTTCGCGCAGAACGAAGCGCACAGACCGCAGCCCTTGCACCAGCTCCGCTCCACAAAAATACAGTTCTTCATGCTCTCCTCCGCGACCATTCCACAGTTCGGGAGCGATTTGACACCCCGTCATTGCCGCCACAAATGGTATACCAGAATACGAATATTTATCTATTGGTATACCCTTAATACAGGGACACCCGTTCCTCGTCAAGAGGAGTACGGGAAAAATTTTTAGCATATAAAATCAATATATTATCAAAATTATGCGCTTTCTATCGGATCTTTATCCGGCAAGCCACCAGTTTTTCCAAAAAGGAATCAAATATGGATTATTTATATAATATACTGTTTTATATAGATAAAAATAAACAATAATTTTACATTTAATGGAATACCAATAATAATTTTTACGCTGTTATAGAACCGTGTTGATAGCGTTGTGCGAGGCGTATCGTTTTGCTCCGGCACAGGCGGCAATATTCATTGCCGCAAAGCAGCCCGTGTTCCACACGAGCGAAAGGCAGCATGTATCCACGTCCGGCTCGCTTGCGCCTCGTGACGCTGCG
>CAJTSU010000005.1:52535-52638 GCA_910579055.1 uncultured Mailhella sp. | reverse complement strand
GTATAATAGAGCAGGCGTTTTTTGAGGTGAAGGTGAGGCTGAACCTGAACTTCCACATCGATAAGTCCGTTCCGCGTCTCTACCTTCACGTCCAGAACGCCGA
>CAJTSU010000005.1:48708-52526 GCA_910579055.1 uncultured Mailhella sp. | reverse complement strand
GCTTGTCATCATCACGCTCCGCCCGGAAATTGGGATCAAGAACGCGGATATCAGCGGCGTCTATGGGCATTTCCAGAACGGCACTCAGAAAGCTTGCAAGAACGCGCAGATGCTTGCCGAACACTCGCTTGAAAACATGGTCGTTGACAGGGGAAAGCAGCTTCTTCATGAAAGAGAAGATAGCCCTGATCTACGCCAAGTGCAAGGCAATCACCCTGACCGCTGTGTCAGCGCTGTGATCATTGACCGTCAAATGCCGTGGATTATTGCGTTGATGAAAAAAGCCAGATTCAGGCGCTTGATGAGGACATGGCCGCTATTGCCCATGCGTCCAGGTTTACCTGAAAGACGAACGCCTGATAATATAGAGACATGAACCAACACCCCTCTTTGCGGCTTTGGAAGCCGCGGCGGGACGATTTTTGGGACAATGTTGTCAACCGCCTCTTGCCAAGACCGGAGAAAGGTCGTATATTTCCTCGTTCCGAATTTATGAGGAGTGTACCATGAAAGACGGCATTCATCCCAAAGTGTATAATGCGAAGATTACCTGCGCCTGTGGTTTTCAGGTGGAAGCTCTGTCCACCAAGGGCGAAAACGTGCATGTGGAAATTTGCTCCAACTGCCATCCCTTTTTCACCGGCAAGCAGCGTTTTGTGGATACTGCCGGTCGTATCGACCGCTTCCGCAAGAAGTACGCCAAGTTCGAGAAGTAGAGCCGGCTTGCCGCTTCGCGCCGGATTTGCAACCTCCCCAGGGCGACCCTATCCGGGCTGCTGTGGGGAGGCTTTATGCGTTATTTAAAACGTATTTGGCCCTGCCGCCGCTTTGCGGCGGGCAGTTCCGCCGTATTTTTTGTGCGTCCGGTTTTCGCCTTCCGCCTGAGCGGCAATACAGGGGAAATACGGACTGCGAAGCGAGTGGATGAGTCTGATGACAGCGACCGCATTGCGTGCCGTACTGCTGACGCCTCCTGCTGCCCTGCCGCGAGCGGCCAAATGTTTGGAAGGGAGTGATACTGTGGGATCCGGCGGATTGCCCTTTTTTTCCCTGCTTGAAGCGGAGCCCGGCCCTGTGTCCGAGGCTGCCCGGAGCGATCGGAATGAAAAAGACTGTTTGCCGGAATCCGCGCACGATATGCGGGCGGGCATCCGGAGTGACATTCAGGATGAGTCCGGCGCATGGGGCGGCATGGTGGTGGAGATGGCGCGTCCTTCTCCCGGGAGCCGGCAAGACAGGAGCGGGGAAAAGAACGTTTCTACGCGTTCCTGCCCCACCGTGGGCGGGCAGGCCGTCATGGAAGGCATTCTGATGCGCAGCGGCGGCCGCTATGCCATAGCTGTGCGCCGGAAAAACGGCGAGATATTTGTCGAACGGCGGGGATGGTTTGGGCTGACGCGGCGCGGCCCGCTTTCCCGGCCTTTTCTGCGCGGTTTTCCCCTTCTGGTGGAGACGCTGGTCAACGGCATCCGTGCGCTGAATCGTTCGGCGGAACTGACCGGGGAGGAGAGTGGAACAGAAGGCCGCCCGACGCGGGGGCAGCTTTTTTTCACGTTGCTGGCGGCCTTCAGCCTTGCGGCGCTCATGTTTGTGGTGGCTCCGCACCTGTTTTCGCTGGGCATGCAGGCTCTTGGTCTGAGCGGCGGTATGGAAGGTTTTTCTTTTCATATGTGGGACGGTCTGTTCAAGTTCGCCATTTTTATCGGCTATATTGCCGCTATTTCCTTTGTGCCGGAAATACGCCGGGTTTTTCAGTACCACGGGGCGGAACACAAGGTTATTGCCGCTCTGGAATCCGGTGATCCGGTGTCCGCCAGGAGCGCCATGCGGCACAGCCGCCTGCATGCCCGTTGCGGTACTACATTCATGCTTTTTGTGCTTTCCGTGGCCATTCTTGCGCACGCGGCCGCCGTTCCGCCGTTCCTTGCCGTGTGGAGGCCGGAGCATGCCGTACTGCGGCATGCGGGCGTATTGCTGTTCAAGATATTGCTGATGATCCCCGTCAGTTCACTGGCCTATGAGTTGATCCGTCTGGCCGCAAGGCTTGGAGCGTCCTGGCCGGGGCGTATCCTGCGCGCGCCGGGTTTTTTGCTTCAGCTTCTGACCACACGGGAACCGGATGCGGATCAGCTGGAAGTCGCGGTGGTGGCATTGCGCGAGGCATTGGGGGACGACGCGCCCGAGAATATGCACACCGTATCCTATACCATACTGGAATAACCGGGAAGGATGATCCCTCCCCAAGATATGCAAGGAGTGCCCATGCTCGCCAAGCTGGAAAATTTGGAAAAGCGCTATATGGAGCTGGAAGAACAGCTTGCCGCGCCGGACGCTTATGAGAATCAGGAGCGTTATCGCAAACTCGCCAAGGCTCACGCCGATTTGAGCGAGGTGGTCACACTGTTTCGCCATTATCGCGAGCTTGACCGGCAACTGGCGGAGAACAAGGCGTTGCTGAACGATGCCGACATGGATATGCGAGAAATGGCGCAGGAAGAAATCAGCCACATTGAAGAAGAGATGCCCAACCTGGAACAGCGCCTCAAGTTGCTGCTGCTTCCGCCCGACCCGCTGGATGAAAAGAATATCGTGCTGGAAATCCGCGCGGGCACCGGCGGTGAAGAAGCCGCATTGTTTGCCGGGGATCTTTTCCGCATGTATTGCCGTTATGCCGAAATCATGAACTGGAAGGTGGAAATCATCGACGAAAGCCCCACGGATAACGGCGGTTACAAGGAGGTTATCGCCCTGATAGCCGGTAATCGGGTGTACAGCCATCTCAAGTACGAATCCGGCACCCATCGTGTGCAGCGCGTGCCCGCCACGGAATCGCAGGGGCGTATTCATACTTCCGCCGCCACCGTGGCCGTGATGCCCGAAGCGGAAGAGGTAGACGTGGATATCAAGCCGGAAGATCTGCGCATCGACGTGTACCGGGCATCCGGTGCCGGGGGACAGCACGTCAACAAGACCGAGTCCGCCGTGCGTATTACGCACATTCCCACCGGCGTTGTTGTGACCTGCCAGGATGAGAAATCCCAGCACAAGAACAAGGCGCGCGCCATGAAGGTGCTGGCTTCCCGCATCCTCCAGGCCGAGCGTGAAAGACAGCACTCGGAGCAGGCAGCGGATCGCAAGTCTCAGGTCGGCTCCGGTGACCGCTCCGAGCGTATCCGTACCTATAACTTCCCGCAGGGCCGGGTGACTGATCACCGCGTCAATGTTACGCTGTATTCGCTGGATCGCTTTATGGACGGCGATATCGAGAACATGATCGAGGCTCTTGCCGCTCAGGCGCAGGCCGATGCCCTCAAAGCCGAAGCTGAAGGCGCAGGAAAGTAGATGGTGTCGGGCGGGGAAGCAGAAAACAGGCATTTGCGCCTCTGCCCTGTACGGGATGTGGGAAAAGCGCTCTCGTTTCGGGGTAAGGGGCGGGCCAACAAGGATAAAGTATGAGTGATTTTGAATCCGGCCCCGGAGAGCAGGGGCAATCCGGCGTTCTTTCGGAAGAAGAACTGCGGGAACCCCGCATGTACCGGGTGCTTTTGTTCAATGACGACTACACCACCATGGAATTTGTCATTCTGGTTCTGGTGGATATTTTTCGCAAAACGGCGGAAGAAGCGTCGGAGATCATGCTGGCCGTACACAGGAGCGGTGTGGGCGTGTGCGGCGTTTACCCGCGCGAAATTGCTGAATTCAGAGTGCGTGAAGTAGAAAAACGGGCGCGACTTGCGGGCTTTCCGTTGCGCTGCTCCATGGAGGAAGATGACTGATGGGCCGATCCCTCATGCAGGCGCTTGCTCTGGCGGTAATGG
>CAJTSU010000005.1:34607-48694 GCA_910579055.1 uncultured Mailhella sp. | reverse complement strand
CCGCCGCAACGAATGCCTGACTCTTGAGCATGTCCTGCTGGCTATGACCCATGAACGCATCGGGCGTATCATTCTTGAAGGCCTGGGCGTGGATTTGGCCGAACTGCGGCACGCGCTGGACGAGCATCTTACCCGTTATCTGCCCGCGCTGGAAGAAGGCGCTGTACTGGAAGTGGTGCAAAGCCCGGCAGTGGAACGCGCGCTGGAGCGCGCGCTTATGCACATGCAGTCTGCCGGGCGCAGCCGCGCTGAAGTAGGCGATCTGCTGGCCGCCATGTACGAAGAGGAAGATAGCTTCGCCGTGTACTTTCTGCGCCGCCAGGGCATCAGCCGCCTGGACATTCTGGATTTCATCTCCCACGATCTGCCGCAGATTGTGCACGAGCAGAGCTTTGAGGCCGACATCGCCCGTGTGGGCGAGGCCCGGCGGCGTGCGGAAGGGGAGGAGGGAGAGTCCGGCGAGGGGCAGGAGAACCGCAAGGCCTCTGCCCTGGAAAAATATACCCGTGATTTGGTGGAGCTGGCCCGGAGCGGCCGCATCGATCCCCTGGTAGGGCGGGAAAATGAAGTTTCCCGCGTCATGGAAGTGCTTTCCCGCCGCCGCAAGAATAACCCGTTACTGGTGGGCGAGCCGGGAACCGGCAAGACCGCCGTGGCCGAGGGGCTGGCCCTGCGCATTGCCGAAGGGCGCGTGCCCGCAAGTTTTCGTGATGCGCCGGTGTATTCCCTGGATATGGGGGCATTGCTGGCCGGGGCGCGTTACCGGGGGGATTTTGAATCCCGCATAAAGAGCGTGGTGCGCGAACTGGGTGAGCGCCCGGGCGCAATTCTGGTGATTGACGAAATCCATACCATCGTGGGAGCGGGGGCCACATCCGGCGGCAGCATGGATGCTTCCAATCTGCTCAAGCCGGTATTGGCTTCGGGCAGCCTGCGCTGTATTGGTTCCACCACGCACGAGGAATTCCGCAACCATTTTGAAAAAGACCGTGCCCTGTCCCGCCGTTTTCAGCGCATTGAAATCAATGAGCCTTCTGAAGCGGATTGTCTGGATATTCTGCGCGGACTTCAGCCGAAATACGAAATGTTCCACAAGGTGCGCTACTCCAGGGGGGCTGTGCGGGCCGCTGTGGAACTCTCTTCCCGTTATGTGCGGGATCGCCTGCTTCCGGACAAAGCCATTGACGTGATGGACGAAGCCGGAGCCGCGGCTTCTCTGCGGCCCGGTTTCAAGCCCGGCGCTGTGGTGTCCGTGCAGGATATGGAGCGGGTGGTGGCCCGCATGGCAGGGTTGCCGCCCCGCGCTGTGAACCGGGGGGAAAAGGAGCGCCTGCGCACTCTGGAACAGAACTTGCGATCCAGAATTTTCGGCCAGGATGAAGCGGTGGACGGCGTTACCCGGGCTATTCTGCGTTCCCGCGCGGGATTGGGCAAGGCGGAGCGTCCCGCCGCGGCCTTTCTTTTTCACGGCCCCACCGGCGTGGGCAAGACGGAACTTGCCAAGAGCCTGGCGGATATCCTGGGAGTGGCTTTTCTGCGCTTCGATATGAGCGAATATATGGAAAAGCACGCCGTAGCCCGGCTGATCGGCTCTCCGCCCGGCTATGTGGGGTTTGAGCAGGGCGGCTTGCTGACCGAGGCCGTGCGCCGTACGCCACGCGCCGTGGTGCTGCTGGATGAACTGGAAAAGGCACACCCCGACATCTACAATATTCTGCTTCAGGTCATGGACTATGCCACCCTGACGGATAACAGCGGCCGTAAGGCCGACTTCCGCAACGTCATCCTGATCATGACCACCAATGCGGGGGCACGGGAAATGGCCGCCTCGCCCATGGGCTTTCCCGCGGCGGGAAACGGCAAGGGCGCGGGCGACGCCTCCCGGCGCGGGGCCAGGGCAGTGGAGCAGGAGTTCAGCCCCGAGTTCCGCAACCGCCTGGATGCCGTGGTCGCCTTCCGCAGTCTGACGCCGGAACTCATGGGGCGTATTGTGGACAAGACCGTACAGGAGTTGTTCGTCGGCCTGGAGGCTAAAAAGGTGCGTCTGACTCTGACTGACGCGGCCCGTGACTGGCTGGCCGCCCGCGGCTTTGACGCGAAGATGGGCGCGCGCCCCTTGCAGCGCCTGGTGCGTGCGGAATTGGAAGACGAATTGGCAAAACAGGTGCTTTTCGGGGAGCTGGAGCGCGGCGGCGACGTGATGGTTGATGCCGCCGCACCTGACGCGGAACACCTGAGTTTCAGCGTGGAGGCGCGGAAGTAAGAGCGTTCTGCTCTCATTGGGGTGGAGACTTCCTTGACCGCCGGAGGCGCGAGCAAGCCGGCGGTGGATATGTGTTGCCTTTGCCCGTGTGGAACACGGCTGTGTTTACGGCAACGCATGCCGCCGCCCGGCTTGGGATTGAGGAACTCCTGCGGGCGAGTCTTTCAACTACTCTTGCCTCATTAAAATATGCTACGCATTCCGGGCATAAGTCGAGATAGCCTTTAATGCGTTTTTTTGCTTCATCAGCTGATCCATCTGTTCACGAAGCTGCTTGACCATGGTTTCCTTGGCGTTGTCAGGCAGATCGGAAGCGTAGGCCTGTTCGATTTTTTTCTGTAAATCCTTTATCTGCTTTTCCAGTTTGGAGAGCTGTTCGTCCGGTGATTTTGCTCCGGAAACTGAGGTCACATCCAGTTTTTTACGAAATTCGGCTTTGAGTTCGGTTGCGCCCACTGTTGAGGCTGACTGGCCGGAGGCTGCGCCCGAATCGTCATCTTCGTCCAGTCCGGCCATATTTTTCAGCTTGGCGTTTATCCACATATCTTTCGCAAGAGCCAGAGCGTCATCGGAAAAAATGGCCGTATCTTTTGCGCGAGAGACTGAATCCTGTACCTGTTCTTTCGTTCTTCCACACCGGACAGAACCTGATTCCACCGGAGGCTGTATATCGCGGACAAAAGAAACGCTGCTGCCTGTATACATGGTAAAATCCTCCTTCCTGCTTTTTGAAAGGCTGTACTAAAGTTTCTGGCTGATACAGCAATCAGAGGTCGTTCATCTGCTCCGGTTTCAGTGGCAACATCCGCTGCCGTGAAGGCAACCGCACTTCCAGTGCGGTGAAAGGCCCCCTCTGGCAACGGCTGACGACGCTTCGTCTCGCGCGGCTTCGCCGCTCTCGACCGCGCTTCGCGAGACCTTTGGCCGCTCCTCGCCCTCCTCCATGCCGCATTACCATGCGGTGGGGGGTCGTCACTTTGCTCTCGATTCCCGTAAGTCCGAAGACTCGGCTAACGGGAACGCTGCGCGGCCTTCGGCTCGGCCTCAAAGCTCGCTAACGCTCGCGCCTCCGGCGGTTAAAGGAGCATAATTCTTTTTATCAACCGTAAACTTGAACAAAGCCTTTTGAAAAGGATTCCATGCAAGGAACATACCACGCTATTACGGCAGTATTTGCCGTGTTCGATGTTGCAAACCAGACGATTTTCATTCTATCAGGCCATAAACACCCAGACCCCGCAAGAGCGGGGTCTGGGTGTTCACGTTGACAGGAATTTTCAGAATTCGGCGTTATCCGAAGAATGCCCTGATATCGTCCTCAACCGTGCCGATGCCCGCGATGCCGAAGTTTTCCACCAGCACTTTCGCCACGGCGGGGGAAAGGAAGGCAGGCAGGGTAGGGCCGAGATGGATGTTTTTCACGCCCAGCGCCAGCAGGGCCAGCAGCACGATTACAGCCTTCTGTTCGTACCAGGCAATATTGTACACGATGGGCAGTTTGTTCACGTCATCCAGACCGAAGGCGTCCTTGAGCGCGAGAGCCGTAAGCGCCAGGGAATAGGAATCGTTGCACTGTCCGGCGTCAAGCACACGCGGAATGCCGTTGATGTCGCCCAGACCGAGCTTGTTGTATTTGTATTTGGCGCATCCGGCGGTGAGGATGACCGTATCCCTGGGCAGAGCCTTGGCGAATTCCGTATAATACCGGCGGGACTTCATGCGCCCGTCGCACCCGGCCATGACCACGAATTTTTTGATCGCGCCGGACTTCACCGCTTCGATCACCTTGTCGGCCAGGGCCAGTACCTGATCATGGGCGAAACCGATGGTCAGATTGCCGTCTTCCAGAGCCGCAGGTGCGGGGCAGCTCCGCGCCTGCCTGATAATCGCGGAGAAATCCTTGTGTCCGTTTTCGTCGGCCTCAATGTGCGGGCAGCCGGGCCAGCCGGCCGCGCCCGTGGTGTACAGACGCCCTTTGTAGCTTTCTCGCGGCGGAATGACACAGTTGGTGGTCATGAGGATGGGGCCGTTAAAAGCCTCGAATTCCTCGTTCTGTTTCCACCATGCGTTGCCGTAGTTGCCCCGGAGATGCGAATATTTCTTGAAGGCAGGGTAGGCATGGGCGGGCAACATTTCAGAGTGGGTGTACACGTCCACGCCGCTGCCGCTGGTTTGTTGCAGCAGCATTTCCAGGTCGCGCAGGTCATGCCCGGAAACAAGAATGCCGGGGCGATCTCCTGCGCCAAGGAACACACTGCTGATTTGCGGCTTGCCGAAGCACAGCGTGTTGGATTTGTCCAGCAGGGCCATGGCCTCCACGCCCATATGACCCGTTTCGAGAGTCAGAGCGATCAGCGCATCGGAGTCAAGGCCGCCCAGGGGGCCGTCAGGCAGGGTGGAAGCCAGTGCGCGGGGCAGGAATTCTTCAAGTTTTTCAGAGAAGCCGCCCAGTACGGCGGCGTGATGCGCATAGGCGCACAGTCCCTTCAGGCCATAGGTCACGAGTTCGCGCAGGCTGCGGATATCCTCGTTTTCAGTGGACAGCACACCTATGGAAGCGGCCTGTTCCAGCATGGCCTCGACACTGGGAGTATTGCAGTCTGCGCTCCAGCGGGAAGCGGCGGGCAGACCGGCCTGAGTCAGAGGCATGCCTTCCCGTGTGCGCAGGGTCAGGCGGATGCGCTCCGCAATGGCATGTTCATCAAAGTTGGCGTTGGTAATCGTGGTGAAAAGATTGGCGGCCAGCAGTTCAAAAATTTCTCTGTCTACCGTCTTTCCTTCCGAGCGGAGGGCTGCGGCGTGTGCACCGACCCCTTTGCTCAACCAGATGAGGATATCCTGAAGAGCCGCGATCCGGGGTTCTTTACCGCACACGCCACGACGGGTGCAGCCCTTGCCGCCTGCCGTTTCCTGACACTGGAAGCAGAACATGTTGTCCATGATGACGCTCCTTTTGTATACGTGAGGTGTCACGCATTGATTATTTCCGTTATCAAGGGTAGTTGCGGAGGGAAGCGCAACAAGCGAAGGCATCTTAACTCTTTTTGCGTTAGAGCGCCGTTATTTTTGCACCGAACAGCAAAAATTTTCCGCCGGAAAATGAAACCGGCGGGAATGTATGAGGCGCGGCGCGGACGGAATGTCTTCATTTTTGGGGCAGGTGTTCCATCTGCCCGAGCCAGATCCGCAATGTATTGTTCCTTTATTGGGGCGTGGAGTAACGCTCTCTCCCGTGAATGGGGAAGGCTGCGCGATGAGAGGAGGCTCCGTTTTGAGCGCAACCGCTTTGAACTGCTGAAAGGAGCGATGAAGACGTTATGACTTGCATCCCGTTGCTGCCGCCCGGCGCGCCGCTGTGGTTTCCTCCGGTGGAACAGGCTTCGGAGGACGGCGTGGTGGCGGCCGGAGGTGATTTGTCCCCGGAGCGGCTGGTGCTGGCATACACTTCGGGGCTTTTTCCCTGGTATGACAAAGATTCCCCGATATTGTGGTGGTCACCTGACCCGCGCTGCGTGTTGTTCCCGCACGAGGTGCATATTCCGCGCCGTTTGGCGCGGGATATGCGGCGGGGGAGGTTTCGTTTTACCTTTAACGCGGCGTTCGAGCAGGTGATTGAGCGCTGCGCCTCCACGCCGCGCCCGGGGCAGAAGGGAACATGGCTGATTCCTGAAATGATTGCCGCATATAAACGCTTGCATGCCCTGGGAGTGGCGAGGTCAGTGGAAGCCTGGGAGTGTGTGCAGGGGGAGAAAGAGGGGGGAGCACAGGAGATACTGGCTGGCGGTTTATACGGCGTGCTTCTGGGGCGGGTGTTTTTCGGGGAGTCGATGTTTTATGCGCGGCCGGACGGTTCAAAGGCGGCAGTGGCGGCATTGGTGGCGGCCTGCCGGGAGCTGGGGGTAGAGATGATCGACTGTCAGCAGACTACGGCGCATATGGTAAGATTTGGGGCAAGAGAAATCCCTCGCCCGGAGTTTATCCGCAGGGTTCGGAAACTGGTCGGCTGACAGTCGGGCACAGGATGTGCCGGCCGCGCAGCGCGAGTGAAGCGTTTTCCACGGACGCTCAGCCGCCGGCGGGCGGCGCTATGCCTTGGTACGCTTTGTCGGCACGGCGGAGAGCGGATCTTCCGGCCAGGGATGCCTGGGGTATCTGCCGCGCATTTCCGCCCTCACGGCGGCGTAGCTTCCGCGCCAGAATCCCGCCAGATATTGTGTCACCTGGAGCGGTCTTCCCGCCGGGGAAAGCAGATGCAGCGTCACCGGGCATCTGCCTCCGCCCACTCGGGGCGTATCCTCCTGTCCGAACATTTCCTGAAGCTTTACCGCCAGCACCGGGCCGCCTTCGGCCCTGTAGTCCACTGCCACGGATGAACCGGAGGGCACGGTCAGCCGTCGGGGGGCAAGTTCTTCCAGACGCCGATCAAGCGGCCAGGGCAGCAGGGCGGCGAAAGCCCGTTCCAGCCTGTCCGGCGTCAGTTGCGCCAGGCGCGTTATCCCGTCCAGAAAGGGAGAAAGCCAATTTTGCGGTTCTTCCAGTGCGGTGAAAAGCGCCGCGTCGCTCACATCCGGCCATGCGCACGCGGGGTCGTCGGCAGATCCCTTGGCGGGAAACAGGTCACGCAGCAAGAGAACGCGGGCCTGCCTCTGGCGCAGTTCGTCCGTCCACGGCAGGCAGGCCGGGCCGGCTTCACGCAGGCCGCGCAGCAGAGCGGCTTTCACCTCTTCGGGAGGCATGTCCGCAAGGCGGAGCGGCGACTCTTCCAGAGTCAGGGCGTCCAGCCGCAAGCGGCGGCGGCTTTGCACGGATTGCGAGGAGGCGTCCCAGAACAGTGCGCATTCCTCCCTGATGCGACTGCCGTGCAGGTCACGCAGGCTTTCCATGTCCAGAGGCGCGGCCAGAAAGATGCGTCCCCCTCCCCCCGCGGCATTATCTCCTTTGTTGAACCCCGTGCCGCGTGAAGGGCCGTAGTCCAGTTCCGCCACGGCAAGGAACTCTTCTTTTGCCAGAGGATCATCGGGCAAGAGCGCGGCCCCCTGCCCGCAGGCGAGCAGATACCCTGAGCCGCGCCTGTGCGCAATACGTTCCGGCCAGGCCAGGGAGAGCAGAGCGCCCGCCTCGTTTTCTTCTTCCGGCGCGGGCAGGCGGAAGGACGGAGCTTCCCGCCCCGGAATGATGCCGAGCGCAAGGCGATAAATCTGTTCAGCGCTGCGCCGCAGGCGTGCCGCGTTGCCTTCCTTCAGTGCGGAGAGGCGCAGACGGATGTCCGCCCCGGCCCTGCCGCGCAAGAGGTCACGCTCTTCCGCCAGGGCGGCAAGGCAGGCGGCCAGGGGCAGCAGCGCCATGTTCAGGGCCGGAGCGCACAAAACCATATGGGCCAGACGGGGATGCAGCGGCAGGCGCGCCATGCGTTCGCCGTGCGGGGTGACGACAAGGCGTTCGTGTTCTTCCCGCGCGGCGTCCAGTGCGAGCAGGGTACGCTTCGCGGCTGCCAGTGCGGGGGGCGGAGGCGGCGTAAGCCAGGGCAGGTTTTCCGGTTGCGCCCCCCAAGCAAGAATGTCCAGCAGCAGAGGGGCGAGGTCGGCGTCCTGGATTTCCGCGCGGGGATGGGGAAGAAGAATTTCTCCCGTATGCCACAGGCGGCAGCATACGCCGGATTCGGTACGCCCGGCCCGCCCGGCGCGTGGCTCCGCTCCGGCCTGCGTCACGCGCTCCGTCGCCAGCCCGCCCATGCCCGTGGCGGAGTTGAAGCGGGCTACGCGGGCCAGCCCTGCGTCTACCACCACACGCACACCCTCAATAGTCAGGCTGCTTTCCGCCAGAGCCGTGGACAGGACAACCTTGCGCCTGCCGGGAGGGGGCGGAGCGATGGCCGCATCCTGCGCGGCAGGCGCAAGAGCCCCGGATAAAAGATGCACATCCGTATCCGGGGGCAGCGCTCCCAAACGTTCCGCCACACGCCGGATCTCCGCCGCGCCGGGCAGGAAAACCAGAAGGCTTCCGTTTTCTTCGCTCAGCATGTGCCGTACAACATTCGCCGTGTGGCGCTCCAACGGAAAAGCCTCGTTATTTGCGGCAGGTGGAGGCAGATTGCGAATTTCCACTGGCCAGCTTCGCCCTTCGGCCCGCACGAGCGGAACCGTGCCGCCGCAGTTTTCGCCGCAATGGCGTTCCAGAAAGTCGCGCAGCGGCCCCACGTCCAGCGTTGCGGACATCACCAGCAGGCGCAGATCGGGGCGCAGCGCCTGCCGCGCCTCCAGACACAGCGCCAGACCGAGATCCGCCTGGAGGGAGCGCTCGTGGAACTCGTCGAAAATGACGCAGGAAACGCCGGAAAGTTCGGGGTCACGCAGCAGGCGGCGGGTAAGCACGCCTTCGGTGAGCATCTCTACCCGCGTGACAGAGGAAACCCTGCTGTCCAGCCGCACCCGGTAGCCCACAGTACGGCCAGTCTCTTCCCCCAGGCTCCGGGCCATAAAGGCCGCTGCCGCGCGGGCCGCCACGCGGCGCGGCTCCAGCGTCAGGATTGTGCCGGGGCAGATTGCCGGTTCGGAAAGCAGAGCAAGGGGGATGCGCGTGGTCTTGCCCGATCCGGGCGGCGCACAGAGCACGGCCACACCATGCTCTGTGAGGGCGCGTTTCAGCTCCGGCAAGATAGCATCTACGGGAAAGGAACCGGGAAGGACGGGATGGGGGGACCCACATGAACAAGGCATAAAAAAAAGTGCCGGCTTCGGCAAGTGAGGGGGCTGCATGGCTCTGTTACGGCAGAGCATCCGATACTCTTGAGGGGGATCGGGGGGAATGATTCCCCCCGACGGGGTTTGGGGCAGCGCCTCAAAGAGCGGCTCAGGCCGCGTGATCGGCCTGCTTGACGGAGCCGAGCACGCGGAAGGACTGCCCGGCCACAATAAGGGCCAGTGCGGTGAGCAGCACGGCGAAAACAAGCTGAAGCCCGTCACGCATCATGACGAAATTCGGCGTGCCGATTTTGTCGATCAGGCTGATAATGGACTGCCCCAGCGCACTCAGGGTGATGACGAGCATGGCGATCATGGGGATGACCAGCATCTTTCCGTTACGGCCTGTGCGTTTCATGAATACGCATACCGCAATGAGCGCCAGTGCGCCGAGCAGCTGGTTCGATGCGCCGAACAGAGCCCATATGTTCATATAGCCGCCCAGCGAGAGCAGATACCCGAGCACCAGAGTGATGAACGTGGCCACATACTTGTTTGCCAGCGCGGCGCGCAGGCCGGTATTTTCCGCATCGGTACGAAGCAGCAGCTCCTGAAAGGACAGGCGGCCGATACGTGCCACAGAGTCCAGGGAGGTCAGGGCAAAGGCGGAAACCGCCAGGGTGATCAGGGTACGCGAGGCGTTTTCAGAAATGCCCAGTGTGCCGAGAAAAGCCGCCACGCCGTTGGCAAAGATGATCGGCGGCGTGCCCTTGGGCATGCCGTTGTTGTACAGTGCGCCCACGGCAATGAGCGCGATAACGGCCAGAAAACCTTCCAGCAGCATGGAACCGAATCCGATCAGGCGCATGTCCCGTTCGTTGGAGAGCTGTTTGGACGTAGTGCCGGAGGATACCAGACTATGGAACCCGGATACCGCGCCGCAGGCCACAGTTACAAACAGAATGGGGAAAAGGCTCATGCCGTTGACCGTGAACCCGGTATATACAGGCAGGGTAATAGCGGGGTTGGCGACCACAATGCCGATTGCCGCCGCACCGATCATGAACAGCAGCAGGAAGGAGTTCAGGTAGTCGCGCGGCTGGAGCAGAACCCACACCGGCGCTACGGAAGCAACATAAATGTAGATGAACACCAGATACAGCCAGGGCATTTTGTGCAAATGCACGGGGAACAGCAGCCCCATCCCGATGCACAGAAAAAGCAGAACAATGGCGATGATCGGGGTGAACAGTCCGCTGGGCTTCATCCGATGCAGGATTACGGCGAATGCCACGGCCGAGATGATGAACAAAACCGAGGTGGTGGCGGTAGCGCCGTTTGCATCGTTGAAACTGCCGTCGGCGTTGAAGCCGTTGAACGTGGCCGCCACGATATCTGAAAAGGCCGCAATGACCAGAATGCAGAACAGCCAGCAGAACAGCAGGAACAACACCTTGCCTATTCCTCCGACGTATTCCTCGATAATCAGGCCCAAGCCCTTGCCCTTACTGCGCACGGAAGCGAACAGGGCGGAAAAATCCTGCACCGCGCCGAAAAAGATGCTGCCGATGATGATCCACAGCAGCACCGGCCCCCAGCCGAACATGGCGGCGATGATCGGCCCGTTGATCGGGCCTGCGCCCGCGATGGAGGCAAACTGGTGCCCGAAAAGAACAGAGCGGGGCGCGGGCACATAGTCCACGCCGTCACCATGCTTCACCGCCGGGGTCACGCGTTTCGGGTCCACGCCCCAGACGCGGCAGAGCCAGCCGCCGTAAATAAAATAGGCAGCGAGAAAAAGCGCTCCCGCTACCACCAGCATGAACAAACCACTCATAACATCCTCTCCTGAAAGAGAAAAAGTTCCGCATTCCCTGTTCCGGGAGCCTCGGCTCAGCCGGTTCTCCATCTCCGCGAAAACAGATGAATGACGGCGACCAGAGGCTGAAATCCCTCCGGTGCAGGCAAAACAAGGTATAATTCCGCAATATGGGCGTCAAGGACGAAGTGAGCGGTAAAAAAACGTCTGATCTTTTGAAACACGCTCTGTTGCAGAACCGTGTTGATGGCGTTGCGCGAGACGTGTATTTTTACCAGGGCGCGGGCGGCAACATCCGTTGCCGCAAGGGCAGCCCGTGTTCCGCACGGGCCGGACTGATGACAACCCCGCTTCGCCTTCGGCGGTCAAGGTTCTTTTCAACACTATTCTGCAACAGAGCGCCGCAACATTTCATGTCGCGGAAGATCAGAGTTTCCGCAGCGTTCTTTCCAGTTCCCGGTGGCCGGGGCACACGCGTTCCAGCAGGGCATGGAATGCTTGGCTGTGATCCATGCGCCGCATGTGGCACAGCTCATGCAGAATGACATAGTCGGCCAGAGCCGGGGGAAGGGTCATGAGCCGCAGGGAAAGCGTTATGCGGCAGAACGCTGTGCCGCCGTGGTGGCGGCGCGCGCAGCTGCCCCAGCGGCTTTTGAGTTCGCGTACGACGATATCCGGCAGAGGCTCTGCGTCTCCCAACGTATGGCAGACAAACGGATGCAATTCTTCCAGGCGTTGGGTCAGAGCTTTTTTCCACTTTTGGCGCAGCGCGCCGTCAGGAAGGGGAACAGGGGCCGGACGGGCGGAGATTTCCGCTTTTTTGCGCTCGATCCAGTCCCGTTTTTTCCGGGCGAAGTTCAGGGCTTCAGCGTCTGATAAAAAGTGGGGCGCGCGCAAGATCACGTCGCCGTTGGCCCGCACTTTCAGGCGCACGGTGGAAAAGCCGTCTTTTTCCAAGGTCAGGGACAGGGCGGGCAGGCCCGCTTCAGAGGGGAGCTCGATGCGGCAAACAAGCTTGTTCCTGCGGCGGGACTTGGGGGACGCGCTTTTGCGGCGCGTTTTTTTCGGAGCTGCAAACATGTCCGCAAGTTTTCGCATGATTTCGCCGGGACTGGAGAAAGACAGATGACGCGCTGTTAACACTATTTCGTATGTTCCTGATATATTGAGGGGATTCGGGGGAAACGTGAGCTGTTTTTAGCTGTATGGATTTGGGGACAGTCAGCGGGGCATTCCCCCGCAGGGGACGGGCAGCGTTCACAAAAAGCGGGCTTTCCGGAGGAAGCAAACGCGCAAGAGGTTGGCACGGGTTATTTCATGAGCCACGCGCGGGAGGCGGGAAACCAGAGCAGAATACAGGCCGCAAGAGCCAGAAGCGCGCGGCTCAGGGCAAAAACGGCGTCAGACAGGGGCAAATCAAGGGGAAGCCAGGCCAGCCCCGCAATGGGGCCGGTCACGCAGAGCGCGGTAAAAATCACGCGCATGCTCCGCAGCCCGCGACGGAACAATAACCAGGACGACGCGGCGAGCAGGAAGAAATCCAGAGGGTGCCCGAATGTTCCGCCCGGAGTTCCCGAACCGTCCGCATACGGGGAAAGAGGGGATGCGAACAAGCCCCACAGGGCCAGAGTCCAGGACAGAACAAGAAAGATGAGCATGCTTCGCGGCGGGGTCGTGTGGCGTATGGCCGGAGGCAGCAGAAAGGCGGCGATGCTCCAGGAGATCCAGAGCAAAAGGCAGCAGACAAGTGCCTGAATCCGGGACAGTAAAGCGGGTATATAGACAGGATGAAAGGTGGGCAGAAAAAGCTTGAATATCCATGCGCAAAAAAAGAAGAGCACAACAAATAAGGCGTAACTGAGCAATGCAGCGCGGGAGCTTTCACGCAGAAGAACGGACGGTGCCATGGCGCGGCCCTGCTGTGCAAGCAGGCGGGTAAAGCCCGCGAGCAGGGCGGGAGGGAACAAACAGCCCAGGCTCACGTGAAGAGCGAAGAGCAGCCAGGCGGAAGACGCTTCATAACTTGCGCGTTCAAGCTGAAGAAAATCCGCGCAACACAGGGTCAGCCATACGCAGAGCCCCAAGGCGATCGGCAGGAGGGCCAGGGCAGCAAGAGCACGAAAGACGACTTCCCTGTGGGGGGAAGATGTCTGTACAGGCAAAGACGGCACCGGATGCTCCGCCGGAAGGGGAAGGGTATCCGTTTCGGGCGAACGCTCCATTCCGGCGAAAACAGCTTCAGGGCCGCTTTCGCCGGGGCGGTCTGTCTTTACGCTGCGTGTGCTTTCAGGAAGCTCAGAGACTGAGGTCATGGCATCAGGCATGCGCCAGCGTGCGCAGCACGTCCTCCTTGCCCACTATACCGATAAGCTTGCCGCCTTCCACCACGGGCAGGGTATAGTATTTATTCTCCGCCATGAGTGAGGCGATTTCCTCAATGCCTGCGGCTGGCGAAACCGTGCGGATATCGGTGCTCATGGCCTGTTCCACCGTGGTGGCAGCCATGCGCTTGACTTCTTCCTCGAATTTTTTAGGTGAGGAGAGCGGAATAAGGGCATCAAGGATAACGAAATAGGAGGGCATGCGCAGTTGCTTGTGCTGGGCGACCAGATCGCTCTGGCAGATGACGCCGCGCAGCGTTCCGTCCTGTTCTACCACAGGGAGGCCGTTAAAATGATGCTCAAGCATGAGGCGGGCTGCTTCGGTGACTTTTGTGCCGATAGTGACGGAGAGGGGGGAAGGGGTCATGATGTCGCGGGCGGTGAGCATACAGTCTCCTTTTGCTTTCGTTTCCATAGTAACGCCGGGCGGGCCGGAGTCAAGCGCGTGAGGGGCGGGAGAACGAGGTTTGGTTTCCCTCACTGAACGGGCGCCAGGGGAAAAAGATAGGTTCTGTTGCAGAATAGTGTTGAAACTCTCCCTGACCGCCGGAGGCACGAACGTAGCGAGCTTGGAGCGGCCCCCCCCCGCCGTATGATAATGCGGCGCGGAGCCGAGTGAAGGGCTGCTTCACGAGGCGTAAGCAAGCTGGCGCGGGAAAGACAGCACGTTCAGCGGCTTTCCCGGATGAGCGCGGCAATGCGTTCCAGTCCGGTTTTCACCACATCCCGCGACGGGCCGTAGGAGAATCTCACCCAGGAGCGGTATGGTTCCTCCGCCGGGCGGGTACGGCAGGGGCGCACATCGAAGAAGCGGCCGGGTACGGTCATGACCTTCCTGTTCAGACAGGCATGGAAAAAGGCGTCCGCGTCGTTGAGGGGCGCGGGAAGGTCACGGATGCAGGCCCATACATAGAAGGTTCCGCGCGGATCGGCGGCGGGACGGA
>CAJTSU010000005.1:24619-34516 GCA_910579055.1 uncultured Mailhella sp. | reverse complement strand
GCGCGGCCCGTGCGGCCCGCTGGGTGAGCATGGAAGGGCCGCCGTCCACGGCGCTGGCCGCCCGGTTGAGCATTTCGATAATGTGCCGGGGGCCGACAGCCCAGCCCGCGCGCCAGCCGGGATAACGATGGTTTTTGGTCAGACCGTCAAAGATGACGATGGGGTCTTTGTCCACGTCTTCCACAAACTCGGCGGCGGAAACAGGGGCGTTCGCCGGTGAGCCGTCTTCCTCATAGATGAAATGAGAATAGAACTCATCACTGCCGAGCAGACAGTTTTCCCGCCGGGCCGCGGCGACATAGCGTTCCAGCGCGTCGCCGCGGACAAGCTCTCCCGTGGGGTTGCAGGGGTTGGAGAATACAAAGGCGTCTGCCCGTTCCTGATGAATGAAGTGTTCCAGTTGCGTGGCGGGGATGGAAAAGGCCTGTTCTTCTTCCGCCCGCATGGGCAGCAGAACGCAGCGGTTGCGCAGGCTGTGGAGGTAATCTTCGTAGGCGGTGTAGTCGGGGTTCTTGTAGGCAATGCGCGCTCCGTCCGCCAGAATGGTGAACAGGCGGGTCAGCGCGAGGCGTCCGCCCGAAGCGAAGCTGACGTTGTCTGCCGTATATTTCGTTCTGCCCCGGCGGTATTGCCGGTTGACCATGTCGGCAATGGCTTCGCGCACTTCCTCCGTGCCTCCCACGGGGCCGTATGCGTGATCGGAGGGAGAGAGGGACAGGCTGTTGATGCGGGCGGGCGCGCCGGGCATGTCGCCGACTTCCGGCTGGCCCTGTCCGAGATTGCACCACTCCGGGTGTCCGTTCCGGAATCCCAGTTTGGAGGCTTCGTGCACAACCCATATGACGCCCATGTATGGGACATCCCGGACCATGGGGAAAGAGGCTGATGTTTCCATAAAACATGCTCCTTGAAGTTTGCGGTCTGGAGAAAAAAGCGGGAACCCTGGTCTACGGGGTTCCCGGAAGGAAAAAGCTGATTGAGAGCGTGTTTACTGCTCAAGCGTTTCCAGCGGAGTAAAGGTTCCGTCCGGGTTGGGGCGGAACACGAAATGCTCTTTCAGATAAATGATATCGGAACGATGCACCGATTGCAGTTCGGCCAGAATGGCGGCCTTGGCCACGACATTGGCTCCGGCGGCCCTGGCCAGGTTTTCAATGGCCTCGATGGATTCGCCGGTGGCGATCACGTCGTCGATCAGCGCGACGCGCTTTCCTCTGAGTTTTTCCGCCTCACAGCCGTCAAGCCAGAGCGTCTGTTCCTTCTGCGTCGTCACGGAGCGGACGGAATGGGAAATGGCGTTCTGCATATAGGGCTTGCGGCTCTTGCGGGCCACGACGAAATCTTTCATGCCCATCAGACGGCTGAGTTCATAGGTCAGACAGATCCCCTTGGCTTCGGCGGTCATGAGGACGTCCACTTCCGGCAGACGCTTCATGAGTTCCGGGGCGACAGTCTGGATCAATTCGGTGTCTGAAAGCACGACAAAGCTGGCCAGGGCGAGATGTTCCCCCACTTTGACAAAGGGCAGTTTTCTTTTCAGCCCCATGATTTCAAAGTCGAAATATTGCATTGTATCCTCCACAGATAGTATCGGTACGGATATTACCGGCACAGCTGTTGTCGGGAGAAGTATTGCCGGATGAGTGCTGGTAAATGCTGCCCGAAAGCGAAAAAAGCCGAAACGATCGGCGCGGAGCGCTCTTCACGTCAGAGCGCTCCTTGTTTTATACGGATTGATTACAGGTAAATGGGCGCGCCGGGCCCGAGCGGAATGCCAAGTTCCATCCAGATGATAAGGAAAAGTCCCCAGAGGAGCAGAATGCCCAGAGCGAACGGCAGCATCAGGGAAATGATGGTGCCGAGGCCCACGTTCTTCGCGTATTTCTGCGCTACCCCGATCACAAAGGCCATGAACGGTTCAAGCGGAGAAATGGCGTTGGTGGTGGAGTCCGCAATGCGGTAGGCGGCCTGGATGAAGTAGGGCGAATACTGCATCTGCATGAGCATGGGCACGAAAATGGGGGCGAGCAGAGCCCATTTGGCCATGGCGCTGCCGATGAAGAAGTTGATGCAGGCCGCAAGGATCAGGAAACAGACGATCAGCGGAATGCCGGAGAAACCGGTATCTTTGAGGAATGCCGCGCCCTTGATTGACAGGAACATGTCCAGGTGAGTGTAGGAAAAGCTGGAAACAAACTGTCCGGCGGCGAAGCAGAGGACGATGAACGGCGCAAATTCCCGCATGGCCTTGCTCATGTAACGCACCACGTCCTTGTCGCTGCGGATGACTCCGGTAGCAGCTCCGTAGGGAAGCGCCAGAGCAAGAAAGAAGCCGAACAGAATGGGAACCAGCGAGTCAAGGAAGGGCGAAGGAACGATGGTGGAGTTTTTGGGGTCGCGCAGAATGCCGTGTTCGGGCACAACTGTGGCCAGAATCAGCAGCAGATAGACGACGCACCCGATCAGCGCCCAGCGCAGGCCCCGCCGCTCCAGCGGCGTGAGGGACATGTCCTCGGCCTCCAGTGCGCCCTCCTGCATGTCCATGCCTGCAAGGCGGGGTTCCAGAAATTTGTCGGTGATAAGCACAATCAACCCGGTGAGCAGGAAGGTGGAGGCGCTCATGAAGTACCAGTTGACGGCGGGGTGAACCATGATGGAGGGGTCGAGAATCTGTGCCGCCTGCTGGGTGATTGCCGCCAGACCGACATCTGTGCCCACGACAAGGAGGTTGGCGTTGAGGCCCGCCGCGCAGCCCGCGAAACCGGCCGCCATGCCCGCCAGCGGGTTGCGTCCCAATCCCTTGAAAATCATGGCCCCAAGGGGCGGCACAACCACAAAGGCCGCGCTGGAAGCCATGTTGCCCATAACGCCGCAGAAGGCGATGATCGCCGTGACCATACTCCTGGGCGCGCTGAGAATGGTGCCGCGCAGGACTGCGGAGAGCAGGCCGACTTCTTCGGCAACGCCCAGCCCCATCATCATCACGAGCACAAGGCCCAGCGGCTTGAAGTCCACAAAGTTTTTCACGCAGTTCTTGAGCAGCCAGATCAGGCCGTCGGCGGAAACAAGACTCTGCACGACCAGCGTCTTGCCCTTGGGGTCAACCATGCTGACTCCCTGGAAAAGCCAGGAAAGGAGGATCACGATAAAGGTAAGCACCACAAAGATGGTCACAGGGTGGGGCAATCTGTTTCCGGCGCGTTCAATCAGGCCGAGAATGCCGGAAAGGTTTTCGATTTTTTCTTTCGCCATGAGCGGAAACTCCTTGCGGCTGGAGAGAGGGATGGGGCAGGAGATAACGTCTTTTCGTTTTGAAAATGCTTCCGGAATAGGCAGAGCGGGGCTCATCTCCGGCGGGGGAGAATCGCAGGTTCGCTCTCAAGAGAGCCGGGCCGGATGCGTCAATCAGGATCAGCGCTGTCAAAGGCCGCGCGGACAGCCTGCCGCAGTTGCGCGTCGGAGAGTATGTCGTAGCCGGTCATGGTCATGGCCCGTGCGGCGAGAAGCATGCCCTTGAAACCGCATTCGGAGTTGCAGGCTTCCGCAAAAGCCGCGGTGTGCCCGACAAGGTGCGCGCCGCCGATGGAAATATAGGGATGGATGGACGGTGCCTTGAAGCTCACGTTGCCCATGTCGGTGGAATAGCTGCTGGGCACTTCCTCAATATAGCTTTCGCCCAGCAGGTCAAGGTTGCCCGCAAAGGCGCGCAGCAACGGCATGTTATGACGCATGGTATAATAAGGATGGGCCGAGTGGCGCCAGGAAAACTCGCAGCCCAGAGCCTGCGCGCAGCAGCGGGCGCAGTTGACTACCCGTTCAATGGTTTTGTCCAGGGTGTCCGGTCTGCGGGCGCGTACGCCGTAGCGCAGACGGGCAAATTCGGGAATGGTGTTGATGGCTGTGCCGGTATCGGTCAGCAGGCCGTGAATGCGCACGTCAGAGGTCATGTGCTGGCGCAGGCTGTTAATACCCATGGTGGCGAGGGCCGCCGCATCCTGCGCGTTGATGCCCTGTTCGGGCGCTCCGGCGGCGTGAGATGCCTTGCCGCGGAAATCCATTTCAAGGTTGGCGCGGGAGATAAGCTGCTGCTTGAGGATGGTGCGGCCTTCGGCATGGGCGGAGATAACGGCGTCCATGTTGTCGAACAGGCCCGCGCTGGTCATGGGAACCTTGCCGCCCGCATCCCGGACATTACCCTCCTCGGCAGGCGTGCCGAATACATGGACAGTTCCGCCGGGGAGCGCGCGGGACAGGGCAATGCCCGCAGCCGTAGCGGCCACGCCGAACATGTTGTGTCCGCAGGCGTGCCCGAGCACGGGCAAGGCGTCGTATTCGGCGAGGAACGCGACATGGGGGGCGAGCCCCGATCCCGCTGCGGCGTGAAAGGCCGTGGGCATGTCAAGCAGGCCGCGTTCTACCGCAAAGCCGTTCGCTTCCAGAAAGTCGGCAAGACGGGCGGAAGACTTGAATTCCTGATAGCCCAGTTCCGGTTCGGAGAAAATGGCGGAGGCGATCTCTTTCATCTGCGCAAAGAGATGGTCGATAGTATCCAGCAATGCGCGCTTTTCGGTTGGCATGTCGGGCATGAGCTCTCCTTGTAGTAGGCTTTGGCGGGAGGGAAATTATACTCTGAGAAGACTACTCGTTAGCAGACAAGGAGGCAAGAGTGGAGCGGGAAACAAAAAAGCCCCATACTATTTCAATAGTGAAATGCTTTCATCCACGGCTATTTCAGATCGATCCTGTCCAGGATGCCCGCCAGCCAGGCCAGCGCCACGCCGTAATTTGTCATGGGCACGCCCCGCGCCGCGGCGTGTTTCTGCCGTTCCAGCATGTAGGTGCGGTTAAACATGCAGGCCCCGCAGTGGATAACGAGATCATACCCGCTCAGATCCGCCGGGAAATCCGTGCCCCGCACCCATTCGATACGGATGCCGTCCCCGAATCGGGCGCGCAGCAGACGGGGAATCTTGACCCGTCCGATATCTTCGGCCAGCGGCGCGTGGGCGCAGGCTTCGGCAATGAGAACGCGGGAATCCGGCCCCAGGCGTCCCAGCGCGTCCGCGCCTTCGGCAAAGGCGTCAATGTCGCCCTTGTAACCGGCCATGAGTACGGAAAAGGAAGTCAGACGACTGCCTGCCGGTTTTTTCGCATACACTTCCCCGAAAACCTGGGAATCGGTGATGATCAGCTTCGGCGGCCGGGCCAGCGCGTCCAGCGCGGCGTCCAGTCTGTCCGTGGTCACGCTCATGACCAGACATTTCTTGTCCAGCAGATCACGGATGGTCTGCACCTGTGGCAGGATCAGGCGTCCCTGCGGAGCCTGGATGTCCTGCGGCATGACCAGCAGCACAAGGTCGCCGTCGGACGCCATATCGCCCGTGAGGCTCCGGGCGTTCCAGTTTTCCGGCACAAGGCGCAGCAGCGCGTCGCGCAGGGCGTCCAGGCCCTGTCCGGTGGCGGCGCTGACCGGGACAGGCTCGACCGGGTTCACACCGTCGCCCGGCATGTTGAGCACGCCCGCAATTCGCGCGGCCAGCGTCCGTACTGCGTCGTTGTTTATCGTGCCATCCTTTGCGCCGGACACCGCATCACTTTTGTTCAGAACAATGAGCGTGGGCGTTTTTTTCTTGGCCAGGCGCGCAAGCCATTTCTGTTCCGCCTCAAGTGCGGCGGAAAGATCGCTGCCGCGCGCTGCCGCATCGGCGGCGATGACGACGAGGGCCACGTCTGTTTTTTTCAGCGCTTCTTCCGTGCCTTGCACACGCAGTTCGCCCATGGGGCCGTTATCGTCGAAGCCCGCTGTATCAATGAGCACGCAGGGGCCAAGGCCGTGGATTTCCATGGATTTGTACACCGGATCGGTAGTGGTGCCCGCTGTTTCCGAAACAATGGCCGCCTTGCGCCCGGTAAAGGCGTTGAGCAGGGAAGATTTGCCCGCATTGCGGCGGCCGAAAATGGCGATATGCAGACGGTCGGAACGGGGAGTATCATTGAGGGACATGGAACACCTCTTTCTGCGGATAGCGGGGGAGCCGGGAAGACAGGGGCTTGCCGGTTCTGTTTCCAAGGTTGTGCCGCGGGGAAAGGAGCGGGGGCTGAAGCCGTCACGTCCAGTCCCCCCGGTCGGTCACGATTTCATAGCCGATGCCGGCAATCCTTTCCTTGAGCGAACGCAGGTTTTCCGCCGCTTCATGTCCGTCGGAAATCTTGTTGTCGTACAGCATGTATTTTTTTCTGTTTCCCGGCGGGGAGAGGTTGGGCATAAGCACGTTGGCTCCTGCCAGAATGCCGCGTTCCCGCCCATCGCCCGCCGCCGTGCCCAGGGCGGTGGTCGCGGGCAGCAGCACGCGCGGGAGCATGAGGCGGGTCAGAGCCAGCATGACCAGCGTTTTTTCCACGCTCCCCGCAGGAATGTCCCTGAACGGAGTGTCATGATGCGGGATAAACGGGCCGATTCCCGCCATTTCCGGCTGGAGTTCGTACAGAAAGCGCAGATCTTCGGCCAGATCGTCCGTGGTCTGCCACGGAGTGCCCACCATCATGCCCGCTCCGGTCTGAAATCCTGCGGCCTTGAGTTCATGCAGACAGCGCCTGCGCGCTGCAAAGGTCTGCGCGGCGGGATGCAGCCGGGCGTAATGGGCCGGGTTGGCGCTCTCGTGCCGCAGCAGATAGCGATCCGCGCCTGCTTCCCGAAAACGGCGGTAACTTTCCGCGCTTCGTTCTCCGATGGACAGCGTGATCGCGCTGTCCGGATAGCTCCGCTTGACGGCTCGCACCAGTTCGACGATACGGTCGTCTGTAAAGTACGGGTCTTCTCCGCCCTGAAGAACAAAGGTACGGAAACCGAGTTCGTGGCCTCGCGCGCAGCAGGACAGAATTTCCTCCGGCGTCAGGCGGTAGCGGGCGGCATGGGAGTTGGAGCGCCGGATGCCGCAATACAGGCAGTCATTGCGGCAGAAGTTGGTGAACTCGATGAGGCCGCGCACATAGATACGTCTGCCGAAGGAGGAACGCGCCGCCTCCCGCGCGGCGGAGAAAAGCCGGGCGCGCAAAGCTTCGCCTTCCGTGCCGGGTTCGGAACAGGCGTCTATGACGCGGACAAGCGCGGTGTGCTCCGGCATATCGTTGCGCCGCAACGTATCAATGATGCCGGAAAGAAGTGTGGAATTGGTGGTCAGGGTCATACTGCTGACCGCCGGAGGCACGCCGCGTAGCGGCGTATGGAGCGACGCCCCCCCGCCGGCTGGAAGCCGGCATCTTTGGGGGCGAGGAGCGCAAGAAAGGGTTCGCGGAGCGGAGCCTTTGGGCGGCGGAGCCGCACGAAGGCGCAAGCGCAGCCGGCCGCGGATACATGCTGCCTTTCGCCCGTGTGGAAACACGGGCTGACTTTGCGGCAACGTATGTTGCCGCGCGGGCCGGAGCAAAAAGTGGTATCAACATGGTGCTGGAATAGAGCCAAAAGTTTTTCCCTCCCCCACATATCTGTTCAAAACCTCAAATCCCGTTCTCCGTTCCGGATGCGTTCCAGATAGGCGGCGGCGCGGGCGCGCTGCTTTTCGTTGGGAATATGCTCCAGCTCGCGGGCAATCATGGCGGAACCGAGCGTCTTCAACTCTTCATCCCCATAATCCATCATGTATTCCTGAAAGGTAAACAGGGCGTTGGGCAGACAGCAGTTGCCGATCTGGCCGGATTTGGCCAGAGGCATAAAACGATCGCCGGTGCGCCCCTCACGATAACAGGCGGTGCAGTAGCTGGGCACATAGCCGTCTTTCACCAGTCCTTTGAGCACGTCCAGCGGCGCGCGGTGATCGGCCAGATCAAACTGCGGCTTCTCATTATCCGGAATCAGCTCGGGATGCGCGTAACCGCCCACCCCCACACAGGAACCGGCGCTCATCTGTGAAATGCCCACGTTGAGTAGCTCGTTGCGGAAAGAGGCGCGTTCCCGTGTGGACAGGATCATGCCGGTGTAGGGAACGGCCAGCCGGATGACAGCCACCAGTTTTTTGAAATCCGCGTCGTTCACCAGATAGGGGAAGTTCTTCAGGTCAATGCCTTCGGCGGGCAGAAGGCGCGGTACGGAGATAGTGTGCGGCCCCACGCCGACAACGGCTTCCAGATGTTCGGCGTGCATGAGCAGCGCCACGGTTTCGTAACGGAAATCATACAGGCCGTAGAGCGGCCCGATGCCCACGTCATCAATGCCGCCTTCCAGCATGGCGCGATCCATGGCTTCGGTGTGCCATTCGTAGTTCTGCTTGGGGCCGTGATGCACGGCCAGATAGGTGGGCTTGTGGTAGGTTTCCTGGAACAGGATATAGGTGCCTATGCCCGCCTCCTTGAGCTTGCGATAGTTTTCGCCGGTAGTGGCGGCAATGTCCACATTGACCCGGCGGATGGCTCCGTTTTCAAATTTCTCCGCGTAAATGGTGCGTATGCAGTCCAGCACGTAATCAATGGGGCAGTTCCGGTCGTCCTCGCCAAACTCCAGCAGTAGCCGCTTGTGCCCCAGCTTCTCCAGCGCGCGCACCTCCTCGCTGACCTGTTCCTGCGTAAGCTTGACGCGGGCAATGCCGTTGGCGCAGCGGAAGCCGCAGTATTTGCAGTTGTTCACGCAGTAGTTGGAAAGATAGAGCGGCGCGAACATCACGATGCGCTTGCCGTAAATCTGTTCCTTTATTTCCTTGGCCAGATGATAGATGCGATCCAGCGTGGCCGGATCGTCCACGTTCAGGAGTACGGCGGCTTCACGGTGGTTCAGCCCCTTGCATTTGGCCGCTTTGGCGAGGATGCGCTCGATATTGGCCGGGTCGGCGGCGAGTCGTTTTGCATCTTCAATGCTGGAACGTACTTCGGCGTCGTCAATGAATTCGTTGGCATCACGGGATTTGGGATTGTACATGGCGGCTCTCCTTACTGCTTCGCAATGGCGGATTTGACCGAAACTCCCGAAATTTTGCCGAGTTTGCCGGTCATGGCCGAGATTTCTTCCATACTGCCGTCCACAGCCAGGGCGATAATGGCCACCCCCCTGCTGCGGTAGGGAATGCCGAGGCGGCCTACGATAATGTCGGCATGCTGGTGCAGAATGGTGTTAATGGCGGCGCTGGCCTCCATGTCTTCCACCACGATGCCCACGGTGCCCAGACGTGTTTCTTCCATGTGACCTTTCCTTACAGGGCGGGAGAGAACAACGGGCGCGCTTTTCCCCGCCGGGAAAAAGAAAAGACGCCTTCCCGAAAAAAGGAAAGGCGCCGGACGGATTCCGCAAAGGAGGGCGTGGCGGCGGCTCAGACCTTTCCGCTCGGAGGCGCATATCAGGCGCGTCTTTGCGGTCGGGATGCCGAAAACGTGCGCCGCGCGGGGGCGGCGTCCCGCCGGAGGATAAATCCCCCGGAAGGATAGGTTCAGAATAAGCATGGAACGGATATTATGCAAGCGGATTGACCTGTCCGTTGCAAAACTTTCCCTTCTGCGGCTTCGTGTATTGTGCTTGCGCCGCAGCGAGGCCGTGTTTAATATGCGGGTTCATACGCAAGGAGTATCTGATGTTCGCTGACATGCGGCGCTTTGAAGCCCGCGCCTTTCTGCTTCTGCTGGCGGCGGCCACGGCGTTGTTCGGCTGGCTTCTTCTGCCCTTTTTCGACGTGTTGTTCTGGGCCGTGGTCATCGGCGTGCTGTTTTCCCCGGTCAACATTTTCCTGCGCGGCAGGTGGAGGATGGGGCCGAACCTCGCTTCCGTCCTCACCGTGCTGCTCTGCCTGTTTGTCATTATCCTGCCGCTGGCCTGGATTCTGTATTCCTGCCTGAGTGAGGCCGCCACGCTGTATGCCCGGCTGGCTTCCGATTCCAGCAGTCTGGCCGACGCCGTGGATCGTCTGCGCGAGGCAT